>NZ_JBEXOP010000015.1:0-166003 GCF_040611575.1 Streptomyces sp. NPDC006610
TGCAACGCGCCCAGCGCCGTCGACCCGTCCGCGTTCCGCTTGAACCAGATGTTCGGGAACGCCAGGAACCGGTGCCACGCCACCCCCATGTCGGTGTTCAGCGAGACCACGATCATCCACACGAACGAAGTGCCGATCTTGATCGTGGCGACCAGGTACACCAGGTTCTGCAGGGTGCCGACGCCGAGCCCGTCGAAGGCCAGGACCAGCGGGTACGACGCGAAGTACGACGCCTCGTAGTGCTCGACGTGGTGCAGCGCGCCTTCCAGGCCGCGCAGCACGTAGATGGCGAGGCCGATGGTGAGGATGACGTACTCGACGAAGTACGCCTGGCCCGACTTGGAGCCCGCGAAGCGGGACTTGCGGCCCGGCCGCGTCGGCAGGCTGAGCAGCCGGATCACGATGAGCACCGCGATGCCCAGGACCGTCATCACGCCGATGAACTCGATGTACAGCTCGAACGGCAGGAACCCCCCGATCACCGGCAGCACCCAGTCGGCCTGGAACAGCTGGCCGAACGCCTGGACGAGGGTCGGCGGCAGCGTGAGGAAGCCGATGGCCACGAACCAGTGGGCGAGGCCGATGACGCCCCACCGGTTCATCCGGGTGTGACCGAGGAACTCCTTGGTCAGCGTCACGCTGCGCTGGTACGGGTTGTCCGTCCGGCTGCCGGCGGGCACGGGCTGGCCCAGCTTGAAGTACCGGACGAACTGGCCGATGGCGCGGGCGAGCAGGGCGACGCCGACCACGGTGAGAACCAGCGACACGATGATCGCGGCGAGTTGCATGAGGGGCTCCTCGGGCCTGCGAGGGGGATCCGAAGATCCGTCATTACTAAGCGGTAACTTATGCAGTCCGTCTGAGACTACCCACCCCCTGAGCTGCACTGTAGTCAGCGGACTCGTGATGTGCGTCGCTCAGGGTCGCCTCAGCGGGTCCGGGGTCGGCGCCGGATCGACCGCCGATGGGCCCCCGGGAGGGCCCCGATCGACCCCGCCCGGGCCGAGGGCGGGACGGTGCGGGACCTGTGGGTGGGACCTTTGGGTGGGACACGGCGCGCCGGGCTGATCTCCGTATTCATCACAAAACGTGACATTCGCCTTAGTTTAGGGCCCGTGCTCTATGGGATCGCCGCCGCCACCGCGGCCCTCTTCCTCGCCGCGCTGCTCGCGGCCCTGCTCCGTGCGCCCGCACGCCGCCTCGGACTGCTCGACCGGCGCCGCGCGGGCGGTCCGCCCGTGCCGCTGCTGGGTGGGGTCGCCGTGGTCCTCACCACCGTCGGCGTCGCGGGCGCCGGCCACTGGACCGGCCTCGCCGCGCTGGACGACGAGACCGTGGACCTGCTCGCCGCCGGGTCCGCCGTCGCCCTGCTCGGGCTGGCCGCCGACGTGTGGCGGCTGCGGGCCCGCGTGGCGGCCGGCGGTACGGCGGTGGCGGCGGCCTGCGTCATGCCGTACGAGGAGACGGGCCTGGTCGGCGGAGTGGCGGCGGTGATGTGGGTGACCGTCGTCGCCGTCGCGTTCCGGGCCTTCGACCACGGCGACGGGCTCGCCGGGACGATCGGGATGGTCACCGTCTTCGGCGTGGCGGTGTGCGCCTCGGTCGAGGTGATGGACGGTCTCGCGACGCTGCTGAGCGTGCAGGCGGCGGCGTTGACGGGGTTCCTCATGCACAACTGGCCGCCCGCGCGGATCGCGCTCGGCGCGTGCGGGTCGCTGTTCACCGGGTTCGTGGCCGCGGGGGCGGCCGTGCTGGTGCGCGCCGGGTACGAGCCGCTGACCTCGGCGGCGGTGTTGTTCGCCCTCGCCGCCGTGGTGTGCGCGGACATCGCCCTGGTGCTGCTGGGCCGACGGCTGGCGGGCCGGCCCGTGCACCGCCCCGCGCCGGATCACGTGACGCACCGGCTGCGCCGGCTGGGGCTGACGGGGAGGGGCGTGACGCTGGTGGTGGGGGTGGCTGCCTCCGGCGGGGTGGCGGTGGGGGTGCTGGTGCACGGGGGGTGGATGCGGCCCGGGGCCGTGTGGTGGGTGGCGGGGGCGGCGGGGGTGGTGGTGCTCGGGCTGCTCCGGGTGCGGGTGGGAATGCCCGGTGGGGGCCGGCCGGGGGCGGTCACGGGGGTACGGGCGGTGCCGGGGGGACGGCGACCCGGCGGGAGCGGGCCGGCCGGTGGCGGTGTGCGGGTGCCGCAGCGGCGGCGGAAGGCGGCGGCGGGGGGCGGGCCCGGGGTGCCGGCCGGGCGGACCGGGGCGGCGGCGGAGCGACGGCCGGGGACGACGGGTACGCGGCCGGCCGGTAAGGGTGCGCGGCTGCGGTCGGCGCGTGCGCGAAGGCTGCCCGCCCTCATGCGCCGGGCGTCGGGCGGGCCGGACCGCGTCACGCCGGCCGGCGGTGTGCGACGGGCGCCGACGGGGACCCGTACGGCGCCGGCCGGCGGCGGTCGCGCGCCCGCGCCGGCCGGGGCGTACTTCACGGCCGGCTCGGCGCCCATGGTGTCGCGCGGCTCCCTGCGTACGCCCGCCGAGCCGCGGGGGACGGTCCGCGCGGGCGGCGCATCGGGCGGAGCGGCGCCTCGCGCGCGGGACGCGGTGAGCGGCTTGCATTGGGCGGAGGAACGTGTTCGTGTGGAGATGTCCGATTCAGGCGTCGGATCGCACGGGTCCGCCGCCCCCGTCGCACCCGTAGCACCACCCGTCGCACCCGTCATGAGACCCCCGGCCCCGCACCAGGCCCGCACCCCCGCCGTGGTTTCGGTCCCCTCCACCCGGACCGCCGCAGCCGCACGACCGTCGTCGCCCCCGCCCCCGCCGCCCTCGCCCCGCCCGTCCTCCCCGGCGGCGCAACCACCCCGCCTCCCCCCGCGTCCTTCCAGGCCGGAAGGCAGTTGCGTGTAAGGAGCGGATAAGACTTGAGCCCACCAGGCTCAGGTCTGTTGACCCGGGGGAAGCCGTGGTGCACACTTGAGTCCGTTCCACTCAAGTCGCTGGAGGAATCAACCATGGCACGTGCGGTCGGCATCGACCTGGGCACGACTAACTCCGTCGTCAGCGTTCTGGAGGGCGGCGAGCCCACCGTCATCACCAACGCCGAGGGCGCCAGGACCACGCCGTCCGTCGTCGCCTTCGCGAAGAACGGCGAGGTGCTGGTCGGTGAGGTGGCCAAGCGCCAGGCCGTGACCAACGTCGACAGGACGATCCGGTCGGTCAAGCGCCACATGGGCACCGACTGGAAGATCGAGCTGGACGGCAAGCCGTTCAACCCGCAGCAGATCAGCGCCTTCGTGCTGCAGAAGCTGAAGCGGGACGCCGAGGCCTACCTGGGCGAGAAGGTGACCGACGCGGTCATCACCGTCCCGGCGTACTTCAACGACGCCGAGCGCCAGGCCACCAAGGAGGCCGGCGAGATCGCGGGCCTGAACGTCCTGCGCATCGTCAACGAGCCGACGGCCGCCGCGCTGGCGTACGGGCTCGACAAGGACGACCAGACGATCCTCGTCTTCGACCTCGGCGGCGGCACCTTCGACGTCTCGCTGCTGGAGATCGGCGACGGCGTCGTGGAGGTGAAGGCCACCAACGGCGACAACCACCTCGGTGGTGACGACTGGGACCAGCGGGTCGTCGACTACCTGGTCAAGCAGTTCCAGTCCGGCCACGGCGTGGACCTCTCCAAGGACAAGATGGCGCTGCAGCGTCTGCGCGAGGCCGCGGAGAAGGCGAAGATCGAGCTGTCCTCGTCCACCGAGACCTCGATCAACCTGCCGTACATCACGGCGTCCGCCGAGGGCCCGCTGCACCTGGACGAGAAGCTCACCCGCGCGCAGTTCCAGCAGCTGACCGCGGACCTGCTGGAGCGCTGCAAGACGCCGTTCCACAACGTCATCAAGGACGCCGGCATCTCGATCAACGAGATCGACCACGTCGTCCTCGTCGGCGGCTCGACCCGCATGCCCGCCGTCGCCGAGCTCGTCAAGGAGCTGACCGGCGGCAAGGAGGCCAACAAGGGGGTCAACCCGGACGAGGTCGTCGCCATCGGCGCCTCGCTCCAGGCGGGTGTCCTCAAGGGCGAGGTCAAGGACGTCCTGCTGCTCGACGTCACCCCGCTGTCCCTCGGCATCGAGACCAAGGGCGGCATCATGACCAAGCTGATCGAGCGGAACACGACGATCCCGACCAAGCGGTCCGAGATCTTCACCACCGCCGAGGACAACCAGCCCTCCGTGCAGATCCAGGTCTACCAGGGCGAGCGCGAGATCGCGGCGTACAACAAGAAGCTCGGCATGTTCGAGCTGACCGGTCTGCCCCCGGCGCCGCGCGGCGTCCCGCAGATCGAGGTCTCCTTCGACATCGACGCCAACGGCATCATGCACGTCACGGCGAAGGACCTCGGCACCGGCAAGGAGCAGAAGATGACCGTCACCGGCGGCTCCTCGCTGCCGAAGGACGAGGTCGACCGCATGCGCGAGGAGGCCGAGCGCTACGCGGAGGAGGACCACAAGCGCCGCGAGGCCGCCGAGACCCGCAACCAGGGCGAGCAACTCGTCTACCAGACCGAGAAGTTCCTCAAGGACAACGAGGACAAGGTCCCGGGCGAGGTCAAGACCGAGGTCGAGGCCGCCGTCGCCGAGCTGAAGGAGAAGCTCAAGGGCGAGGACACCGCCGAGATCCGCACGGCCACGGAGAAGGTCGCGGCCGTGTCGCAGAAGCTCGGCCAGGCGATGTACGCCGACGCCCAGGGCGCCCAGGCCGCGGGCGGCGCGTCCGCCGGCGCGGGTGACGCCAAGGGCGACGACGACGTCGTGGACGCCGAGATCGTGGACGACGAGCGCAAGGACGGTGCCGCGTGACGGAGGAGACCCCGGGCTTCGAGGAGAAGCCCGACGTCCCCTCCGGCGCCACTCCTGACGACGCCGAGCCGAAGGCCGCCCCCGAGGAGGGGGCGGCCCCGGCCGGGGACGCGAACGCGAACGCAGACGCCGGCCTGCTGGCGCAGCTGGACCAGGTGCGCACCGCCCTCGGCGAGCGCACGGCGGACCTGCAGCGCCTCCAGGCCGAGTACCAGAACTACCGCCGCCGGGTGGAGCGGGACCGGGTCACGGTCAAGGAGATCGCCGTGGCGAACCTCCTGACGGAACTGCTGCCGGTGCTCGACGACATCGGCCGCGCGCGGGAGCACGGCGAACTCGTCGGCGGCTTCAAGTCGGTCGGCGAGTCGCTGGAGACCGTCGTGGCCAAGCTGGGCCTGCAGCAGTTCGGCAAGGAGGGCGAGCCCTTCGACCCGACGATCCACGAGGCCCTGATGCACAGCTACGCACCGGACGTCACCGAGACGACCTGCGTGGCGATCCTCCAGCCCGGGTATCGCATCGGCGAGCGCACCATCCGCCCCGCGCGGGTGGCGGTCGCCGAGCCGCAGCCGGGCGCGCAGACGGTCAAGCCGGCGGAGGAGAACGCCGAATCGGCCGACGACAAGGAGAACGGTGGCCCGGAGGAGGGCTGACGTAATCACGCACGCAGGAGAGGAGGGACGTCGGGGATGAGCACCAAGGACTTCATCGAGAAGGACTACTACAAGGTCCTCGGCGTCCCCAAGGACGCCACCGAGGCCGAGATCAAGAAGGCGTACCGGAAGCTCGCCCGCGAGTTCCACCCGGACGCCAACAAGGGCAACGTCAAGGCCGAGGAGCGGTTCAAGGAGATCTCCGAGGCGAACGACGTCCTCGGCGACCCCAAGAAGCGCAAGGAGTACGACGAGGCGCGGGCGCTGTTCGGCAACGGCGGCTTCCGTCCGGGCCCGGGTGCGGGAGCCGGCTCGTTCAACTTCGACCTGGGCGACCTCTTCGGAGGCGCCCAGGGCGGGGCGGGCGGCTTCGGGGGCGGGCTCGGCGACGTCTTCGGGGGCCTGTTCAACCGGGGTGGCACGACCACCGGCGCGCGCACCCAGCCGCGCCGCGGGCAGGACGTGGACACCGAGGTCACGCTGAGCTTCACGGAGGCGGTCGAGGGGGCCACGGTCCCGCTGCGGATGACCTCCCAGGCCCCGTGCAAGGCCTGCTCCGGCACCGGCGACGCCAACGGCACGCCGCGCGTGTGCCCGACGTGCGTCGGCACCGGGCAGGTGGCGCGCGGCTCGGGCGGCGGGTTCTCGCTGACCGACCCGTGCCCGGACTGCAAGGGCCGCGGGCTCATCGCGGAGAACGCGTGCGAGGTCTGCAGCGGCTCGGGGCGCGCCAAGTCGTCCCGGACCATGCAGGTGCGCATCCCGGCCGGCGTCTCGGACGGGCAGCGCATCCGGCTGCGCGGCAAGGGCGCGCCCGGCGAGCGGGGCGGCCCGGCGGGCGACCTGTACGTCACCGTCCATGTCGACGCCCACCCGGTCTTCGGCCGCAAGGGCGACAACCTGACGGTGACCGTGCCGGTGACGTTCGCCGAGGCGGCGCTGGGCGGGGAGGTCAGGGTGCCGACCCTGGGCGGCCCGCCGGTGACGCTGAAGCTGCCGCCCGGCACGCCCAACGGGCGTACCATGCGCGCCCGGGGCAAGGGCGCGGTCCGCAAGGACGGCACCCGCGGCGACCTTCTGGTCACCGTGGAGGTGAGTGTTCCGCGGGACCTGTCGGGGAAGGCTCGTGACGCACTCGAGGCGTATCGCGAGGCGACCGCGGGCGAGGACCCGCGGGCGGAGCTGTTCCAGGCCGCGAAGGGAGCATGAGTCAGCCATGGACATGAACGGCCGTCGGCGCAATCCGTATGAACTGACCGAGGAGACCCCGGTCTACGTCATCTCGGTGGCGGCCCAGCTGTCCGGCCTGCACCCGCAGACGCTGCGCCAGTACGACCGGCTGGGGCTGGTGTCTCCGGACCGGACGGCCGGACGCGGCCGTCGCTACTCGGCCCGGGACATCGAACTGCTCCGCCAGGTCCAGCAGTTGTCGCAGGACGAGGGCATCAACCTGGCCGGCATCAAGCGCATCATCGAACTGGAGAACCAGGTCGCCGCCCTCCAGGCGCGGGTGGCGGAGCTGGAGGACGCGCTCGACGGCGCGGCGGCGGCGATGCGCCAGCGCGAGGCCGCCGTCCACGCCTCCTACCGCCGCGACCTGGTCCCGTACCAGGAGGTCCAGCAGACCAGTGCGCTGGTGGTGTGGCGTCCCAAGCGCCAGCAGTCGGCGGACTGACGCGGCGCCGCGTGTACGGACAGGCCCCGGAGTTCGCCGAACTCCGGGGCCTGTCCGCGCGTTGGGCGGCGTCAGGGCAGGAGGATCGCGTAGTCACCGGCGGGCAGGGACTCGGCGCCGTCGTGGCCGACAGCGGTCACCCAGTAGTACGACGTGGTGCCGCGCGGGGCCGTGCCGTCGAAGTGGGAGAGGGTGTCGCCGGAGACTTCGGCGATCCGCTCGTAGGCCGACGTTTCGGGATTCCAGCGGTGGACGCGGTAGTGGGCCGGCGGTTCCTCGGCGGACCGTTCCCACCGGATCTCGTTGCCCTCGCCGCGTTCGTCGATCTCGACGCCGCCCACGCCCCGCGCCGTGACGGTGAGCGGGGCGCCCGCAGGCGTGGGGACGCTCGGTGTGGTGTCCAACTCGGTCGCGGCGACGATGGTGGGCTCGTGCGTCCACTCGTAGTGGGAGTTCCACGCGTCGTCGACGGCGTCGACGAAGAAGCAGCGCTCCTCGCCGTCCGGGCGGCCGCCCAGGTCGACGGTGGTGGTGTCGGCGGACAGCCACTCCGCTTCCCAGGCGTCGCAGTACCTCTCTCCGTCCTCGGTGATCACGTCGCCCGCGTGGACGACGTACCGGTGGAGGTCCGGCGTCGGATTGGCGTCCCACTCCAGGCGGAAGCCGTACGTGGTGGGGGTGGCCGTCAGGCCGGTGACTGCGGACGGCGGGGTGAGGTCGCGGCGTCGGCCGGAGACGGCGGCGGACCTGTCCGACTCGTTGCCGGCGGCGTCGACGGCCGTGACGCGGTAGTAGTGGGTGACGCCCTCCTCGGCGGTGGTGTCCACGAAGGAGTCCCCGGACGCACTGCCGACCGCGGTGTACGCGCCGGTCTGGGAGGCGGCCCGGTACACGCGGTAGGAGGCGGCGTCCGGGACCGGGGTCCAGCCGATCCACAGGCCCGCCGGTTCCGAGGCGGTGGTCGGCGTGGCAGGCGCGGCCGGGGCGGTGCGGTCGGTCGTCGTGACGGTCTTCTCGGCGCCCGGGTCGGAGAGGTTGCCGGCCTTGTCGTGGGCGCGGACGCGGTAGGCGTACGAGGCTCCGGTCGCCGGGAGGGTGGTGTCCGTGTACGACGTCGAGGTGGTCGTCGCGAGCCTGGTCCAGGCGCCGCCCGCGGGCCGGCGGTAGACGCGGTAGCCGGCGAGGTCCATCTCCTTGTTCTTCGCCCAGGAGACCTTCGCCCTGCCGGTGGCGGCGTCGTGGGCGACGGACGTGCCGGTCGGCGCCTTGGGCTCGACCTTGTCCACGGTCGCCGAAGTACGGGGCGTGCAGGTGAACTCGACGTTCGCCGTGCCGGTCCAGTTGACGTAGTCGACGCGCAGGCTGTGCTTGTTCTCCGGGATGGTGAGGTGGACCGTCCGGCTCACGGTCGACGACACGTTCTTCCACAGGTCGATCTTGAGCTTGCCGTCGAGATAGACCCGGACGCCGTCCTGGGCGGACACGGTGAAGGTGAACGGGCCGCCGGAGCCGAAGTCCCGGGTCACCGTCCAGCGGACGCCGAACCTGTTGGCGGGCAGGCCGGCGGCCGGGGCGCCCGTGCCCCAGTTCTGGTTGACGACGCTGTCGCAGTCCGTCTTCTTCGGTGTGCCGGAGAAGGTGGTGTTCGCGAAGAACTGGCGCTTGAAGACGGGTGAGGTGCAGGTCGTCGCGGCGGTGGCGGTGGCGGTGGCGGTGGCCGCGCCGAGCAGACCGCCCGCCGTGGCGAGCACGAGGGCCGTGACGGTCGTGGTTCTGGCCGTCGTGCTTCTGGCTGGAGTCATTCGATCTCCTGGACGATTTCGGGAGAGCCGTGAGAGGCCCGGTGATCACGACCAGTGACGGGAGTATTTGGTTGCAGGGACCCGTATTCCGTCCAAGAAGCGTGTCGCGCAAGGATTGTGGAGGCTTCGGGCGGGTGACTGCGCGAGGTGTGCACAAGCCAAGCGGAACGTGATGTTGCCATCTCGTTAAGTAGTTCTGCTTGACGCTGGGGGTCGCCTGCGCGTTGGCTTTTCAGTCATCTGGGTCGCATCGACGCGACCTGTCCGGAAGGCACCAGAAGTGAGTTCCCCCATGCGTCGTCGTATCGCCATGTCCGTGGTCGCACCGTCGTTGGCCCTGTCCCTGGCCGGCTGCGGAGTACTGGGCGCGACCGGCGACGGCAGCGAGGCGACGCCCACCAAGGGCAACGACATCACCGTGGGTCTGCTGCTGCCGGAAACCGCGAACACCCGGTACGACAAGTTCGACTACCCGATCATCAAGGAGAAGGTCGCCGACCTGACCAACGGCAAGGGCAAGGTCGTCTACGCCAACGCCGAGGCGGACGCCGACAAGCAGGCCGGCCAGCTCCAGCAGCTGATCGACGACCGGGTCGACGTCGTCCTGCTGGACGCGGTCGACTCGCACGCCATCGCGGACGGCGTGGAGAAGGCCAAGGACGCGGGCATTCCGGTCATCGCCTACGACCGGCTCGCCGAGGGCCCGATCGACGCGTACATCTCCTTCGACAACGAGCTCGTCGGCGAGGTCCAGGGCCGCACCCTGATGGAGGCGCTCGGCAGCGGGGCCGACACCTCCGACAAGATCGTCATGATGAACGGCTCGCCCACCGACCCCAACGCCAAGCAGTTCAAGCAGGGCGCGCTGTCGGAGCTGAACGGCAAGGTGACGATCGCCAAGTCCTTCGACACCAAGGACTGGAAGCCCGAGAACGCCAGGGCCAACATGACCGAGGCCATCGCCGCGATCGGCAAGGACAACGTCGCCGGCGTCTACTCCGCCAACGACGGCATGGCCGGCGGCGTCATCGAGGCGCTCAAGGCCGCGGGCGTCACCGAGCTGCCGCCCATCACGGGTCAGGACGCGGAGCTGGCGGCCGTGCAGCGGATCGTCACCGGCGAGCAGTACATGAGCGTCTACAAGTCCTACCCGCAGGAGGCCGAGGCCGCCGCGGAGATGGCCGTGGCCAAGGTGCAGGGCCGGGACATCCAGTTCGACGCGCTCACCCGCGACAAGGTCGACAGCCCCACCCACCAGGGCATCCCCGCCCAGCTGCTCCCGGTGGTCGCGCTGACCCGCGAGAACATCGAGGAGACCGTCGTCGCCGACGGCATCCACAAGCTCTCCGACATCTGCACGGCCGACTACAAGGCGGCCTGCGCGGAGATCGGGCTCAAGTAGTCCGGTGACCGGCGACGTGGGGGTGGCGCGCGCGCCGGGCGCGGCCACCCCTCCGCGCGTTTTCCGGGCGCCCGGTTTTGCGCTGCGCGCCCCGGAAAGCTCCCGGTCGAACCCGCGCATACCGGTGCAGTCCCTCGGACGCGGCCGGGAGAGCCGTGTTGCGGACCGGGCACTCTCCGCGCATAGTTGCGCTGCGGAAGAGGCGGGAACCGGGGGTGGAATGGGCCATGGCCGGGCACGGGACGGACGAGCATCCGCATGGTGCTGACCGACTGTGCGAGGCCGGGGGGCGCGTGTATTCCCGGGCCGTACGGCGCGGCAGGGTGCCCCGCGGCGACGCCGAGCCGGTGCCCTGCCTCCTCGACCTCGCCCTGCTGCACCCCGACCCCGACGACATGGACTGGCTGGTGCCGACCTCCCCGCAGGAGGTCATGACCCGGCTGCTGCGCGAGGTGCGCGACGAGCTGAGCGCCAGCCAGCGCCGGGTCGGCTCCGCCGTCGCCGCCTTCGAGTCGTACGCCGGACTGGGCGGCCCCGCCGCCGCGCCGGCCGCCTCCGAGGGCTCCGCGCTGCGCGTCCTGGACGGCCCGGCGCGCATCCAGGCGGCGCTGGACGAGGCGACCGACGCCTGCACCACCGAGGTGCTCACCGTGCAGCCCGGAGGCATCCGGCGCGAGCACGAGCTGTCGGAGGGGCTGCACCGGGCGCTGGCGCTGCGCGGCCGGGGCGTGCGGATGCGGGACCTGTACAACCACGTCGCACGGCACGGGCAGGGCCTGCTCAACTACCTGGAGCTGATGGGCGACGCGGTGGAGGCGCGCACCCTGGACGAGGTCATCGACCGGCTGATCCTGTTCGACCGCACGGTCGCCTTCATCCCCGCCAACGCGGACCGCACCATCGCGCTGGAGCTGCGCCACCCCGGGCTCGTGGCCTACCTGGTGACCGTGTTCGACCGGCTGTGGCGGCTGGCGATCCCGCTGACCGCGCCGCTGCCCGACACCGGCTTCGAGGGCATCTCGCACCGCGAGCAGTCCATCGCGGCCCTGCTGGCGGAGGGGCACCAGGACGCGGTGATCGCCGAGCGGCTGGGGATCAGCGTCCGGACGTGCCGGGCGCACATCGCGCGGCTGTCGGAGACGCTGGGCGCGGCGAGCCGTACCCAGCTCGGGGTGCGGATCGCGCAGGTGGGGCTGGACGGGCCGCCGCGGCCGCCGTCGGGCCCGTCCGGCCGGGACATCGGGTTCGGCCTGCTCAGCCCGTCGTCTCCCCCTGGTCGAGAATCCCCGACTGGGCGATGAGGTAGCCGAGCTGGGCGCGGCTGCCGCTGCCGAGCGCCGAGGCCAGCTTGGCGATGTGGGCGCGGCAGGTGCGGACGTTCATGCCGAGGCGGCGCGCTATCGCCTCGTCGACATGGCCCTCGACCAGCAGCTTGGCGATGGAGTGCTGGATGTTGGTGATGCCGTCGGCGGCCGCCTCGTAGGGGGCGCCGGCCGTCAGGGGCACCGCGCGGCCCCACATGAACTCGAACACCTTGATCAGATAGCGGACGAGGCCGGGGTGGCGCAGTTCGAGGGCGACCTGCTGGTCGTCGCGGGTGGGGATGAAGGCGACGGTCTCGTCGCAGATGATGAGCCGCTCGACCAGCTCGTCGATGGTGCGGTACTCCACCTTGCCGTTGGACAGGTGCGCCACGTAGGCCAGCTTCTCCGGGTTGTACCGGGCCGTGTGCTGGTAGAGCGTGCGGATCTTCACCCCGCGTTCGATCAGCGGCCGGTCGCGCTCCAGCCCGCGCAGCAGGCTCCGTTCGGAGAAGCGGTCCTGGGGCTGGACGGTGAGCACCTCCGACTGGCACTGCGCGGTGGCCAGGTTGAGGGCCGCGTTGATCCGCTCGCCGCCCTCCAGCACGGTGATCGCCTCGGTGGCGTTGCTGGTGGCGCTGAGGGTCATGAACGGCTCGAAGAAGTCCGCCAGTTCGACGGAGAGCCGGCGGCGCTCGCTGATCTCGCGCTCGATGGGGTTGAGGCGCTGGGCGAGGGCCACCGGGGCGGGCACCGGACGCAACCAGTCCGGATCGTCCGGATCCGGGTGCAGCAGGGCGAATTCCATCAGGCAGGGGGCCGACTCCCCATCCGTGCGGGAGATGCGTCCGGTGCGTAGAGCGGTCGCGTAGAGACGACTACCCAGTTCACACATCTCGGTCACCGCATGGGGATGTACTGCTTTAGTCCGATTCGTTGCCAAATCTCCACCCCCCAGGACCCTGAACATGCAGGAACATGATGCATCGATTATGTGGCCACCACATGCCTGAATGAGCCATCGTCATACCGGACGGGGGAAGAGGGGACCTTCAAGTGAGGACGAAGCCGACTATGGGCAAGAGAATGCTTCGCTCGGTGCTTGTGGCATCCTTCTCCGCCGCTGCGGCCTTGGGAGTGCTGGCAGGCTTCTCCGGCGGGAAGGTTGACGTTCGAGCGGACACGAGGTGGCCGGTGGTCGCCGAGTCCGCCGACACCACCAACGACACCAGTTGGCCGAGCGCCGGCTCCGGCGCCACGACCAACGACACCAGTTGGCCGGGGGCCGGGTCCGGAGACCACACCGACGACACCAGCTGGCCGGTGATTGGCGCAGACGGTGCGGAGGGGTCGAGGTGACCACTCCGCCTGACGACCGCTCCTTCCGCCGGGAGATGGCCACCGCCTACCGCTCGGGATGGCACTTCATCGACCTGGTCACCGCCATCCCCCACGACGGTGACTCGCTGATGGTGACCGTCTTCGGCGAGCCCGTGGTGGTGACCCGGGACGAGGACGGGGACGTGCGGGCCTACCGGTGCCTGCGCCGGCCCCGCGGCGCCCCCCAGCCGGTTCGCTGTGCCATCCGGTACGGAATGATCTTCGTGAACCTCGACCAGAGGGATCACCAACTGGCGGAGCCGGAGACCTCCGGCCCCGTGACCATCTCGGCCACCCCCCGCAGCGCCTGACGCGATTCCCCCGTCGTAAAAGATCGCTCAGGCGCTTCCCCCCCGCAGCGGCGTCACCGTGACCTGAACACGGTGACGCCGCTGCAGTTTTCGCCCTTGTGCCGGATTGGTTGCGCCGGTTTTCGGCCGCGTGCGGCGGGCTGCGGCGGTCGTGCCGGGGCGCGGCGACGTGCGGTGGGGTTTCATTGGAGTTTCAGCGGATTTCCGGTGCTGTGTCGGCGGGGTCGAGGGTGGCTTGAAATCGACTATGGATCCGCTGAAGGCCCGCGCGCTCAGGCCTTGCCGAGGGCCCGGGTGAGCGCGATCTCGATCACCACGCGCGTCGGCCTCGGGCCCGGCGTGCGCTCGTAGCGCTCCGCGTAGCGCCGTACCGCCTCCGCGACCCGGTCCGGATCGGTCCGCACGAAGGCCCGGCCCTCCAGCGTCGCCCAGCGCCGCCCGGCCACCTGGCAGACGGCCACCGGCGCCCCGTCGGGCCCCGCCGCCCGCACGTGCCGCGCCTTCGCGCTCGACCCGTCCGTGATCACCCGCGCCAGCCGGGCCGCCGGGTCGTAGGTCACCCCCACCGGCACCACGTGCGGGGTGCCGTCCGGACGGAGGGTCGTCAGCGTGCACAGGTGCCGCTCCCGCCAGAAGCTGAGATACGCCTCGTCCGGGGCACCCGGGTCCAGGGAGTACGTCGTCGTGGTGGTCATGGTCCGTCAAGCTAGCCGAGCCCTCGTCTTCACGCCGCCTCCCCTCCCCGACCTTGAGTGGAATAGACTCAAGTTTGTGTACGTTGCCTCAGTCAGCCATGACCCGGGGCGACCGACAGACGCTCACGCAAGGAGGAGAACGGACCCGTGGACGCCGAGCTGACCAACCGGAGCCGGGACGCGATCAACGCGGCCGGCAACCGGGCCGTGACCGAGGGGCACCCCGACCTCACCCCCGCGCACCTGCTCCTGGCTCTGCTCGAGGGGCGGGACAACGAGAACATCACCGACCTGCTCGCCGCCGTCGACGCCGATCAGGCCGCCGTGCGCGCAGGCGCCGAGAAGGTCCTCGCCCAGCTGCCCAGCGTGACCGGGTCCACCGTGGCGCCGCCGCAGCCCAACCGTGAGCTGCTCGCCGTCATCGCGGACGCGCAGTCGCGGGCACGGGAGCTGGGCGACGAGTACCTCTCCACCGAGCACCTGCTGATCGGCGTCGCCGCGAAGGGCGGCGCGTCCGGCGAGGTGCTGGCCCGGCAGGGGGCCACCGACAAGAAGCTGCTGGACGCGTTCCGCAGGGCGAGGGGAGGACGCAGGGTGACGACGGCGGACCCGGAGGGCCAGTACAAGGCCCTGGAGAAGTTCGGCACCGACTTCACCGAGGCGGCGCGCGAGGGCAAACTCGACCCGGTCATCGGGCGGGACCAGGAGATCCGGCGCGTCGTGCAGGTGCTGTCCCGCCGGACCAAGAACAACCCCGTCCTCATCGGCGAGCCCGGCGTCGGCAAGACCGCCGTCGTGGAGGGCCTCGCCCAGCGGATCGTCAAGGGCGACGTGCCGGAGTCGCTGAAGAACAAGCGGCTGGTGGCGCTCGACCTGGGCGCCATGGTCGCCGGGGCCAAGTACCGCGGCGAATTCGAGGAGCGGCTGAAGACCGTCCTCGCCGAGATCAAGGGCTCGGACGGGCAGATCATCACCTTCATCGACGAGCTGCACACCGTCGTCGGCGCGGGCGCCGGCGGCGACTCCGCCATGGACGCGGGCAACATGCTCAAGCCGATGCTGGCCCGCGGCGAGCTGCGCATGGTGGGCGCCACGACCCTGGACGAGTACCGCGAGCGGATCGAGAAGGACCCGGCGCTGGAGCGGCGCTTCCAGCAGGTGCTGGTGGCCGAGCCGTCCGTCGAGGACTCCATCGCGATCCTGCGCGGGCTCAAGGGCCGTTACGAGGCCCACCACAAGGTCCAGATCGCCGACAGCGCGCTGGTCGCCGCGGCGACCCTGTCCGACCGGTACATCACCTCCCGCTTCCTGCCCGACAAGGCCATCGACCTGGTCGACGAGGCCGCTTCCCGGCTGCGCATGGAGATCGACTCCTCCCCGGTCGAGATCGACGAACTCCAGCGCGCCGTCGACCGGTTGCGGATGGAGGAGCTGGCGCTCGCCAAGGAGACGGACGCCGCCTCCCGCGAGCGCCTGGAGAAGCTGCGCCGCGACCTCGCCGACAAGGAGGAGGAGCTGCGGGGCCTGAACGCCCGCTGGGAGAAGGAGAAGCAGTCCCTCAACCGGGTCGGCGAGCTGAAGGAGAAGCTGGACGACCTGCGCGGCCAGGCCGAACGCGCCCAGCGCGACGGCGACTTCGACACCGCCTCCAAGCTGCTGTACGGCGAGATCCCGGCCCTGGAGCGGGACCTGGAGGCCGCCTCCGAGGCCGAGGAGGAGGTCGCCCGGGACACCATGGTCAAGGAGGAGGTCGGCGCCGACGACATCGCCGACGTCGTCGCCTCCTGGACCGGCATCCCGGCCGGACGGCTCCTGGAGGGGGAGACGCAGAAGCTGCTGCGCATGGAGGACGAGCTGGGCACGCGGCTGATCGGCCAGACCGAGGCGGTGCGCGCGGTGTCCGACGCGGTGCGCCGCAGCCGGGCCGGGATCGCCGACCCCGACCGGCCGACCGGGTCCTTCCTCTTCCTCGGCCCGACCGGCGTCGGCAAGACCGAACTGGCCAAGGCGCTCGCCGAGTTCCTCTTCGACGACGAGCGGGCGATGGTCCGCATCGACATGTCGGAGTACAGCGAGAAGCACAGCGTGGCCCGGCTGGTGGGCGCCCCGCCCGGTTACGTCGGCTACGAGGAGGGCGGCCAGCTCACCGAGGCGGTGCGGCGGCGGCCGTACTCCGTCGTCCTGCTGGACGAGGTGGAGAAGGCCCACCCGGAGGTCTTCGACATCCTGCTCCAGGTGCTGGACGACGGGCGGCTCACCGACGGACAGGGCCGCACGGTGGACTTCCGCAACACGATCCTGGTGCTGACGTCCAACCTGGGCAGCCAGTTCCTGGTGGACCCCCTCACCACCGAGGCGGAGAAGAAGGAACAGGTCCTGGAGGTGGTCCGCGCCTCCTTCAAGCCCGAATTCCTCAACCGGCTCGACGACCTGGTCGTCTTCTCCGCGCTGACCAAGCCCGAGCTGGAGCGCATCGCCAGGCTCCAGATCGACCGGCTGGCCAGGCGCCTCGCCGAGCGCCGCCTCACCCTGGACGTCACCCCGGCCGCCCTGGCCTGGCTCGCCGACGAGGGCAACGACCCGGCGTACGGCGCCCGCCCGCTGCGCCGCCTGATCCAGACGGCCGTCGGCGACCGCCTCGCCAAGGAGATCCTGTCCGGCGAGATCAAGGACGGGGACACGGTGCGGGTGGACACGTTCGAGGACGGGCTGATCGTGGGGCCGGCGGCGGGGAAGACGCTGTAGCGCGGGCGGGCGCGGCGCCGGGCGGGGCCGACCGTGCGGCTTGGCACCGGGCGGTGCCGACCGTGCGGCTTGGCACCGGGCGGGCCCGCCTCCGTCCGGCGCCGCGCCGGACGGGTCCGTTTCCGGCGGCCCGCCGGCGCCCGCGCTCGAGGCCCGTCCGTCCGGCCCGTCCGTCCCCCGACCGGCCGGATCGTGTCACCGGACGGCGGACAGGGTACGCCGGGGGTTGCCACCCCCCTCCCCGCATGGGGGAGGATGGCGGAATCCGTACGAAGGGAAATTCACGGTGACCATCGACCCGTCCTCGATTCCGAACTTCGGGGGCAAGCCCCAGCCGCAGCCCCAGGGCCCGGCAGGCCCCGTCGTCCCGGATCAGGACCTTGTGAAGCAGCTCCTGGACCAGATGGAGCTGAAGTACGTCGTCGACGAGGAGGGGGACCTCGCGGCGCCGTGGGAGCAGTTCCGTACGTACTTCATGTTCCGCGGTGAGGGCGAGCAGCAGGTCTTCTCCGTGCGGACGTTCTACGACCGCCCCCACCCGATCGACGACAAGCCCCAGCTGCTGGAGTCGATCGACGACTGGAACCGCCGCACCCTGTGGCCGAAGGTCTACAGCCACACGCACGACGACGGCACCGTCCGTCTCATCGGCGAGGCGCAGATGCTCATCGGCACCGGCGTCAACCTCGAGTACTTCGTGTCCTCGACGGTGAGCTGGGTGCGCGCGGCGATCGAGTTCGACCGCTGGCTGGTCGAGCAGCTCGGCCTCGAGAAGGAGATCGACGACGCCGACGGCACGGACAAGCCGGAGGGCGACGACGCGTAGCCGTCGCCGCACCCCGAGAGGGCTCCCCGAAGGGGGCGCGGACGGCGGTCAGCCGCCCAGCGCCCCCTTCAGCCGTTTCACCGCCTCGGCCAGCACGGCGGGCTGCTTGCAGAACGCGAACCGCACGAACGGCGCGCCCGCCTCGCGGTGGTCGTAGAAGACGGCGTTCGGGATGGCCACCACGCCCGCGCGCTCCGGCAGCGAGCGGCAGAAGGCGAAGCCGTCGCTCTCGCCGAGCGGGCGGATGTCGGTGGTGACGAAGTACGTGCCCGCCGGCCGGAACACGCCGAAGCCCGCCTCGGCCAGCCCCGCCGCCAGCAGGTCCCGCTTGGCCTGCATGTCCGTGCGGAAGGCGGCGAGGTAGTCGTCGGGCAGCGCGAGCGCCTCCGCGACGGCGTACTGGAACGGCCCCGAGGCGACGTACGTCAGGTACTGCTTCGCCGACCGCACCGCCGTCACCAGCGCCGCCGCCGCGGTGATCCAGCCGACCTTCCAGCCGGTGAACGAGTACGTCTTCCCCGCCGACCCGATCGTCACCGTCCGCTCCCGCATCCCCGGCAGCGTCGCCAGCGGCACGTGCTCGGCGTCGTCGAAGACCAGGTGCTCGTACACCTCGTCCGTCACGACCAGCAGGTCCCGCTCGACGGCCAGCTCCGCGATCGCGGTCAGCTCGGCGCGGGAGAGCACCGTGCCGGTCGGGTTGTGCGGGGTGTTGATCAGCAGCAGCCGGGTCCGGCCGGTGACGGCGGCGCGCAGCTCGTCGAGGTCCAGGCGGAACGCCCCGCCGTCCGGGCGCAGGGTCACCGGCACGCGCGTGCCGCCCGCCATGGCGATGCAGGCCGCGTACGAGTCGTAGTACGGCTCCAGGGCGATCACCTCGTCGCCCGGCTCCACCAGCGCCAGCAGCGCCGCCGCGATCGCCTCCGTCGCGCCCGCGGTCACCAGGACCTCGCTGTCCGGGTCGTACGCGAGCCCGTACCGCCGTTCCTGGTGCGCGGCGACGGCCGCCCGCAGCTCGGGCACGCCCGGACCCGGCGGATACTGGTTGCCCCGGCCCTCGCGCAGCGCCCGCACGGCCGCCTCACGGATCTCCTGGGGGCCGTCCGTGTCGGGGAAGCCCTGGCCCAGGTTGATCGACCCGGTCCGCAGGGCCAGCGCGGACATCTCGGCGAAGATCGTCGTCCCGAACTCGGCGAGGCGGCGGTTGAGGAAGGGGCGCGCGGCAGAGGTCATGACGGCCATCCTGCGCCGAGGGCCGGGGGTTCCTCAACACGCGGGGGTGCCGCGCGCCGTCCGGAGCCGGTCCTTCCCCACAGGTCACGTGCTGTTGCCCGGCCGGAACCCTCTGAAGTTGCTCAACTCTGCTTTCGCCGCGTTCCGCCGCGGGCAATTCCCCGTCACGCTGGACACGAGGCGCCCACGGGGGGCCGCTTCGGGGGACGTTCGGAAGAACGGGAAGGAGGGTGACGCCATGATCCTGGGCATCATTCTGACGGCTGCGGTGATCACGGGTGCGCTCGTCCTGGCGGGACGGGTGAGCGGCGGGGGGTCGCGGACCACGACCGCGCGCCGGCGCCGGGGCGGCGCGGGGAGCAGCGGCTCGGGCGCGGAGTCCGGCAGCTGGTGGGCCGGCGGCGGGGACAGCTCGGGCGGCGGCCACTCCTGCGGAGGCGGATCGTCGTCCTGCGGGGGAGGCGGCGGTGGATGCGGTGGAGGCAGCTGACACGGGGCAGCCGAGCTCCTGAAGGGGGAACCGCATCCTCCTCCGCGGGCGCCCGCCGGTGAAAGAACCGGCGGGCGCTCCGCTTTTTCCGGCCGCCCCCGGCGCACGCCGTTCTCGGACGGGCGTGCGCCCCGGTTGAACAGATGAGCTGAGTAGCCCACCGAGGGATGGAAAGCCCACGAAGTTGGGTAAAAACGCTGTGGTGGGGCCTCAGTTCATGATTCGCTCTCTTCACCAACGCAGCCCTCGGACGTCCTGCGGACCGCTCCTTCGACGGAGTTCCTGACTGGGGCTGACCGGGCAGATTCCCCGGCGTCGACCGGTGCCGACCGGTGGCGACCGGGGTGCGCCGACCTACACCGCCTTAACTTTTGCGTGCCAGCGGAGCCGATCCATGCTCACCACCCTCAAGACCTCCTACACCGATACGCGGGCGGCCGACCTCGCCTGGGCGCTCGGCCGCGAGCCGCTGCCCGCCCTCGCCACCCTCGATCTCGAACTGGCCGGGGCCCGGCTGCAGTTGAGGCTCCTCGGCGCCTCACACCAGGTACTGCTCGAAGAGGAGCAGGGCAGCTGTTCGGAGACGGTGGCGTGCATCGCGGGCAGCAGCACCCCGCTGCCGCTGGGCGTCGCCAAACGCGTCGGGAACTGGGAGTACGAGTTCGCCGCCCGCGTCGAGATGCTCTCGCCCGGCGCCTTCGCGGGCCGCGCATCCGAGCTGCTCGCCCTGGTCTGCGACCACCCCCACGGGCTCGCCGGGGTCTTCCCCGGCAGTCCGCACGCCTTCACCGCCCTGCTCGCCCAGCGCCACGAGGGCCAGTTCCACTGGCGCACCTGGCACGCCTATCCGCAGGACGGCCAGTTGGTGGCGACGCGCACCCGGGTGGGGGTGAGACAGCACGCCGACCGCCCGGGCCTGTTCGCCGGGTCAGGGGCCGGGTGACGGGCCGGGTCAGGGACCGGGTGGGATCGGAGACGGACCGGGCGCGGGAGCGAACCCCGGGCGGGTGCGGACTCGGGTCACGGGGCGCGTGCGGAACGGGTCACGGGGCGCGTGCGGGGGCGGGGCCTCGGGCGGGTGCGCACTCGGGTCACGGGGCGGGCGCGGACTCGGGTCACGGGGCGCGTGGGGAACGGATGCGCGGCCAGTTCGGTCGTCGTCGCCGCACCGGCGCTTCGCGCCCCCGACATCACACGTGTGGGGGACAAGGCGTCGTGTTCCGGTGACGTAACGTCGCAGTCGTGATCGAACCGTCCACGCCGGCCCCGCCCCAAGCACCGCCGCCGTGGCGCGGCCCCCGTCCCGCACGGCTTCCGGTCGGTCCGGCCACGGGGCGGTTCCTGGTCCTGGCGGGCGTCTTCGTCTGCGCCGCCTGCGGGCTCGTATACGAACTGGAACTCGTCGCGCTCGCCTCGTACCTGATCGGCGACTCGGTCACCCAGGCGTCCATCGTGCTCTCCGTGATGGTGTTCGCGATGGGCATCGGCTCCCTCGCCGCCAAGCGGCTGCGCCGGCACGCCGCCGCCGGGTTCGCCGCCATCGAGGCGGTGCTCGCCCTGGTCGGCGGCACCAGCGCGATGGCCCTGTACGCCGTCTTCGCCTGGACCGGGCACTGGGGCGGCCTGTGGACCGACGGGCCGCGCTGGCTGCTGGTCGCCTACTCCCTCGCCATCGGGCTGCTGATCGGCGCCGAGGTGCCGCTGCTGATGGAGCTGATCCAGCGGGTGCGCCGGCAGGACGCGGGCGGCGCCGTCGCCGACCTGTTCGCCGCCGACTACGTGGGCGCGCTCGTCGGCGGACTCGCCTTTCCCTTCCTTCTCCTGCCGCTGCTGGGCCAGTTGACGGGGACGCTGCTGACCGGCGCGGTCAACGTCGTGGCGGGCGGCGCCCTCGTCCTCGGCCTGTTCCGCGGCGACCTGTCCCGCCGGGCGCGCCGACTGCTGCTCGCCGCCAACCTCGCCGTGCTCGGCATGCTCGCCACCGCCGCGGTGCTCGTGGACGACTTCGAACGGGCGGCGCGCGACGCGGTGTACGGCGGCGACGTCCGGGCGGTGCTGCACACCGACGTACAGCAGGTGGTGCTCACCGGCGGCGTCGAAGGACGTCCCCTCGGCCTGTTCCTCGACGGACGGCTGCGGGTCGCCGCGGGCGACGAACTCCGGTACCACGAGGCGCTGGTGCACCCGGCGATGACCGGACCCCACGCGCGTGTGCTGATCCTCGGCGGCGGCGACGGGCTGGCCGCGCGGGAGGTGCTGCGCCACCCGGGGGTGCGGCGGGTGGACGTGGTCGAACTCGACGCGGAGCTGGTGCGGTTGGCGCGCGCGGACCGGGCGCTGTCCGCGCTCAACGGGCACGCCCTGGACGACCCGCGGGTGCGCGTGCACACCTCCGACGCGTTCGCCTGGCTGCGCGGGGCGCCGCGGGCGGCGTACGACGTGGTGGTCTCGGACCTGCCCGACCCGGGCATCACGGCGAGCACGAAGCTGTACTCGCAGGAGTTCTACGGCCTGGCCCGCCGGGCGCTGGCCGACGGCGGGCGGCTGGCGGTGCACGCCGGGCCGGTCGACTCCCGGCTGCGCGTCTTCTGGACGGTCGACGCCACCGTGCGCGCCGCCGGACTGCACACCGCCCCCTACCGGGTCACCGGCCGCGCCTCCGCCTACACGCCCGGCCCCGACCACAGCACCGACGCCTCCCGCGCACCCCGCGACTGGGGATTCGTGCTGGCCGCCGCGGAACACCGCCCCCGCCTCGCCCTCGCCGCGGACGGCCCCGCCCCGCGCACCCTCACCCCGGCCCGCCTCGCCGCGGGCGCCCGCACGGCGTGGCGCACCCGGATCGCCCCGCTGCCCGCCTCCACGCTGGTGCATCCCCGCTACTGAGCGGCCCGCTGGTTGCCGCAGAGGGGGCGTACTCGCGGGCCGCGCTGGGTAGGCTGCGCTGACATGGAGCATGAGGTGTTCGTTCCGGTTGCGGCCGAGCGGCTCAAGGAGGCGCTCGCCGACCCGACGCGGGTCGCCCGGGCGGTTCCCGGGCTCCAGCAGGACGCCGGCGCCGAGCCCGTCGCCGGGCGGCTGAAGGTGCGCGTCGGCAACCACTCCATCACCTACCGGGGCACGCTGCGGCTGACGCCGGGCGGGGACGGCGGGTACGCCGTCGAGGGCGACGCCGCCGAGACCCGCGGCACGGGCACGGCCAAGCTGGCCCTGAGCGTCTCCGTCCGCCCCGCGTCCGGGCCCGAGGCCGGCTCCACCCTGACCTTCACCGGCACGGCGACGGCGGACGGCCGCATCACGGAGCTGCCCCGGGAGACGGTCGCCTCGTCGCTGACACGCCTGCTGACCCGGTTCGCGGAGAACCTCGGGGAGGGGGAGCGGGAGCGGGCGGCGGCAGCGGAACCGGCCGAGGAAGAGCCGGCGTCCGGGCCGGACGCCCCCGCCCCTTCGGTCTTCGACGCCGAGATCCCCCCGCCCGCCCTCGCCGGGGACCTGGACGAGGACGACGACGGTGACCTCGACCTGGACGCCGACGCGGACGACGGCCTGGTGGACGACATCATCGACGTGGACGACGCCTCGGTCCTGGACGACGACCTCGACGACGTCGACGACCTCGACGACGAGCCGCCCGCCGAGGCGGCGCACGCGCGGCGGACCATGATCGGCCGCAGCGCCGAGGAGGTCGACCACGCCCCGCCCCGCGGCCGGTACGCGCCCGTGCCGGCGCCGCAGACCGTCGTCCCCGGCACCACCCTGCGCTGGGCGGCGCCCGCCGCGGCGCTGATCGTGGCCTCCGCGATCCTGGTCGGCCGGGCGCTGCGGCGGCGCAGGTGACCGGAGCGGGTGACCGGACGGCGCTCTTGATCGCCCCAGTAGGGTCGTCCCGTGAGTAACGAAGACATCACGCTGACCGCGGGCGACGCGGAGGTGACCGTGCAGCCGGGCAACGGCGGCCGGGTCGGAGGGCTGCGGGTCGGCGGCATCGAGCTGCTGCGCCAGGGGGAACGGTTCGGCTGCTTCCCGATGGCGCCCTGGTGCGGGCGCATCCGCGACGGACGGTTCCGCGACGGGGCGACCGTGCACCGGATGCCGCTCAACGCCCCGCCCCACGCCATCCACGGCACCGTGCGCGACGGCGCCTGGCGCACCGCCCGCGTCAGCGCCGACGAGGCGGTGATGACGTACGACCTGGTCGACCCCTGGCCCTACCCCGGCCGCGTCACCCAGGTCGTCGCCCTCACCCCGGACGCCCTGACGCTGACCATGTCGGTGGAGACGTACGAGTCGTCCTTCCAGGCGCAGCTCGGCTGGCACCCCTGGTTCAACCGCACCCTGCAAGGGGCGTCCGTGGAGCTGGACTTCGCCGCCGCCTGGCAGGAGGAGCGGGGCGCCGACCACCTGCCCACCGGCAACCGCGTCGACCCGAAGCCCGGCCCGTGGGACGACTGCTTCGGCATGCCCGACGGCGTCGACGTCACCCTCACCTGGCCGGGGCTGCTGGAGCTGAAGGTGACCAGCCCCGAGGAGTGGGTCGTGGTCTACGACGAGCAGGAGGCGGCCGTGTGCGTGGAGCCGCAGACCGGCCCGCCCAACGGACTCAACACCCTCCCGCGCCTGGTCACGCCCCTGGAGCCGCTGGAGGCGACGACGACCTGGAGCTGGACGCGCATCTAAGCTGGTCGGCATGACGGACGACGTGCGCGGCGCGCTGCTGCAGCAGATCAAGAACAAGGCCGTGGTGCACGGCAAGGTGACGCTCTCCTCCGGTCTGGAGGCCGACTACTACGTCGACCTGCGCCGCGTCACCCTCGACGGCGAGGCGGCGCCGCTGGTCGGCCAGGTGCTGCTGGACCTGACCGAAGGGCTGGAGTTCGACGCGGTCGGCGGCCTCACCATGGGCGCCGACCCGGTCGCCGCCGCGATGTTGCACGCGGCCGCCGCGCGCGGGAGGCGGCTGGACGCGTTCGTCGTCCGCAAGGCCGCCAAGGCGCACGGGCTGCAGAAGCGCGTGGAGGGCCCGGACATCAAGGGCCGGCGCGTGCTCGTGGTCGAGGACACCTCCACCACCGGCGGTTCGCCGCTCACCGCCGTGGAGGCCGTCCGCGAGGCAGGCGCCGAGGTGGTGGCCGTCGCGACCATCGTGGACCGGGCGACCGGGGCCGCGGAGAAGATCCGGGAGGGCGCGGGGGTGCCGTATCTGTACGCGTTCTCGAAGGACGAACTGGGCCTGGACTGAGGGTCCGCCGAGGGTCCGGGGTCCAGCACTCGGACAACCCCGGGCCGTCTGGAAAGATGGGGCCGACGATGACGTCGCACCCAAGGTCTAGGTCAGGGCCGTAACCGCAGAACACCACCCGCACACCAAGGAGCGGACAGATGCCCATCGCAACCCCCGAGGTCTACAACGAGATGCTCGACCGGGCGAAGGCAGGCAAGTTCGCCTACCCGGCCATCAACGTCACCTCGTCCCAGACCCTGCACGCGGCTCTGCGCGGCTTCGCCGAGGCCGAGAGCGACGGCATCATCCAGATCTCGACCGGCGGCGCCGAGTTCCTGGGCGGCCAGCACAACAAGGACATGGTCACGGGCGCCGTCGCCCTGGCCGAGTTCGCGCACATCGTCGCCAAGAAGTACGACGTGACGGTCGCGCTGCACACCGACCACTGCCCGAAGGACAAGCTCGACGGGTACGTCCGTCCGCTGCTCGCCGTCTCCGAGGAGCGCGTCGCCCGCGGCGAGAACCCGCTGTTCCAGTCCCACATGTGGGACGGCTCCGCGGAGACCCTCGCCGACAACCTCTCCATCGCGCAGGAGCTGCTCGCCCGCGCCGCCGCCGCCAAGATCATCCTGGAGGTGGAGATCACCCCCACCGGCGGCGAGGAGGACGGTGTCACCCACGAGATCAACGACGAGCTGTACACCACCGTGGACGACGCGCTCCGCACCGCCGAGGCCCTCGGCCTGGGCGAGAAGGGCCGCTACCTGCTGGCCGCGTCCTTCGGCAACGTCCACGGCGTCTACAAGCCCGGCAACGTGGTGCTCCGCCCCGAGCTGCTCAAGGAGCTGAACGAGGGCGTCGCCGCGAAGTACGGCCGCCCGGCCGGCGACAAGGTGTTCGACTTCGTCTTCCACGGCGGCTCCGGCTCCACCGAGCAGGAGATCCTCACCGCGCTGGAGAACGGCGTGGTCAAGATGAACATCGACACGGACACGCAGTACGCGTTCACGCGTCCCGTCGTGGACCACATGTTCAGGAACTACGACGGCGTCCTGAAGGTCGACGGCGAGGTCGGCGCGAAGAAGACCTACGACCCGCGCACCTGGGGCAAGCTCGCCGAGGCGGGCATGGCCCAGCGCGTGGCGGAGGCCTGCCAGCACCTGCGCTCGGCGGGCGCGAAGCTGAAGTAGTCCGGCTGGTCCGGCTCGGCCGACGTAGTCCGGCCGAGCCGGAACGGTCCGGCTCAGGCCCGGTTCCACCGGCAGGCCCGGCGCGATCCGCGCCGGGCCTGCCGTGTGTCCGGGCCTGCCGTGTGTCCGGTCCGCCGCATTCCCGGTCCGCCGTGCCCCCGGTCCCCTGCCGCCCGCGCATCCCCCAGACTGGACCCATGTCCATTCACGAGAACCTCCTCGGGGGCCCGCCCCCGACGCACCTCCCCGACGACCCCGAGCCGCGCGAACTGCTCGCGGCCGGTACCGCGCCCGCCGAGGTGGCGGCGAAGCACCCCACCTCGTCGCTGGCCTGGGCCCAGCTGGCCGACGACGCCTTCGAGCGGGGCAGCGTCGTGGAGTCGTACGCCTACGCCCGCACCGGCTATCACCGCGGTCTGGACGCGTTGCGCCGCAACGGCTGGAAGGGCCACGGGCCGGTCCCGTGGGAGCACGAGCCGAACCGCGGCTTCCTGCGCGCCCTGCACGCCCTCGCCCGCGCGGCCGGCGCGATCGGCGAGCAGGCGGAGTACGAGCGCTGCACGCAGTTCCTGAAGGACTCCTCGGAGACGGCGGCGCGGACGCTCGGCTGAGACCCTCGCGAGGCCCGCCCGGTGGTGTGACCAGGCGGGCCTTGCGATGTGCGAGGGGATCGCGGAGGATCGAGTGGGGACCGGGGCCCCCGTGTCGACAAGGCAGGGGCGGACCGCTACCCGGAGTAATTGCAGGAGACAGCGATGTCCCACGAGGCTCATGAGCCCGAGACCCCGCATCTCGACTTCCAGGGCACGACGCCGTACGAGGACTACGTCAAGGCGGACGTGCTCACCCACCTCCAGCACACCCTCTCCGACGATCCCGGAGAGATGGTCTTCCTGGTCACGACCCAGGTGATGGAGCTGTGGTTCACCGTCATCGTCCACGAGTGGGAGACGGCCGCGCAGGCGCTGCGCCGGGACGACGTGCCGACGGCGATCGCCGCGCTGAAACGTTCGGTGCGCGAGCTGGAGGCGCTGGACGCCTCCTGGAAGCCGCTCGGCCAGCTCACCCCCGCGCAGTTCAACTCCTACCGCGGCGCCCTCGGCGAGGGATCCGGGTTCCAGTCGGCGATGTACCGGCGGATGGAGTTCCTGCTCGGCGACAAGTCCGCGTCCATGCTCGTTCCGCACCGGGGATCGCCGCGGGTGCACGCGGAACTGGAGAAGGCGCTGCACGAGCCGAGCCTGTACGACGAGGTGCTGCGGCTGCTCGCCCGGCGCGGGCACGCCGTCCCGGAGTCGGTGCTGCGGCGCGACGTGTCACGCAAGTACGAGGAGTCCGAGGCCGTCGAGGCGGTCTGGGCGGCGGTCTACTCTGGCGACGAGAACGACGAACTGGCGCGGCTGGGAGAGGCGTTGACCAACGTGGCGGAACTGGTGTGGCGATGGCGCAACGACCATCTGGTCGCCACCCGGCGGGCGATGGGCGCCAAGCCGGGCACGGGCGGCTCGGCCGGCGTCGCCTGGCTGGAGAAGCGGGCCCGGAAGAACGTCTTCCCCGAGCTGTGGACGGCCCGGTCGCATGTCTGAGCCCACCCCGAAAGAGCCCACCCCGAAAGAGTCCGCCCTGAGCGATCCCGCCCTGAGCGATCCGACCCGGAAAGCGAAGGAACTGGACGCCTCCGACGAACTCGCGCCGCTGCGCGAGCGGTTCGTCCTGGACGACGCCGTCTACCTCGACGGCAACTCGCTGGGCGCGCTCCCGGCCGCCGTTCCCGGACGGATCGAGGACGTGGTGCGCCGCCAGTGGGGCGAACTGCGCATCCGGTCCTGGACGGAGAGCGGCTGGTGGACCGCGCCCGAGCGGATCGGCGACCGGATCGCCCCGCTCGTCGGTGCGGCGGCCGGGCAGATCGTCGTGGGCGACTCCACGAGCGTCAACCTCTTCAAGGCGCTGGTGGGCGCGGTGCGGCTCGCCGGGGACGGGCGGGACGAGATCCTCGTCGACGCGACCACGTTCCCGACGGACGGCTACATCGCCGAGTCCGCGGCCCGGATGACGGGCCGGACGCTGCGCCCGGTCACACCGACCGAGGTGCCCGCGGCGCTGTCGGACCGTACGGCGGCGGTGCTGCTCAACCACGTCGACTACCGCACCGGCCGCCTGCACGACCTGCCCGCGCTGACGGCCGCCGTCCACCGGGCGGGCGCGCTCGCCGTCTGGGACCTGTGCCACAGCGCGGGCGCGCTGCCGGTCGGGCTGGACGAGCACGGCGTCGACCTGGCGGTCGGCTGCACCTACAAGTACCTGAACGGCGGCCCCGGTTCACCGGCGTACCTGTACGTCCGCGCCGGCCTCCAGGACCGCTTCGACTCGCCCCTGCCCGGCTGGAACTCGCACGCCGACCCCTTCGGCATGCGCGCCGACTACGAGCCCGCGGCCGGTGCGGTGCGCGGCCGGGTCGGCACGCCGGACATCCTCTCCATGCTCGCCCTGGAGGCGGCCCTCGAGGTGTGGGACGGGGTGTCGGTCGAGGCGGTGCGCGCCAAGTCGCTGGCCCTGACGGACTTCTTCCTGGAGTGCGTCGAGCGGTACGTCCCCGAGGGCCGCGTCGAGTCGCTGACGCCGGCCGCGCACGCGGAGCGTGGCTCCCAGGTGGCGCTGCGCTGCGCGGACGCCGGGGAGGTCATGGGGCGGCTGATCGAGCGGGGGGTGGTCGGCGACTTCCGGCGCCCGGACGTGCTGCGGTTCGGCTTCACGCCGCTGTACGTGGGGTTCGCGGACGTGGAGCGGGCGGCTCGGGTGCTGGGGGAGACGTTGGGGGCCTGACGGCGAAGGCGCCCGGTCCCGGGCCGGGCGCCGGTCAGGCGGTGACGTAGACCCCGGCCACCGCCGCCGCGTGGGCCGCACGGGCGGCGCGTTCCGCGGCGGCGGCATCGGGGGCGGCGCCGGTCGTCAGCAGCCCGTAGTACAGGGGCGCCGACACCGCCCGCACGACCGCCGCCGCGTCCGTTCCCCGCGGCAACTCCCCGCGGATCACGCCCTGTTCGACGCACGGCGCCCACTCGGCGACCCGCACCTCGTAGAACCGGCGCAGCGCGTCCGCGGTCCGTTCGTCGCAGGTCGCGGCGGCGATCACCGCCTTGAACAGCGCGCCCTGCCGGGGATCGGCGAGCGTGCGCCGTACCAGGTCGGCGTTGGCGAGCAGGTCGCCGAGCACGGACCCGGTCTCCTCCCTGGGCAGGGACTGCTCGGCCATGTCGGCCAGCAGATCGGCCACCAGCCCCGTCACGGAGCCCCAGCGGCGGTAGACGGTCGTCTTCCCGACCTCCGCGCGGCGGGCGACGTCCGTGAGATCGAGGTGGGCGAACCCGTGCTCCGCCAGCACGTCGCCGGCCGCCCGCAGTACGGCGGCGCGGACACGGGCGGTGCGGCCTCCGGGGCGTACGGTGCCGGGCTCGGCGGACATTTCGGTCTCCTCGGCGCGGGTGCGGGCGGTCCTGCCAGCGTAACGGCACGACAGGACCGTTTGCCCTTACCCAGCGTGACATCCGCATGTGGGGCGCACGTCATCCGCCTGATACCGTCCCGGCGAACGGCCCCTGTTCCCCCACCTGGTCCGCCGTACCCGCCCTTCCAAACCCGTTTCCCGCTGAGAGGTTGGAGCATGCCGGACGACGCCGCCGCAGCCAGGGCCGCCGCCGAGGAGCGGTCGGCCTTCTCGCACGCCCCGGTCGCCCCCGACGCCACCGCCGCGTACGGCGAGCACCCCGACCAGGTGATCGACCTCTACGCCCCCCGCGCCGCCGAGCCCGCGGGCCCGACCGCGCAGGCGCCGCTGGTCGCCGTCCTGCACGGGGGTGCGTGGCGGGCGGGGTACGACCGGCGGCACATCAGCCCGTTCGCGGACTTCCTGGCGCGACGGGGGTTCGCGGTGGCGAGCGTGGAGTACCGGCGGGGGGCCGACGGGAAGGCGGCCGGGCGCTGGCCGGACACCCTCGACGACGTGGCCGCCGCGCTGGACGCCCTCCCCGGCCTCGTACGCGGCCTCCTGCCCGCCGCCGATCCGCGCCGCATCGTGATCGGCGGCCACTCGGCGGGCGGCCACCTGGCGCTGTGGGCGGCGTCCCGGCATGTGCTGCCCGCAGGCTGCCCGTGGCGGCTGGACCGGCCCGCACCGCTGCGCGGCGTCGTCGCCCTCGCCCCGATCGCGGACCTCGCCGTCGCCGACAAGCTGGAGGTGTGCGGCGGCGCGGTGCGCCAGTTCCTCGGCGACGACGGCTTCGCCGAGCGGCTGCCGTGGGCCGACCCGGCACTGCTGCTGCCGACGGGCATCGCGACGACCCTGGTCCAGGGCCGCGCCGACACCGTGGTGCCGCAGGCGGTCGCCGAGTCGTACGCGGACGCGGCGGCGAAGGCGGGCGAGGTCGTGGGCCTGACGCTGCTGGAGGACGTCGGCCACTTCCCGCTGATCGACCCGGCGGCGGACGCGTGCGCGGTGGCGGCGGAGGAGATCGCGCAGTTGGCGTGGTGAGTGGGGGCGCCGCCCCTGTGGTGGGGCGTCGTGCCCGTAGTACTTGAGACGGACCCGGTACTCGCGACGGACCCGTGAGGACCCCTCTCACTGCTGACGACCGCCCCCGCCGCCCGGCTCTACCGTTGGCACGTGACCGAGACGACCCGGACCCCACTTCCCCCGGCTCAGGCGCGGAGCCCCGAGTTCCGGCTGGCCATGGACGCCCTGCGGGGCCTGCGGCAGGACCTGCTCCATGACGTGTTCGCCTACCGCCCCCTGCCCCCGATGGGCGTGGACGGCCCGCTGAGCCGCCGGCTGCGGGGCAGGCTGCGGGAGTACGCGGCGTGGACCCCGCACGCGGCGGTGGGTGCGGCGGGGGTGCTGGCGATGCTCGTCGCCTTCGCCGACGAAGGCGGCGGCGTGGTCTCCCTGCTGTGCGGTGTGTTCGTGCTCGGCCCGGTGCTGCTGACCCTCCTCCGTCCGGTCGGTGCGTTCTGGCTGTCGTTCGGGGCGGCGGCGGCCGTCTCGGTGCTGGGCGACCCCTGGGGCGACCGGCCCTGGCCTCCGGGCAGCTTCCTCTCCCACCTGACCGTGGCGACCGTCGTGGCGCTGCGCACCCGGCCCCGCACGGCGGCCTGGATGTGGGTGGCGACGGCGCTGTACGGCTTCTTCGCCGAGGCCGGCTTCGGCGGCTACGGCTACTCCGCCAACACGGGCCCCATGCTGGTCGTCCTGGCCCTGCTGCTGCTCGTCGTCACCGTCTGGCACATACGCCGGGACGCGGAGCAGGAGGTCACTGCCCAGCAGACGGTCACCGAGCACGAGCGCTCCCGGCGCACGCTGCTGGAGGAGCGCACGACGATCGCCCGGGAGCTGCACGACGTCGTCGCCCACCACATGTCGGTCGTCGCGATCCAGGCGGAGGCCGCGCCCTACCGGGTGGAGAACCCGCCGCCGGAGCTGGAGCGCGCCTTCGCGACGATCCGGGAGAACGCGGTGGCGGCCCTGACCGAGCTGCGCCGCGTGCTGGGCGTCGTACGCGCCGAGGACTACGAGGCCCCGGACGCCCCGCAGCCGACCCTGGCCGACCTGGACGCGCTGCTGGCCAACGTCCGGGACGCGGGCCTGGACGTGGACAAGGCGGTCACCGGAGCCGTCCGCGAACTCCCGCAGGGGCTCGAGCTGTCGGCGTACCGGATCGTGCAGGAGGCGCTGAGCAACACCCTGCGTCACGCACCCGGCGCGAACGCCCGCGTGGAGATCGGCTACGTCCTCGGCGGCCTGGGCCTGCGCGTCGTCAACGGACCGCCGCCCGCACCGGCGCCGGCCAAGCCCTCGCCCGGCGCGGGACACGGCCTCACCGGCATGCGCGAGCGCGTCACGATGCTCAACGGCGAGATGACGGCGGGCCCGTCGCCCGACGGCGGCTACGAGGTGACGGTGTTCCTGCCGGTACCGTCGACGCCCGCCGAGACCGAGGACGGGGCATGACGATCCGCGTACTGATCGCCGACGACCAGATGATGGTCCGCGAGGGCTTCTCGGTCCTGCTGAACGCGATGCCGGGCATCGAGGTCGCGGGGGAGGCGGTCAACGGCCGCGATGCGGTCGAGAAGGTCCGCGAACTCGCCCCGGACGTCGTCCTGATGGACATCCGCATGCCCGAGTTGAACGGCATCGAGGCGACACGGGAGATCATCGCGGCGGACGGCGACGCGAAGGTGCTGGTGCTGACCACCTTCGACCTGGACGAGTACGTCTACCAAGCGCTGCGCGCGGGAGCGTCGGGCTTCCTCCTCAAGGACGCCTCGGCCCGCCAACTCGCGGAGGGCGTACGCGTGGTGGCGGCGGGCGAGGCCCTGCTGGCCCCGTCGGTCACCAAGCGCCTGATCACCGAATTCGCCGGCCTCTCGGACGGCCCCCGACCCCTGCGCGCGGCCCAGTCGGCCTACGGCGACCTGACCGAGCGCGAGACGGAGGTCCTGGTCCTGATCGCCCAGGGCTTGTCGAACGCGGAGATCGCGGAGCGGCTGGTGGTGGCCGAGTCGACGATCAAGACCCACGTCAGCCGCATCCTGGTCAAGCTGGGCCTGCGGGACCGTACGCAGGCGGCGGTGTTCGCGTACGAGGCGCGCCTGGTGACGCCGGGGTGACGACGGCGGCTCCCACCAGCTCGCACCACACGTACTTCCCCCCGTTGCCGTACCGGGAGAGCGCCATAGCGATACGAGATTCGAAGGTCCCTGCTTACGGCAGCATCTCAGTTCCCGCCGCGTCTTTCGCCACCTTCGTCAGAGCGCTGAAGGGCAGCCGCGCCATGCAGTGCCGACCGAAGTGAGGCAAGGCGTGCCCGAGGCCATACGCTGGCGAAAGTCCGCCTACTCCGTTGGGGGGTGAGGGTGACACCCGCGTCGAGATAGGCCCTGCCCACGGATCACTGGGCACCGAACAGGGTGCCCCCGCACCCCCCGGCACCCTGTCGTGCGGGGGCACCGTCGCACGACCTGCTACTTGCAGTACTGGTTCACCCGGGTCACGGACACTCCGTTGACGGAGCCGTAGACGTCCACACAGGATCCCTGCGCGTACGTGTACACAGGGCCCGCGTACGAGGTGTACGTGCCTTCGTCCTTGACCCAGGAGCTTGCCGAGCTCCGCTTGATCCCTGCTCCCAGGGGTACGGGTTTGCCCAGGTCGTTCACCGTGACAGCGCACTTGTAGCCGTTGGAAGTGTTGTACGTCAGGTACAGGGTCGCCATGGTGGAACCGCTCCCGAGACAGCGCGCCCGGAAAAAGAGGCACATCAGCCAGTTCGCCTCGGAGTCCCCTTTCTGCCTCCCGCGTCACGGGAGGTGCCGGGCGCCCCCGTCCGCATGTCTGCGGATTGACGACACCTGCTCTATTCCACTTCCGCCAGCACACCGTCCCTGTCCATGAACCAGCTTCCACGTTCGACGCCGTACACCTTCTTGCCCTGGAGCCACTTCCAGGACATGTGCTGCAGGGTCTGGGCGGGCTTGCGTTCCCAGACCGGGTTGTGGTCCCAGTCCTGGACGCGGAACATCAGCTTGTCGGCGCCGGGGATCGCGGCGTAGAGCTTCGGGACGGAGAAGTGCAGTACGGGGCCCATCTCCGGTGGCGTGTTGGCCGTCCTGTCCTGGTCGCCGTAGACGATGCACACCGGCACGGTTTTGCCGAGCGTGGGGCCGTGCGGCGCTGTGCTGGTGTTCCAGCCCCACCAGTAGGAGTTGCGCCATCGCATGACGCCCTCGGGTGTCGCGGTCGAGCCGCCCCACTTCCGGCCGACGCCGTCGCAGTCCATGATGAGCCGCCACACGTCCTCGGCCAGCGCCTTGTCGCTGATGCCGCCTTGGACGCCCGCCTTGCTGGTCAGGTTCATCGGGAAGCCGAAAACCGCGGGCGGCTCGGTCACGGGCTTCGTGGGCAGGGGCGTTCCGGGAGGCGGGGCGAAGGGATCGGAGGGCTTGGTCGACCAGCGGCCGTTCGGGGGGAACATGGGCGCGAGAAGGAAAACGCTCGCCACGTCTCCGGGCTTTTGCAGGGCGTACGGGCCCATGACGAACGATGCCGCGGACCAGCCGACGAAGGCGACCTTCTCGTTGTTGCACCGCCCTCTGATGAACTTGACGACTGTCGCCAGTTCGTCCCATTCGCTTTTGGAGTTTCCCAGTTGGGCCGCGTAGTTCGCTCCCGGGCCGCAATTCGCCGTGCCGGGATGGGTTTCCAGGAGTCCGCGCTGAGCCGGGTTGGCGTTGCACGGATCGTCCATCTTCGGGCGGGGGGACAGGCCGGATCCCTGGAGATCCATGAGGTACACGTCGTAGCCCTTGCCCGCCAGCATCTGCGCCCAGCTCAGGCTGGTGTCCGGGTGCGGGGAGCCGCCCTGCGCGGGGCGCACGAGGTCGAATCCGGGGAGCGCCGGAACACTCCTGCCGTGGAGCATGAGGACCGGCTTGGGGGTGCCGCCGGATCCGGCGGTGTTGTATTCCCGTACGAAGAGCTCGATCTCGTCGCCGAAATTCGCCGGGATGGTTGAGGGGTGCTTCACCTTGTGGTCGGTGGGAGTGAGGTGCGACATGGTTGCTCCGGTGACTGCTCGCCCTGAGTGACTGTTGTCCCGGGGTTGGCCGATACCTCCGCCGTCCCCGGGAGACGGGGAGCGGGACGGGTTCGCAGGCCGGCCTGACGGGCATGTGCGGCGAGCGGCGGCGGCAGATGCGTTCCTGCCCGACCGGCGCGGGTCGTCTCGGCGGGCACAGAGCATGGAGTCACACGCGAGCGGCGCGTCCGGCGCCGCGAACCTGGTGAGGGCATGAAGCCCTGCCCTCACCAGCCTTCACCCGTTCGGCGTAGCGGGCAACTTCGGCGGCGGTCCCGGTGGTCCCGACGGCGGGCGCTGGGCCGTCCGCGGGTGTCAGTTGCCGACGATGGCTGACCACCCGGCGGATGAAACGAATCAACCTCCGCTCTGGAGAAGTGTGTGCACGAGTCTTGACGTCACCTCCGGGCGGCGGACAGGCTCCCCTCCCATGGAATGCGCTTTCTAGCGGCAGGTTCGACGAGGTCGATGAAACGTTTCACCTCGTCACCTTCTGCGGCCGGTCGGCGGATCCCTGCCCGAACCCCCGTCCCCACCCCACCCCACCCAGAGGAGTACCGATGGCCACGTCACCCGTACGCCGTCCGGCTCGCCGTAGAGGCGCGGCCGTCGGAGCGGTCGCGGTCGTGCTCGCCGCCTGTGCCGCCGGGCTCGCCGGGCCCGCCATGGCCGAGACCGGCGAGAGCCCGGACACCGCCGCCTCCGCCGCCACGACGGTGAAGCGCCTCATGGAGAAGCTCGACCGCGCTCCCGTGGCCCTGATGACGGACGACGGCGTCTTCGTCTCCTGGCGTCTGCTCGGTCTGGACCGGGAGGACGTCGCCTTCCACGTCCTGCGCGACGGAAAGCGGATCACCGATCAGCCGCTGACCGACGCCACCAGCTTCACCGACCTCGACGGCACGGCCGGCTCCCGGTACCGGATCGAGGAGGTGCGCAAGGGCGAGGTGACCGGGCGCACGCGTGTCTTCGGCGTGGAGGCGCAGCCGTACAAGGACATTCCCGTGGACCGGCCCGAGGGGGGCACGACCCCGGACGGCAAGGCGTACACCTACCACCTCAACGACTCGTCCGTCGGGGACCTGGACGGCGACGGCCGGTACGAGATCGTCCAGAAGTGGTATCCGAGCAACGCCCAGGACAACTCCCGGGCCGGCTACACGGGCAACACCGTCATCGACGCGTACACGATGGACGGCGAGAAGCTGTGGCGCATCGACCTCGGCCGCAACATCCGCTCGGGCGCGCACTACACGCAGTTCATGGTCTACGACCTGGACGGTGACGGCCGTTCCGAGGTGGTCATGAAGACCGCGGACGGCACGGTCGACGGCCAGGGCAGGACCCTCGGCGACGCGGACGCGGACTACCGCAACACGCGGGGGTACGTGCTGGAGGGCCCCGAGTACCTGACCGTCTTCGACGGCAGGACCGGTGCGGCCCGCCACACCGTCGACTACGAGCCCGGGCGCGGAAGCGTGTGCGACTGGGGCGACTGTTACGGCAACCGCGGCGACCGCTTCCTCGCGGGCGTCGCCTACCTGGACGGCAAGAAGCCCTCCGTCGTCTTCGCCCGCGGCTACTACACGCGCACCGTCCTCGTCGCCTACGACTACGCGGACGGCCGTCTCGAGAAGCGCTGGACGTTCGACTCGAAGGACGCCGGCGCGCAGTGGGCGGGCCAGGGCAACCACCAGCTGTCCGTCGCCGACGTCGACCAGGACGGCAGGGACGAGATCGTCTACGGCTCCATGACCCTGGACGACGACGGCACCGGCCTCTACTCCACCAGGCTGGGCCACGGCGACGCTCTGCACGTGAGCGACCTCGACCCCGCCCGCGAGGGCCTGGAGGTCTTCGCCAGTCACGAGTCGATGAGCGCCTCCGGCAACCGCGGCGGAACGTTCCGCGACGCGCGGACCGGCGAGGTGCTGTGGTCCATGCCGGGCACCCGGGACACCGGCCGAGGCGCGGCGGGCGACATCGACCCGGCCCACCCGGGCGCCGAGTCCTGGGCGGTCACGGCGACCGGCGCGTGGAACTCCCGCGAGGGCGACCTGCGCGCCGCCGACGGCACGAAGATCGGCACCGCCATCCCCTCCGCGAACCACATGATCTGGTGGGACGGCGACCCGCTGCGCGAGATCCTCAACCACGAGTACGACGAGGCCAACCCCGCGCCGGGCGGCGCCCCGTACATCGCCGAGTGGAACCCGGCGACGCAGCGGGAGGAGAAGATCCTCACGCCGCAGGGCGTGTACTCGAACAACGGCACCAAGGGCAACCCGTCCCTCCAGGCCGACCTGCTCGGCGACTGGCGTGAGGAGGTCGTCCTGCGCACGTCGGACGAGTCGGCGCTGCGGATCTTCACCACCACCGCCGAGACCGGCCTGCGCCTGCCCACCCTGATGCACGACCCGGTCTACCGCCTCGGCGTGGCCTGGCAGAACGTCGGCTACAACCAGCCTCCGTGGACCGGCTACTTCATCGGCCAGGACATGGACCGGCCGGCCCGCCCGGCGATCCGCTACGCGGGCGAATGACGCGAATGACGCGACTGACGGGCTGACGCGACTGACGAGCTGACGGGCGCCGCACCGGGGAGGGGCCGGGACCGCGGCACCGGCACCGGCACCCCCCGAGGATGGCGGCGCGCACGGCGAGATCATCGCCGCGCGCGCCGCCATCCGTGCCGTCCGTGCCGTGCGCGCCGTCCAATCGGTCCGTGCCGCGTCCGTTCCCCCTGGTCACACCCCCACCCACCCGGCTAGCGTCCCCCCATGGCAGCCTTCGACCCCTGGGACCCGGCGTTCGTCTCCGACCCGTACCCCGCCTACGCCGAGCTGCGCGCCCGGGGCCGGGTGCACTACTTCGAGCCCACCGACCAGTGGCTGGTCCCGCACCACGCGGACGTCTCGGCGCTGTTGCGCGACCGGCGGCTCGGGCGGACGTATCTGCACCGCTTCTCGCACGACGAGTTCGGGCGGACGCCCCCGCCCCCCGAGCACGAGCCGTTCCACACGCTCAACGACCACGGGATGCTCGACCTCGAACCACCGGACCACACCCGCATCCGGCGTCTGGTGTCCAAGGCGTTCACCCCCCGCACCGTCGAGAGCCTGAAGCCGTACGTCGACGCCCTCGCCGGCGACCTGGTCGACGCGCTGGTCGAGGCGGGCGGCGGGGATCTGCTGACCGACGTCGCCGAGCCGCTGCCCGTCGCCGTGATCGCCGAGATGCTCGGCATCCCGGAGTCCGACCGCGCGCCCCTGCGGCCCTGGTCGGCCGACATCTGCGGGATGTACGAGCTGAACCCCTCCGAGGAGACGGCGGCGAAGGCGGTACGGGCGTCGGTCGAGTTCTCCGACTACCTGCGCGAGCTCATCGCCGAACGGCGCAAGCGGCCCGGCGACGACCTGATCTCCGGCCTCATCGCCGCCCACGACGAGGACGACCGCCTCACCGAGCAGGAGATGATCTCCACCTGCGTCCTGCTCCTCAACGCCGGTCACGAGGCCACCGTCAACGCCACGGTCAACGGCTGGGCGGCCCTGTTCCGCAACCCCGGCCAGCTCGCCGCCCTGCGCGCCGACCACTCCCTCGTCCCCACCGCGGTCGAGGAGCTGATGCGCTACGACACCCCGCTCCAGCTGTTCGAGCGCTGGGTGCTGGACGACATCGAGGTCGACGGCGTCACCATCCCGCGCGGCGCCGAGATCGCCCTCCTCTTCGGCTCCGCCAACCACGACGACCGGGTCTTCGCCGACCCCGGCCGACTGGACCTGGCCCGCACGGACAACCCGCACATCTCCTTCAGCGCCGGCATCCACTACTGCATCGGCGCCCCGCTGGCCCGCATCGAGCTGGCCGCCTCCATGCGGGCCCTGCTGGTACGGGCGCCCACCCTGGCCCTCGCGGAGGAACCGGTGCGCAAACCGAACTTCGTCATCCGGGGGATGGAGGAGTTGCGGGTGGAGGTGGGCTGACGGGGGAGTGCGGACACGGGAGCCGGTCAGTCGTCGCCGCCACCGACGAGACGCACAGAGGGCCCGCCGTGAACGAGCAGAGCCGGACAGAGGGGCTGCCTCACGCCCGCCCCGTCGGCAGTACGAGCCCCCACGCCCCCTCCCGCACCGCCCACGTCCGCGTCCCCACCGGCCCCCGCACCGCCGCGTCCGCGCGGTAGCGGAAGTGCGCCCCGGACACCGTCACCGTGCGCCCCTCGGTCAGCAGCGGCGAAGCCTCCGCGCCCACCGACGCCGGCCGCACCTCCACCCGCGCCCGGCCACCGGGACCGCCCGGCCTCACCGACACGCCCTGCACCGGCTGGTCCAGGTCGACGAGGGTCCGCCCGTCCACCTCCACCCGCAGCCGCGAGGGACCGTCGCCCGGGGCGGCGGCGAGGCGGGACGGATGGCGGGCCGGGACCAGGGTGCGGACGAGCGACTGGCAGGTGCGCAGCCAGGGGTGCCCCGCCTCGGCGGACCGCTCCTCCCGGGGCGCCCCCACCGGCGGGATGCGCAGCGCGCCGAGCACCACCCCGTCGCTGTCGTCGACGAGCAGGTCCAGCCGCCGTTCCGCGCCCTCCAGCACGGCCCGCGCCGCCGCCACCGCTCCCGTCGGCACCCCCAGCGACCGGGCGAGGGCGAGCGCGCCGCCCACCGGCACCACCGACAGCGCGCATCCGGCCAGCTCGCGCCGGCGGTGCAGCAGGGACACCGCCCGCAGCAGGGCCCGGTCGTCGCCCACCACGACCGGCCGCCGCGACCCCCGGCGCTCCAGCGCCCGGGCGAATTCCTCCGGCCCCTCCGGCACGCACACCTTGGTCGCCGCACCCGCGCTGAGCACGTCTTTCGCGATCCGGGCGGACTCCCCGTCGGCCCGCAGAGCAACCGGATCGATGATCACGAGCAGCCGTTCGGACGTCCGGGAAGTCGCCACCTCGGTCATGCCTCGCTTCCTCGGGTAGCATCTTTGTGCAAGAGCCCCTTGCGCTATTGCGCCAGGGGCTTCGTCTATTCCGGGGCACCCGGTCCGACGGTTGGCGGCCAATGACGGTCGCGGTGCACGCGGTGGAACGCTCCGCCGCGTACGCCCCCGACCTTGGACATGCCCCGCCCGGAAGGGGTGTACGCGCGTGCCCGCACTTGTGCTGCTCGGTGCTCAGTGGGGTGACGAAGGCAAGGGAAAGGCGACGGACCTGCTCGGTGGATCCGTCGACTACGTGGTGCGTTACCAGGGCGGTAACAACGCCGGCCACACGGTGGTCGTGGGCGATCAGAAGTACGCCCTGCACCTGCTCCCTTCCGGGATCCTGTCCCCCGGCTGCACGCCGGTCATCGGCAACGGAGTCGTCGTCGACCCCTCGGTCCTGCTCTCCGAGCTGAGCGGTCTGAACGAGCGCGGCGTCGACACGTCCAAGCTCCTGATCAGCGGTAACGCCCACATCATCACGCCGTACAACGTGACCGTCGACAAGGTGACGGAACGCTTCCTCGGCAAGCGCAAGATCGGGACCACCGGCCGCGGCATCGGCCCGACCTACGCGGACAAGATCAACCGCGTCGGCATCCGCGTCCAGGACCTGTACGACGAGTCGATCCTCACCCAGAAGGTGGAGGCGGCGCTCGACGTCAAGAACCAGATCCTCACCAAGCTCTACAACCGCCGCGCCATCGCCGTCGGCCAGGTGGTCGAGGAGCTGCTGGCCTACGCCGACAAGCTGGCGCCCTACGTCGCCGACACGGTGCTGGTGCTCAACCAGGCCCTGGAGGACGACAAGGTCGTGCTCTTCGAGGGCGGCCAGGGCACGCTGCTGGACATCGACCACGGCACGTATCCCTTCGTCACCTCCTCCAACCCGACCGCGGGCGGCGCCTGCACGGGCGCGGGCGTGGGACCGACGAAGATCAGCCGGGTCATCGGCATCCTGAAGGCGTACACGACCCGCGTCGGCGCCGGCCCGTTCCCGACCGAGCTGTTCGACGAGGACGGCGAGGCCCTGCGCCGGATCGGCGGCGAGCGCGGCGTCACCACCGGGCGCGACCGGCGCTGCGGCTGGTTCGACGCGGTCATCGCCCGTTACGCGACCCGCGTGAACGGCCTGACCGACTTCTTCCTCACCAAGCTCGACGTCCTCACCGGCTGGGAGCAGATCCCGGTCTGCGTGGCGTACGAGATCGACGGCAGACGCGTCGAGGAACTGCCGTACTCGCAGACCGACTTCCACCACGCGAAGCCGGTCTACGAGATGCTCCCCGGCTGGAGCGAGGACATCAGCAAGGCGAAGTCGTTCTCCGACCTCCCGAAGAACGCCCAGGCCTATGTGAAGGCCCTGGAGGAGATGTCCGGCGCCCCGATCTCCGCGATCGGCGTGGGCCCGGGCCGGGACGAGACGATCCAGATCAACTCGTTCCTGTAGGACGACCATGCCCCGCCCCTCCGGCGGCCGGTCCGCACTGACGGCCGGCCGCCGGAGGGCGTCCGGGGGCTTGTGGCGGCGGCGTTCCCGGCCCACGCCGGGCTCACGCCCCTCGTTCGGGTGATCCACTGCGCGAACGGCGGGGTGCGACAGCCCGGGGGCCCGTTCAGCACGGGCGACCTGTGGTCCGCGGGACCCAACACGCTGGCGACCGTCGAGGCCGGAGCGCCTCTCAGGTTCTGGGACGTCCGGGCAAGCAGGCACGTCCACGGCTCCGGGAGCGGCCGGGTCACCTTCGTCCTCGACTTCGACACCGACCGCCGCTACGACCGGATGTGCGCCGCGTACCCGCTGGACGTTCCGGCGGGCCAGGGGGACGCCCTCTTCCCGCACCTGGAGCACCGGCGCTCCTGCGACCGACCGCCCCTTGCCGACATAACGGGCATATCCTGATCCCGTGCCCTGTGCGTCGTCCGGAAGAGGTGATCGCGATGCGCGTGATGATCAAGGCCAGTCTGGACACGGACCAGTCGAACGAAGTGTTCCGCAGCGGCAAGATGCCCGAACTCATGGGCGAGATCCTCGACCGGATCCAGCCGGAGGCCGCCTACTTCGGGCCCCACGGCGGATGCCGGACCTGTTTCCTCGTCTGCGACATGCAGGACAGCTCGGAGCTGCCCCCCAAGCTGGAGCCCCTCTTCGACCGGCTCGGCGCCGACGTCGAGGTGTTCCCGGTCATGAACCGCGACGATCTGCAGAAGGGAATCTCCCAGCTGCGCTGATCCCACCCCTGCCCCCGCAGTCCTCAACTGAAGACGATCATCGACCCCTGCGCCAGACTCCGCGTCGCCGCCGCGTGCAGACCGAGCCACACATGCCGTTCGCGGGCGAAGGGGCTGGGGTCGTACGGGGGCGGTACGGCGGGCTCCTCCAACTCCGTGGGAGCGGGCGGGGCCTGGGGTACCGCGGGCGGGTTGGCCGGGTCGATGCCGATCGACGGGGCCACGAACTCCAGCTCCCGCAGCAGCGCCTGGGACGAGCCCAACGGGCCGCCGCCCGCGAGGAGTTCGTCGTCGGCGAGCGGGTGCGGGAAGTCGAGAGGGACGTATGCCCCGGCGTGGTCGTAGTGCCAGACAAGGTGGGAGCGCTGGGCCGTCGCCTCGAACATCTCCAGCAACTGCTCGTAGTCGCCGCCCAGTTCGTCCACCGGCGTCACCGCAAGACCGCACACCTGGAGCAGATACGCGCGCCGCAGGAAGTGCAGCGCGTCGTAGTCGAACCCGGCCACCGGGGCGACCTCGCCGGACAGGCCCGGCATGTACTGGTACACCGGCACCGGCGGCAGCCCGGCCTCGGCGAGCACCTTGTTGTATTGCGCGAGTTCCTCGGCGAAGGGGTTGTCGGGGGTGTGGCACAACACGTCGACGAGCGGTACCAGCCACAGGTCACAGGCCAAAAGGGGGCTCCTCGGGGCGGTCGTCCGGTGATCGCACGATGGTTCTGGGCAGCGTAATGGCTGGGGACCGCACAGGTCCCCTCCCGTGCACCTCCCATACCCACCGGCCGGGCCGGTCAGCCGGAGGCGAGCCGTTCGATCAGTTCGAGGGCGTACGCGTTGTGCCCGGCGACGACCGACCGCGCGGCCTCGGGGTCCCGGCTCATCAGGGCGTCGACCAGCTCCGTGTGCCCGGCCCACAGCCGTCCGCGCAGGTCGGTCATCCGGCGCAGGTGCTGGACCGTGCACGCCCACGTCTGCACCCGCGTCCGGTGCAGGAACTCGGCGAGGTAGGCGTTGCCGTACAGATTGCTCAGCTCGCGCCAGAAGCGCAGGTCGTAGCCGATGAGGACGGTCAGGTCGCCGGCGAGGGCGGCGCGCTGGGCCTCCTCGCCGCGGCGGCGCACCACGGCGAATGCGGCGGCCATGCTCGCCTCCTCGGCCTCCGGGTAGTCCGGGTGCCGTGAGCCGAGGGCCTGGAACATGGCGCCGGTGACCAGGGAGCGGGCCTGGATCAGGTCGCGGAAGTCGTCGACGGAGTACTCGCGGACGCGGAAGCCCCGGTGCTGGTCGGCCTCCAGCAGCCCCTGCGCCGACAGGTCGACCAGCGCCTCGCGCACGGGCGTCGCGGAGACGCCGTACTGGTCGGCGATCTCCTTGACCGTGAACGCCTTCCCCGGCTCCAGCCGCCCGGCCAGCACCTCGTCCCGCAACGCGTCCGCGATCTGCTGCCGCAGGGTGCTACGGGTGACAGCGCCGTTGCCGCCGGTGCCGGGCATGGTCGGGGGACTCCTCTACGCGTATACGACGTGCTCGTACATGTCTACGAGCACGCCACCATACGCGGTCGTATGCCCCCTTGTACTTACGCCGTATGCCCCCCGGTGCTCACTGCGTGTACGCGTCGGCGACCGACAGGGCCGCGTCCAGCGCCGCGAGGCCCTCCTTCAGCTCCGCCTCGCTCGCGTTGCAGGGCGGCACGAAGTGGGTGCGGTTCATGTGGACGAAGGGCCAGACGCCGTGCGCCTTGGCCGCCGCCGCGAACGCGGCCATCGGGGCGTTCGCCTCTCCGGCCGCGTTGTACGGCACCAGCGGCTCGCGGGTGACGCGGTCGCGCACCAGCTCCAGCGCCCAGAACATGCCGACGCCCCGCACCTCGCCCACGCTCGGGTGGCGCGCGGCCAGCTCCCGCAGCCCCGGTCCGACGACGGACGCGCCGAGCCGGGCGGCGTTCTCCACGACGCCCTCCTCGGCCATCACGTTGATCGTGGCGACGGCCGCGGCGCAGGCCAGCGGGTGCCCGGAGTAGGTGAGCCCGCCGGGATACGGCCGCCGGGCGAAGGTCTTCGCGATCTCCTCGGAGACGGCCACGCCGCCCAGCGGGACATAGCCGGAGTTGACGCCCTTGGCGAAGGTCATCAGGTCCGGCACGACCCCGAACAGGTCCGCCGCGAACCACTCGCCGGTCCGCCCGAACCCGGCCATCACCTCGTCCAGCACGAACACGATCCCGTACTTGTCGCAGATCTCCCGCACCCCGGCCAGATAACCGGCCGGCGGCACCATGATCCCCGCCGTCCCCGGCACCGTCTCCAGGATGATCGCGGCGATGGTCGTCGGCCCCTCGAAGGCGATCGTGGTCTCCAGGTGCTCCAGCGCCCGGGCGCACTCCTGCTCCTCGGTCTCCGCGTAGAAGCGGGAGCGGTACAGGAACGGCGTCCAGAAGTGCACGACCCCGGCCGAGGCGCCGTCGGAGGCCCAGCGGCGCGGGTCGCCGGTGATGTTCACGGCCTGCTGGGTGCCGCCGTGGTACGAGCGGTACGCCGACAGCACCTTGGGCCGGCCGGTGTGCAGCCGGGCCATCCGCACCGCGTGCTCGACGGCGTCGGCGCCGCCGTTGGTGAAGAAGATCCGGTCCAGGTCGCCCGGGGTGCGCTCGGCGATCAGCCGGGCCGCCTCGGACCGGGCCTCGACCGCGAACGCGGGCGCGAAGGTGGTCATCCGCGCGGCCTGCTCCTGGATCGCGGCGACGACCTTCGGGTGCTGGTAGCCGATGTTGGTGAAGACGAGCCCGCTGGTGAGGTCGAGGTAGCGCCTGCCGTCGTAGTCCCAGAAGTAGGAGCCCTCCGCGCCGGCGACGGCGAGCGGGTCGATGAGCTCCTGGGCGGACCAGGAGTGGAAGACGTGCGCGCGGTCCGCTGCCTTCACGGCGGCACCGGCCTGCGGGTGGACCTCGTGGACCTGGTGGGCCTGCTGGGGCTGGTGGGGCTGAGGGGTCATGCGGGCGAGCGTAGGCGTCGGGGCGGGGGAGGCGGTATCGGCGTCCTGTCTGCGGTGCGGGGGTTTCCGCGACAGGTTGTCGACGGGCAGGCCCGTCCGAGTCCGCCGGCCACTGTTGACAGGAAGCTGTCTAAATGACAGCCTTCTGTCATGAGGGCGGATGGTCCTCACCCCCAGGAGGAGCCATGAGCAGCAGCGGCCGTATTGACAAGCCCGTCCATCTCGCCGTCTACGACACGCTCGCCGACTGGGAGACCGGCCACGCGACGGCGTCCCTCGCCCGCGCCGGGTACGACGTGCGCACCGTCGGCCCCTCCGGCGACGAGGTCCGCAGCATCGGCGGACTGCGCATCCGTCCCGACCTCGCGCTGGCCGACCTGCGCCCCGGGGACAGCTCCCTGCTGATCCTGCCGGGCGCCGACCTCTGGGAGGCCGGCGACGACCTCGCCCCCTTCGCCCGCGCGGCCCGCGCCTTCCTGGACGCCGGGGTGCCCGTCGCCGCGATCTGCGGCGCCACCGCCGGGCTCGCCCGCGAGGGCCTGCTCGACGACCGCGACCACACCAGCGCCGTCTCCTTCTACCTCGCGGCGACCGGCTACCGGGGCGGCGAGCGGTACGTCGACGCCGACGCGGTCGCCGACCGCGGTCTGATCACCGCCGGGCCGACCGAGCCGGTCGCCTTCGCCCGGGAGATCCTCGGACTGCTGGGGGTGTACGAGGCAGAGGTGCTCGACGCCTGGTACCGGCTGTTCCACGACTCCGACGCCGAGGCGTACGCCGTCCTGGAGGGGGCCGAGGCGCGGTGAGCCGGGAGCGACAGGACCTGTTCAGCCGTGGCGCGCTCGGTGTGTTCCGGCTGAACGGGCAGTTCCTCGCCGTCGCCGAGGAGCTGGCGCGGCCGGCCGGGCTGACGGCGGCCTGGTGGCAGGTGCTCGGCGCGGTGCTGCGCGAGCCGCTGCCGGTGGCCGGGATCGCCCGCGTCATGGGCATCACCCGCCAGAGCGTGCAGCGCGTCGCCGACCTGCTGGTCGACCGGGGACTCGCCGAGTACCGGCCCAACCCGGCCCACCGCCGCGCCAAACTCCTCGCACCGACGCAGGAGGGCCTGGCCGCCGTCGCCCGCATCGGCCCCGGCCACGCCGCCTACGCCGACCGCCTCGCCGAGGCGCTGGGCGACGACGGGCTGGCGGAGGCCGTACGGGCGCTGGAGCGGCTGTCGCGGGCGCTGGAGGAGGCGGGGCTTCCGGCGGAGGCCGCCGGGGACGGGGGCTGACGCCGGGGACGGGGCGGGGACGGGGGCTGACGCCGGTCGGGCCGGGAACCGCGGACCCGGTCCCGGCCGACTCTTCATCCGGCGGCATTATGGTCGGGCTGTGGGCGGCGGCGCCCACGCACGGGGAGGATGACGCGGCCATGGAGAAGCTCGGGCCTGGGGATTCGCCGCGCATCGGCGCGTACCGGCTGCTGGCACGGCTCGGCGCCGGCGGGATGGGGCACGTCTATCTCGCGCGGTCGGACCGGGGCCGTACCGTCGCGGTGAAGCTCGTACGCCGGGAACTCGCCGCGCGGGAGGAGTTCCGGGCGCGGTTCCGCCAGGAGGTGCAGGCGGCGCGGCAGGTCGGCGGCCACTGGACGGCGCCCGTGCTCGACGCCGACACCGAGGCGCCGGTGCCCTGGGTGGCCACCGGCTACGTCGCCGGGCCCAGCCTGGAGCGGGTCGTCGCGCGGCAGCACGGGGCGCTGCCCGAGCGGTCGGTGCGCATCCTGGCCGCCGGGCTCGCGCACGCCCTGCGGGACATCCACGCCGCTGGCATCGTCCACCGCGACCTGAAGCCGTCCAACGTGCTGGTGACCATCGACGGGCCGCGCGTCATCGACTTCGGCATCGCGCGGGCCATGGAGACCGTGTCCGAGGGCGGCCTCACCCGCACCGGCGCCCTGGTCGGCTCCCCCGGCTTCATGGCGCCGGAACAGGTGCGCGGGGACCGGATCACGCCGGCGTGCGACGTGTTCTGCCTCGGCTCGGTGCTCGCGTACGCCGCCACCGGCGCGATGCCCTTCGGCGACGCCGACAGCGGGGTGCACGCCCTGATGTTCCGCATCGCCCAGGAGGAACCCGACCTCTCCCGGGTCCCCGAGGGCCTCGCCGACCTCGTACGGGACTGTCTGCGCAAGGATCCGGCCGCCCGGCCGACGCTGGAGCGGATCCTGGAGCGCACCGGCGCGGAGGACACCGTCTCCGACGGACGCTCCCGCGACCCCTGGCTGCCCGGCGCGCTGGTGGCCCAGCTCGGCCGGCACGCCGTTCGGCTGCTGGACACGGAGGACCCGCAGACGGCGAGCCTCACCCTGCCCCGTTCCCCGTCGCCGGAGCACGCCTCCCCCTCGCCGGAACACTCTCCCGCCCCCGACGAGACGCCCGCCGCCACGCCCGGCCGCCCGGCCCCGACGGCCGTGCCCCCCGGGCCCGGCGCCACGCCCCCGTCGCACCCCGCCTACGGCTACCCGCACCAGGCGTACGGCCACCCGCAGCAGCCCCAGGGTCCCGCCGGGCCCGGCGGATACGGGCAGCCGGCGCCCTACAACCCCTACAGCACCGCCGCCACGCCGCCCTACGGTCCTCCGCCCTACGGTCCTCCGCCCGAGGAGTCCCGGCGCAGCGGGCGCGGTACGGCCGCGCTGGTCGCCGTCGCGCTGGTCGTCGCCCTCGGCGCGGGCGGCTCGGTGTACGCCCTGCTCAGCGGCGACGGCGACGGCGACGACGTCAAGGCCGGGCCGACCGCCACCGCCACCGCCGACGGCGACCGCGTGACCTCCGGCCCGACCGGCGCCTCGTCGCCGCCGCCCTCGCCGTCCCCGTCGCCCTCCGCTTCACAGGACGGCGCGATACCCGCCGACTACGTGGGCGCCTGGGCCGCGGACACCGGCGCGGACGGAAGCGACACCCGGCGGCTGACCCTGCGGCAGGGCGAGGTCGGCGACACGGTGCTGACCCTCGTCGCCGACGGACCCGCCGAGGGCGGCGGGCGCTACCACTGCGAGTTCGAGGCGGACCTGGCGGCGGACCCGGGCACGGACGGCCCGGTGCGCATCGGCCCCTCCCGGGTGACGGCCGGTGAGGCGCCCACCTGCGCGCCGGGCCCCGCCACCGAGATCACGCTGCTGCCGGACGGCACGCTGGAACGCGTGAACACCGCGACCGGGGAGACGGTCACCTACAACGAGCAGTGAAGTGACGTACGGGGGAGGTGAGTTGAACGACGGGCCAGCCTCCCGGACGGGGAGCTGACGGCCTGTTCGGACAGCCGTACGGTTTCCGGCCGTGGGGGAACTTCTCAGGGCCGAGAACGTCGTCGCCGTGGTCACCGCGCTCCTCGGCATCGTCGCGTCGGGCGTGATGCTCTGGTACGAGCGCCGGGTGGGACAGCTGCCCGTACCGGGGCGTCGAGTACGCCTACACCTACGGCGACCCGCCCCCCGGCACCCTCGCGCACAGCTTCCTCGCCCACCTCGACGAGAACACCAGCCGGAAGACGATCAGGGACCACGGCCACATCCCCTGCGGCCAGCGCCGGGACCTCTGCCGCTGACCCGAGCCGAGGAGCCCCGCCCCCGCGCCGCCAGACTTCATCCCCGCGCCTCCGGGGGCCGCTGGCGCGGCATGTTCGGCCGGGCCGGACCCGGGGGGACCGGGAAACGGCCCGGCGGCGGACCCGGCTCCGCCCGCGCGCCGGGCGCCATCGCCGACCGGACGCCGAGCGGAGCGGACCGCGCGCCGAACTCCACCATCCAGTCCGCCGTCTCCGCCCGCACCAGCTCCGCCATGTCCTCCGCGAACCGCCGCAGCACCCCCAGGCACCGCTCCGCCGCCTCCCCGGCCGTGCCCTCCGCCGGGCCCAGCACCTCGCGCACGCTCTCCGCCGCCCACTCGAACTGCAACGCCTGCAACCGCCGCTGCACCGCCTGCGCGGTCGCCATGTCCCGCATCCAGCCCGACGTCACCCCGAAGAACCGGTCCACCGCCACGCAGGACACCGCCAGCAGCAGCGCCGGACACCCCCACGGGGCCGCCCCGCCCAGCACCCCGGTCAGATCCAGCAGCGGCAGCGCCGCCCCGGTCACCGCCCCGGCCGCCGCCCCGCAGCGCAGCGCCCGCGCCCCGCGCCGCTTGCGCACCCGGTCGGCGAGATACCAGGCCGCCGTGTCCAGCGCCCCGCGCTCCACCCAGCGGTACAGCTCGTCCAGCCGCCGGGCCGGATCGCCCCAGTCGCCGAGCGGAAACGCCCGTCCGGCCAGGTCGCCCGGCCGGGGACCGGCCGGGTCCTCGCGCCGCCCCTCGTCCGGCGGTCTCTCGTCCGGCGGTCCCTCGGGCTGCGTCTCCGGCTGACCCACCCGGCACTCCCTACTGATCACTGCTGATCACGGCTGATCCGATGCGCCGGACCCCTTCCTACCGCCCAATGGGTGGCGAAGCTGCGGGTTTCGTCACTTTTCCGCCCGGAAGAGGGCCTTGATCAGGTATAGGACGGCGCATCGCCTCACTCGAAAGAGTGCTGGGGCGACGGCCGCGCGGACCACGTAGGCTCGTGCTGAACAGCCGTACCGAGCGGTGCCAAGGAGCTGATCGTGATTCCCGGTGGTGGCCAGCCGAACATGCAGCAGCTGCTGCAGCAGGCCCAGAAGATGCAGCAGGACCTGGCGAACGCCCAGGAGGAACTGGCGCGGACCGAGGTCGAGGGACAGGCGGGCGGCGGGCTGGTGAAGGCGACCGTCACCGGCGCCGGAGAGCTGCGCGCCCTGGTGATCGACCCGAAGGCGGTGGACCCGGAGGACACCGAGACCCTCGCCGACCTGGTCGTCGCGGCCGTCCAGGCGGCCAACGAGAACGCCCAGACGCTCCAGCAGCAGAAGCTCGGCCCGCTGGCCCAGGGGCTGGGCGGCGGCGGCATTCCCGGACTGCCCTTCTAAGAAGGCCCGCGGGAAACTACCGTACGAACAGAACGTCATACCCCGGAAGGACGGCAGTCCGTTGTACGAAGGCGTGGTCCAGGACCTCATCGACGAGCTGGGGCGGTTGCCCGGCGTCGGTCCCAAGAGCGCGCAGCGGATCGCCTTCCACGTCCTCCAGGCGGAACCCGCCGACGTACGACGCCTCGCCCACGCCCTGATGGAGGTGAAGGCGAAGGTCCGCTTCTGCGCGGTGTGCGGCAACGTCGCGCAGGAGGAGCGGTGCAACATCTGCCGTGACGCCCGCCGCGACCCCTCGGTGATCTGCGTCGTGGAGGAGCCGAAGGACGTCGTGGCCATCGAGCGGACGCGTGAGTTCCGCGGCCGTTACCACGTCCTGGGCGGGGCGATCAGCCCGATCGAGGGCGTCGGACCCGACGATCTGCGGATCAGGGAGCTGCTGGCCCGCCTCGCGGACGGCACCGTCACCGAGCTGATCCTGGCCACGGACCCGAATCTGGAGGGCGAGGCCACAGCGACGTACCTCGCCCGGATGATCAAGCCCATGGGCCTCAAGGTCACCCGCCTGGCCAGCGGCCTCCCGGTGGGTGGCGACCTGGAATACGCGGACGAGGTCACCCTCGGCCGCGCCTTCGAGGGGAGACGACTCCTAGATGTCTGAGATGTCTGACGCCACGCTGCACGTCGCCACGCGCGACCCCGACGACTTCGCGGTCCAGATCGCCGACCAGATCGAGAGCTTCCTGGTCGCCGTCACCGAGGTCGCCCGGGGCGACGAACCGGACTCGGCCGTTCCCTTCCTCCTGCTGGAGGTCTCCCAGCTGCTGCTGGCCGGCGGCCGGCTGGGCGCGCACGAGGACATCCTCCCCGACGAGCGCTACGAGCCCGACCTGGGCCCCGAGCCCGACGTGGACGGTCTGCGCGAGAACCTGGCCCGGCTGCTGGAGCCGATCGACGTCTACTCCGAGGTCTTCGACCCCTACGAACCGCGCCGGGCGCCGGTGCCCGCCCGCATCTCGGACGACCTCGCGGACGTCATGACCGACCTGCGCCACGGCATGGCCCACTACCGGGCCGGCCGCACCACGGAGGCGCTGTGGTGGTGGCAGTTCTCCTACTTCTCCAACTGGGGCGGCACCGCCTCCGCGTGCCTGCGCGCCCTGCAGTCGGTGGTCGCGCACGTCCGCCTCAACCAGCCCCTGGAGGAGCTGGACGGCCTGGACACCGACCAGAGCGTCGGCGACGACACCCTGGAGTTCGAGGCCGGCAAGGTGATGGCGGAGGAGATCGGCGGCCCGCTGGGGCTGCGCCCGGCCACATGAGGCGCCGCGCGTACGCGGTGAGACGGCCCGTACGGCCCGCGTCCCTGTGACCCGGCGCACTTTCCGAGTGGTCCGCGCGCGGCCCGGGCATGAGCCCGCCTGGACGGACGTCCGGCGGAAATCTCACCATGCGGTATCACGGAGGGGTTTTTCGGACGCTCGTTAGACTGAGCCGACCGCACCGCATATGCGTACGTGCGGAAAGAGACGGAATGAGCGAGGAGCGCACGTGGGCCTTGTCGTGCAGAAGTACGGAGGCTCCTCCGTAGCCGATGCCGAGGGCATCAAGCGCGTCGCCAAGCGGATCGTGGAAGCCAAGAAGAACGGCCACCAGGTGGTCGCCGTGGTTTCCGCGATGGGCGACACGACGGACGAGCTGATCGATCTCGCCGAGCAGGTTTCCCCGATCCCTGCCGGGCGCGAGCTCGACATGCTGCTGACCGCCGGAGAGCGTATCTCCATGGCGCTGCTGGCCATGGCGATCAAAAACCTGGGCCACTCCGCCCAGTCGTTCACCGGCAGCCAGGCGGGTGTCATCACCGACTCGGTCCACAACAAAGCCCGGATCATCGACGTCACGCCGGGCCGCATCCGCGACTCGCTCGACGAGGGCAACATCGCCATCGTCGCCGGCTTCCAGGGCGTCAGCCAGGACACCAAGGACATCACCACGCTGGGCCGCGGCGGCTCCGACACCACCGCGGTGGCCCTCGCCGCCGCGCTCGACGCCGAGGTCTGCGAGATCTACACCGACGTCGACGGCGTGTTCACCGCCGACCCGCGCGTGGTGAAGAAGGCCCGGAAGATCAACTGGATCTCGTTCGAGGACATGCTGGAGCTGGCCTCGTCCGGGTCGAAGGTGCTGCTCCACCGGTGCGTGGAGTACGCCCGCCGGTACAACATTCCGATCCACGTCCGCTCCTCCTTCAGCGGGCTCCAGGGCACGTGGGTCAGCAGCGAGCCGATCGAGCAAGGGGACAAGCAGGTGGAGCAGGCCATCATCTCCGGTGTCGCGCACGACACCTCCGAGGCCAAGGTCACGGTCGTCGGCGTGCCGGACAAGCCGGGCGAGGCCGCCGCGATCTTCCGCACGATCGCCGACGCCGAGATCAACATCGACATGATCGTGCAGAACGTGTCCGCGGCCTCCACGGGCCTGACGGACATCTCCTTCACGCTGCCGAAGGCCGAGGGCCGCAAGGCCATCGACGCGCTGGAGAAGAACAAGGGCGGCATCGGCTTCGACTCGCTGCGCTACGACGACCAGATCGGCAAGATCTCCCTCGTCGGCGCCGGCATGAAGACCAACCCGGGCGTCACGGCCGACTTCTTCAAGGCGCTGTCGGACGCGAGCGTGAACATCGAGCTGATCTCGACCTCCGAGATCCGCATCTCGGTCGTCACCCGCGCCGACGACGTGCCCGAGGCGGTGCGCGCCGTGCACACCGCCTTCGGACTCGACTCCGACAGCACCGAGGCCGTCGTCTACGGGGGCACCGGCCGCTGATGGCCTACCGGGCCGAGCGTGCCGGCCGCGCCGGCGGTGTCGGCCGTGCGGGTGGTGCGGACCGTGCTGGCGGTGTCGGCGGTGCCGGTCGTGCCGGTCGTGCCGGTGGTGTCGGCGCTGCAGGTCGTGCCGGTGGTGCGGGCCGTGCCGGTCGTGACGACCGTGCCGGTCGTGACGACCGGGCCGAGCGTGCCGGCCGCGCCGAACTTGCCCGGCCCGCCGAGCACGCCCGTCCCGTCGCCGGCCGTACCGGCAGGCCGACGCTCGCGGTCGTGGGAGCGACCGGGATCGTCGGCACCGTCATGCTCCAGATCCTGTCCCAGCACGCAGACGTCTGGGGCGAGATCCGGCTGATCGCCTCGCCCCGCTCGGCCGGCCGCAAGCTGGCCGTGCGCGGCGAGCAGGTCGAGGTGGTCGCCCTGTCGGAGGACGCCTTCGACGGGGTCGACATCGCCATGTTCGACGTGCCGGACGCGGTCGCCGCCGAATGGGCGCCGCGCGCCGCGGCCCGGGGCGCGGTCGTCGTGGACGGCTCGCCCGTCTTCCGGGCCGACCCGGAGGTGCCCCTGGTGGTGCCCGAGGTCAACGCGCACAAGGTCCGCGCCCGTCCGCGCGGGATCGTCGCCGGCCCCGACTGCACCACCCTCTCCATGATCGTCGCCCTGGGCGCGCTGCACGCCGGGTTCGGGCTGCGGGAGCTGGTCGTCTCCTCGTACCAGGCGGTGAGCGGGGCCGGACGCGCGGGCGTGGAGACGCTGCGCCGGCAGCTGTCCCTGGTCGCCGGCACCGAGCTGGGGACCGGTCCGGGGGACGTACGGCGGGCGGTGGGGGACGACACCGGGCCCTTCCCGGAGCCGGTCGCGCTCAACGTCGTGCCGTGGGCCGGACAGCCGCGCGAGGACGGCTGGTCCTCGCAGGAGCTGACGCTGCGCGACGAGACCCGCAAGGTCCTCGGGCTGCCGGGGCTCCCGGTGGCGGTGACGTGCGTACGGGTGCCGGTGGTGACCGCGCACTCCCTGACCGTGCACGCCCGATTCGAGGGCGAGGTGACGGTCGGCCGGGCGCGGGAGATCCTCGCGACGGCGCCCGGCGTGGTGCTCTTCGACGATCCGGCGGCGGGGGAGTTCCCGACGCCCGCGGACGTGGTCGGCACCGATCCGACCTGGGTGGGGCGGGTGCGGCGGGCGCTGGACGACCCCACGGCGCTGGAGCTGTTCGTCTGCGGCGACAATCTGCGCAAGGGGTCCGCGCTCAACACCGCGCAGATCGCGGAACTGATCGCCGCCGAGTGGTCCGGTGAAAACATGTTCCGATCATGAGTCGATCGGTTTGTAGGATCTCCGGAAGAGATGTGAGTCGGACGATGATCCGCAGCTCTTGATCCGCGCCCAGCGGCGTTCGAAGATTTTCTCCCCGCCCCCGCAACCGCGCGGAAGGCGGGGCGCGTCTTTGCGGTCGCCCTTCCGGGTGTGGTTGCCAGGCGTGGGGACGCCGAGAGCGGGCAAGGGGACGCCCGCTCGTACGGGACATAGGGGAAGAGCGGGATGTATGAGGGCGAATGAGGCACCGTCGGCCGTGCTGCCTGACGAGGCGCGAGCGAACGTGACGTCCGGCACGTACAACCCTCACCCGGTCGGACGTGTCCAACTGGCGTGGCAGACGTACTCGACTTCCCCGTGGCGGCCCGCGGCACGGCCCTCCGGCCGCCCCGGCGCCCGCCGCACCTCCGTGCGTCCGGCGCGCCCGGCGGCATGCCGGTGATCGCGCCCATGCCCGCAGCGCGGCCCGCCCGCATCCCCAGTCCGCGTGACGGCGCCGACAGCGTCGACGGCGTCGTGGCCGCCGGCACCACCGTCGACCACCTCACCGAGACCTACCGCACCCACTACCGCTCCCTGCTGGGCCTCGCCGCCCTGCTACTGGACGACACCGCTTCCTGCGAGGACGTCGTCCAGGAGGCCTTCATCCGCGTCCACTCCGCGCGCAAACGCGTCCGCGACCCGGAGAAGACCCTGGCCTATCTGCGCCAGACGGTCGTCAACCTCTCCCGCTCCGCGCTGCGCCGCCGCATCCTCGGCCTCAAGCTGCTGTCGAAGCCGATGCCGGACATGGCGAGCGCGGAGGAGGGCGCGTACGACCAGCTGGAGCGCGACTCCCTGATCAAGGCCATGAAGGGCCTCCAGCGCCGCCAGCGCGAGGTGCTGGTGCTGCGCTACTTCGCGGACATGACCGAGGCCCAGGTCGCCGAGACCCTGGGCATCTCGCTGGGTTCGGTGAAGGCGTACGGCTCGCGCGGCATCGCGGCCCTGCGCGTCGCCATGGGGGCGCCGGCATGACCGACGACGACAAGGGGCGGCGGCACCCGCACGCGCCGCACGAGCCGTACGAGTGGCGCGAGCCGACGCGCGACGGCGAGCCCCGTGCGGGGGACGACCCGGCCGGTCCCGTCCCCGCGGGGGGCGGCCCGGCCCGTCCGGTCGGTGCGGACGACTCCGGTACATTGCGGGAGCCGACCGAGGCGCAAGAGGAACAGCCGAACCATTCGCACGCTGGGAACGGAACTGTGAACCACGGCCCCGACGACCAGGGCCCCGACGGTCAGGGACCCGCCGGGCTCGACTCGGACGAGCTGGCACTGCGCAGGCTGCTGCACCAGGCGGTGCGGGACATCGAGCCTCGCGACGGCACGCTGGACCATCTGCGCCGGGCGGTTCCCGCCCGGAAGGCACGCAAGCGGCAGGCCGCCGTCGGCATGGTCGCCGCGGCGCTGTTCGTCTGCACCGCCGTACCGGCCGCCGTGCAGATCTCCCACTCCTCCGGCTCCGACGCCAACCCCTCGATCGCCGGCCACGGCTCCCAGGCGCAGGGCGGCTCGGGCGACGGCCTCAGCACCGAGGGCGCGCAGCAGACCTCGGGCGGCTCCGGCGAGCAGAAGGACCACGGCGAGGCCGACGGCGGGAGGACCGAGGGCGCGGACGGCGAGAGCGGACGGCCCGTGGACGAGGCGGAGAAGGCCGCCGACGCGTACCCCTCGGCGACCGCGGCCATGACCGCCCCGGTCTGCACGGCCGACCAGCTCGGCTCGGCCACCGCCACCACGGAGGTCCCCGATTCCGCGGGCTCCGTCTACGGCACCTTCCGCATCACCAACGTCTCCGAGGCGGGCTGCACGGTCGGCGGCGCCGGCACGGTCAGCCCGCTCGCCCAGGGCGCGGCCGACCCGACCCGGATCAGCGTGCTCGCCCACACCTCGGGCGACGCGGCGGCCGCACTGCCCGACCCGTCCACCGAGGTTCCCCAGCTGGTCCTCCAGCCGGGCTCCTCCTACGAGGTCAGGTTCGCCTGGGTGCCCTCACAGACCTGCCCCACGGACTCCGGCGAGACCGACGGCGGCGACACGGGCGGCCCCTCGCCCGCCCCGTCGCCCACGCAGAACCCCGGCACCACCACGGACGGCAGCTCCACCGGCGGCGACACCGGGGTGGCCCCGCAGCTGTTCGGGGCGGACGGCACCCAGGACGGCAGCGTCGTCGTCTCCTACACGGCGGAGGCGGGTTCCCCGACGGTCTCGGCGACGGTGACGAACGCCTGCGCGGGGACGGTGTACCGGACCGGGGTGCTGGCGGGCGTTTAGGCCCGGAGGGCCCGGAGGAACCGAGGGCTTGGTGGACCCGGAGGGCCTGGTGGAGCGTTGGAGGGCCGGGGGCTAGGCCTGGACGTCGCTGGGGGCCGGCGTCCGCCGGTCCTCCTGCGGTTCGTGCGACCCCCGGGAGTCCGGGGTTTCCGGGGTTTCCCGGGGATCCTGGGCCTCCTGGGGGAGCAGCCCCATCTCCGCGTCCCGGACGAACTCCGCCTCGCGGCGGAACAGCCGGAACCACATGAAGACGACGAAGCCCGCGAACACGAACCACTCGCCGGTGTAGCCGAGGTTCTGGAACGCCTTGAGGTCGAGGCCCGTGTCGGGCGCCGCGCTCACCGGCACGGCCCGCATCCCCGAGTCGCCCTGGTTGAGGGTGACCCAGGCGTCGTGGACGTCGTAGGGGACGAGGTTCACCAGCGACGCCGCGCTGATCGCGCCGGTCTGCCCGGCCGGCAGACCGCTCTTGGCGGGCACGCCGTTCTCGCCGGGCAGCTCCGAGGCCTGGAGCGCGCCGGTGACGGTGACCTTCCCGGCGGGCGGCGCGGGGGCCTTCGCGCGGTCGGCGGCGCCGGGCAGCCAGCCGCGGACGACGGGGAGGGCCTTGCCGTCGCCGGTGCGCAGCAGGGTCAGGACGTAGAAGCCGCGCTCGCCGTCCAGCTCGCGGTCGGGGACGAGGAGCTGCTCGCCGTAGCGGCCGGTGGCGGTGGTCTGGTCGCCGGAGGTCTTCTTGTCCACGGGCAGCAGCTCGGCGAGCGGCCGGGCGGCCTGTTCCCGGTCGGTGGCGGCCTGCTCGCGGGCGCTCTCGTGGTCGGCGACCCGGTCCTCGAACCGGCTCAGCTGCCAGGACCCCATGAAGACGCAGAAGGGGATGGCGAGGAGCACGAAGACGTTGATCCCCCACCAGCGGGGCGTCAGCAGAAACCGGTACACGCCCTCAACGGTACGGGTCCGGCTGTGGACGGCCGGTCGCGGGGTGGGGGCGCGGTGGAAGAGCGAGGGAGTTTTCCACAGGCTGGGGAGCGGGCCAGCGGACTGTCGGTGCGGGCAGGCAGTATGGGGCCATGACTGAGAGCAACGGGTCCGCCTCGCGGAACGATCAGATGCCGGACTGGGAGAAGCGGTTCAGGGCGCCGCGGGTGTCGCTGCCCGACTGGGCGTGGGACGCCCCGGACCGCTCCCTGTTCGTCTCGAACGCGACGGGGACGTACGAGTTGTACGCCTGGGACCGCGCGACCGGTGAGCAGCGCCAGGTCACGAACCGGCCGAACGGCACGACGGACGGTGTGCTCTCCCCGGACGGCGCCTGGATCTGGTGGTTCGACGACAAGGACGGCGACGAGTTCGGCATCTGGCGCCGGCAGCCCTTCACCGGCGGCGCGGACGAGCCGGCCGTGCCCGGCCTCGAGCCCTCCTACCCGGCGGGCCTCGCGCTCGGCCGGGACGGGCGGACGGCGGTCGTCGGCCGCTCCACCGACGAGGACGGCACGACGATCCACCTCGCGCGCCTCGGCGAGGGCGAGCCGGTGGAGATCTACCGGCACCGCGAGTCGGCGGGCGTCGGCGACCTGTCCCACGACGGTTCGCTGATCGCCGTCGAGCACACCGAGCACGGCGACGCCATGCACTCGGCGCTGCGGGTGCTGCGCCCCGACGGCACGACGGTCGCCGAGCTGGACGACACCAAGGACGGGACGCTGGAGCTGGGCCTGGAGGTGCTCGGTTTCGCGCCGGTCGACGGCGACACGCGGCTGCTCATCGGGCATCAGCGGCGGGGCCGCTGGGAGCCGCTGGTGTGGAACGTGGCCTCGGGCGAGGAGACGGACCTGGCGCTGGAGCTGCCGGGCGACGTCAGCGCCGAGTGGTACCCGGACGGCTCGGCGCTGCTGATCGTCCACAGTCACGAGGCGCGCAGTGAGCTGTTCCGGTTCGACCTGGCCACGCGGGAGCTGGGCCGCATCACGACCCCGCAGGGCACGGTGTCGGGGGCGACGGCCCGCCCGGACGGCACCGTGGAGTACCTGTGGTCGTCGGCCGCGCAGCCGTCCGCGGTGCGCTCGACGGCGGGCGGGGTGGTGCTCGACCCGCCCGGCATGAAGTCGCCGGGGTCGGTGCCGGTGGAGGACGTGTGGGTGGAGGGCCCCGGCGGCCGGATCCACGCGCTGGTGCAGAAGCCGGCGGGGGCGACCGGCCCGCTGCCCACGGTGTTCGACATCCACGGCGGCCCGACCTGGCACGACAGCGACTCCTTCGCCGCCGGCCCGGCCGCCTGGGTGGACCACGGGTACGCGGTCGTCCGCGTCAACTACCGCGGCTCCACCGGCTACGGCCGCGCCTGGACGGACGCCCTCAAGCACCGGGTGGGCCTGATCGAGCTGGAGGACATCGCGGCGGTCCGGGAGTGGGCGGTCGCCTCCGGCCTCGCCGACCCGGCCCGCCTGATCCTCTCGGGCGGTTCCTGGGGCGGCTACCTCACCCTGCTCGGCCTGGGCGTCCAGCCCGAGGCATGGACGCTCGGCATCGCGGCGGTCCCGGTGGCCGACTACGTCACCGCGTACCACGACGAGATGGAGGCCCTGAAGGCCCTCGACCGCACCCTCCTCGGCGGCACCCCCGAGGAGGTGCCGGAGCGCTTCGAGGCGTCGTCCCCGCTGACGTACGTCGACCGGGTCAAGGCGCCGGTGTACATCTCGGCCGGCGTGAACGACCCGCGTTGCCCGATCCGCCAGATCGAGAACTACGTCAAGCGCCTGGAGGCGAGAGGCGCGGTCCACGAGGTGTACCGCTACGACGCGGGCCACGGCTCCCTGGTGGTGGACGAACGCATCAAGCAGGTCCGCCTGGAGCTGGACTTCGCGGAACGGCACCTGAAGGGACTGGCGGTCTGAGGGCAGCCCGTGCCGGGGCCCGGCGGGGGAGCGGCCCGGACTCAGGCCGAGCCTGCCGAGCCTGCTGAGCCTCCTGGGGACGCCGGGACGAGGGTGCCGGGGGTGCGGGACCACGGGGTGCGGGCACGCCGGGGCGCGGAACACCGCCGCCGGCATCCCGCGCCCGGCATCCCGCGCCCGGCGTTCGTCGGCGGCGGTGACGCCGGTGGTCGGGAGGTGACGCTGCCGGTCCGGCGGCGATCGCCGGCTGGTACAGCGGGCGGTGACGCCGGCGGTCCGGCGGCTGCGCCCTGGCCGGTGGCTGCGGCCCCGCCGGGTGGCTGTGCTCCGGCCGGTGGGTGGGTTCCGGCCGGGTGGCTGTGCTCCGGCCGGGTGGCTGGGTTCCGGCCGGTGGGTGGGTTCCCGCCGGGTGGCTGCGCTCCCGCCGGGTGGCTGTGCCCCGGCCGGTGGCTGCGCTCCCGCCGGGTGGCTACGCCCCCGCCCGCTCGCTTCGCCTGCGGCCCAGCAGTTCCGCCAGGCCCTGCCTGGTCGCCGCCAGGACCACGCGGTCGCCCGGCTTGAGGACGTGGTCGGGGCCCAGGGCCCAGACCGGGGCCGAGCCGGGGGACGTGAGGTCCGGGGCGTCCGGCCGGTGGGCCGCGTCCAGGGCGAGGACGCGCCACGCGCCGGGCTTGAACGCCTCGGCGACGGTCCTGCCCTCCAGTTGGTGCTGGCCCCGGACCTCGAGGGCGACGACGAGGAGGACCCGCCGCTCGACGGGGATCGCGCCGAGGACGTGCCGCCCGTACATCGCCCCGGCGAACGCGGGCGCCGCGAGGTGGGTCACGCTGCGGCTGCGGGTCAGCGCGCCGGGGTGCGCCGCGCGCAGGGTGCGGTAGACGGCGGTGGCGAAGTCGTCGTCGTACAGCCGCAGCACGACCCGCAGGTCGGGCCGCAGCGCGCGGGCGTAGAGGACGGCCTCCAGGTTGGTGGTGTCGGCGCTGGTGAGGGCGAGCAGCGCGTTCGCCCGGTGGATCTTGGCGGATTCCAGGACGCCCTCCTGGGTGACGTCCCCGAGCACCACCGGGACCCGTAAGCGCCGCGCCGTCGCGAGGCCGCGGGCCTCGGGGTCGGACTCGACGCACACCACGGGGATCTGCAGCTCCCGCAGCCGGGTCAGCACCCGGGTGCCGATCTTCCCCAGCCCGAGCAGCACGACGTGCCCGCTCAGCCCGCGCGGCGGCTTGCGCAGGGCGGACGCGGTGCGGAAGGTGCCGAGCGCCTCCAGCACGGCGGCCAGCAGCACGGGCATGAGCAGCAATCCGAGGAGCCCGGTGAGGAGTTGGAGGATCTGCCGCGCGGTGGCCTCCTGTGTGGCGGCCTCGTTGATGGCGAAGAGGTCGAGGAGGGTGAGGTAGGTGGCGCGCAGCGGATGGTCCCCGGTGACCACGGTCAGCGCGACGGACAGCGCGACCACGCACGCCACCAGCCCGGCCAGCGTCCACCGCAGCCGCCGCGAGAAGAGCGAGGCCAGCGGCGGCACCCCGGCGCGCTGGGCGGGCACGGCGGGCCCGGCGTACGACACCTGCTCCAGGACGACGGTCCCGCGCCCGGTGGCGGCCTGCACGGTGGCCGCGTCCGGCAGCAGCTGCGGCCCCTGCGCCCCGCTGCTCTCCGAACCGTCGGCCCCGGCCGGGTCGTTGCTGGTGGCGGAGAGCAGGGCCAGTGTGACGAGCCCCGGCTCGGCCACCAGCCCGGGCTCCGGGGGCTGCCGTTCCACCGCGCGCAGTATCAGCCCCTGCGTCTGGACGACCTTGCTGGTCCCGGCGAGCGCGGTGGCGGCCAGCGCCGGCGCGGCGGTGTCGGCGTCGGACAGGACGGTGGTGGAGGCGTCGAGCCCGGACGCGGCGGGCGTGCCGTCCGGCCCGGCGACGGCCAGCAGGGAGGCCTGGTCGAGGAGTTCCTCTATGTGCTGGCCCAGCCGGCGGTTGTACAGCCGCAGGACCAGCCGCAGCCGGGGGTTGAGCCGGCGGGCGGTGAGGGCGGCGCGGATGTTGGTCTCGTCGTCGTCGTACACGAGCGCCAGCGCGGCCGCCCGCTCCACACCGGCGTCGGCCAGCACGGACTCGGTCGGCTCGGCGGCCTCGACCACCCGTACGTTCCCCGCGCCCTCCCCGTCCCCGCGGGCGGCGCCGCCGTTGCCGCCGCCCCGCCCCGCGGCGCCCACGACCCGCACCCGGTCCAGGAACGCCGCCGACGCGGCCCGGGCCCGCCCCACCACCGGCTGCCGCACCCGCCGCCCGGACGGCGGCACGACCAGCGTCACCTGCTCCTCGTACACCCCGCGCAACTCGCCCGCGAGCCGGTGCGCGAGCCCGTCGTCCCCGCACACCACCATGTGCGCGGGCGCCCCGCCCGGCAGACCCTGATACGTCACGCTCCCCATGAGGGAGAACACTGCACCGGCGGGGCGGTTGGTTCCACGGCGACGACGGGCCGACGACCGCCGACGACCGCCCACGAAGGACCGAAGACCGCCGCCGACGACCCGACGACGGCCGAAGTGTGACGTTTGAGGCTGACGTTGCGCTGGGTACAGAGGCGCGGCCCCGTTCGCCGCGCTGCGTCGACGAGTTGGGGGAAGAGTGGCTCCGCGTGCAGCACGTCACCGGCGTTCGATGAAGCGCCGGTTCCTGGCCGGAAGTCGACTCCGACGACACCGGCGACTCGGCGGTGGTCTGGGAGCAGGACGGCCACGTGGTCGGCCGCCGCGTCGCGGCGAGCGGCACGGTCACCGGCTCGGTCCGGCAGCTGTCCACCTCCGCCCCGGCGACCGGCCCCGTGGTGGCGGTGACACCGGGCGGCACGGCGATGGCGGCGTGGACGGAGATCCGCGACGGCAGCTGGTACGCCGTAGCCCGCCGCCTCATGCTCGACGGCACCGTGGGCGCGCCCATCACCCTCGGCAGCGCCTCCGCCGAGAAACCCGCCATCGGCGTCGGCCGCGACGGCAGGTTCGTCGTGGCGTGGGTGCGCGGCTCGGAGGTGGTGGCCCGCCGGGTCGCCTCCGGCTCGATCTCGTCCACCAAGGTCCTGACGTCGTCCATCGCGTCGTACGGCGGCTTCGGCATGGTGCGGGTCGGGGTGGACCGGGACGGCGACGCGGTCGTCTCGTACCGTTCCGGCGGCGGCGACCGCCCCCAGGTCTGGGCCTCCCGCATGAGCCGTACCAACGCCCTGGCGTCGCCGCTGCGCATCTCGGCGTCGACGGACCGGGCAGGCTTCCACCACGCGCCGGCCACCGACCTCGACGGCGACTCGGTGATCGTCTGGACCCGCTACAACAGCACCGGCAAGCTCGAACTCCTCGGTCGCCGCCTCTCCGCCTCCGGCTCCCGCGGCGCCACCACCGTCCTCGGCCTCGGCGACCGCCCCGACCTGGCCCTGGACGACGACGGCGACGGCATGGTGGCCTTCCACACGGTCGTGCCGACGTCCACGACGCCGTACAGCTACACCAAGGCGACGGCCCGCCCGGTCAGCCGTTCCGGCGCGTTCGGCACGGCGAAGACCGTCACGTCGGACGGCCGGGTCCCCCAGCTCGACACCCGCCCGACCGCACGCTTCACCCTCGTCTGGCAGCGCGCCACCCACCCGTACACGATCAAGTCGGTGACGGGTCCCTGACCTCTTTCCGCCGCACCTCGGACAGCAGCCGCACGTCGGAGCGCAGCCGGTCGAGCGCGCCGCGGTACAACTGCGGCCCCACGGAGACCCGTACGACGCCGATCGTCCGAAGTGCGTCCAGCGTGCCGCCGACCTGCGAGCCGCCGTTGAGCGGGAGACCGGCGTTCAGGGGAGCGCCGGTCGCGGCGGCGACGGCGCGGAGGTCGTCCGGTCCGGCGCCGGGCGGGAAGACGCAGTCCGCGCCGGCCGACCGGTAGGCCGCGGCCCTGGCGATCGCGTCGGCGCGCTTGTGGTCGTCGGCCAGGCGCGAGGTGGGGAGGAAGGAGTCGATCCGGGCGTTGACGACCAGCGGCACGCCGATCCGGTCGGCGGCGGCGCGCATTCCGGCGACGTAGGACGCGCGGGCGTCGACGTCGAGCAGTCCGCCGTGCGCGTGATCGCTGTCCTCGATGTTGCAGCCGGCGACTCCGATGCCGACGAGCTGTTCGACCAGTTCCTCCGGCGTCATCCCGTAGCCGGCCTCGACGTCGACGGTGACCGGCACGTCGACCGAGGCGGCGATGCGCTGGGCGACGAACATCATCTCGCCGCTCGGGGCCCGTTCGCCGTCTTCGTAGCCGAGGGCGGCGGCGATGGCGTTGCTCGTGGTGGCGACCACGGGGAAGCCCGCGGCGACGACGAGGCGGGCGCCGGCCGCGTCCCAGACGTTCGGCAGCACGAGCGGGTCGCCCGGGACGTGCAGGGAGCGCAGCAGTTCGGCCTTGTCGACCAGATCGGACACAGCGGATCTCCTGTCCTCGTGTTCCTGTGTTCCTGCGTTCGGCCGTCGGTCGTTCCGGCCGTCGGGGTGTGCCGGTGGCCGGTTGTTCCGCTGGGCGGGTTGTTCCGGTGGCCGGTTGTCCCGGTCGTCGGGCCGCTGTTCCTGGCGTCAGTCGACGAGTGCGCCGGCGGACAGATTGGCGACGGTCCCGGTCATGGCGCCGGCGCGGTCGGACGCGAGGAACGCGGCGGTCTCCGCGATCTCGCAGAGCGTGGGCAACCGCTTCAGCAGCGTCCCGTCCACCATCCCCCCGTCCGTGAGCATCTCCTCGACCGACTGCCCGCCCGCGGCCGCCATCGGTGCGAAGAGGTCCTTGGTGTACGACCCCGCGGCCGGCCCGTCCACGACGGCGTGCGGCCGGATGCAGATCACCCGGACGTTGGCGGGCGCCAGCTCCGCGGCCAGCACTCGCGAGAAGGCCTCCTTGCCGGCCGCGCTCACGCTGTGCCCCAGGATGCCGCCCACCGCGAGCTTGGAACCCGGCTCGGAGAGGGTCAGGATCACGCCGGGACGCTCCCCGCCCATGTGCCGCGCCACGGCCTTGCTGGTGATGAACAGCGTCCGCAGGAATCCGTCGACCGGCCGCATGAACTCCTCGAGCGACAGGTCGGCCAGCGGGGTCCCCTGGTCGTGCATGACGCTGACGGCGTTGAGGGCGACGTCGATGCCGCCGGCCCGCGCCGCGATGTCGTCGGCGTGCTTCTCGACGGCCTGCTGGTCGAGGACGTCGACCTGCGCGGTCTCGACGGTGCCGCCCGCCGCGGTGATGTCGTGCGCGACGGCGTCGAGCCGGGCCTGCGTCCGCCCGGCGAGGAAGACCCGGGCGCCTTCCCGGGCGAACACCCGCGCCACGGCGCCGCCGATGGCGCCTCCGCCTCCGTAGACCACGGCGTTCTTGCCGTCCAGCAGCAACCCGTTCATGACCGTCCTCGCTGGATCTCTTCGGCGATGCGCTTGATGCGGTTGAGCCGTGCGTCCCATGTCCTGCCGACGTCGTTCAGCTGTCGTACGGCCCGGGCGAGTTGGGCCTCGTCGACTTCGTAGCGCCGCTCGCGGCCCTGCTGCGTCGCGTGCACGAGGCCGACGCGGCCGAGGACGCCGAGGTGTTTGGTGACCGCCTGCCGTGTGATGGGGAGACGGTCGCTCAGGCTGGTCGGCGTGCCGACGCCTTCCGCGAGCAGGATGTCGAGCAGCCGCCGCCGGATCGGGTCCCCGATCGCCGACCAGAGTTCGTCGTCGACGGCGACGCTCATCGCGCCACCACCGAGGCGGCGTACTTCTGCAGCCGGGGCAGGTACAGGTCCCAGCCGCGCTCGTGGTCGTGGAAGGCCTGCTCGAGTACGGCGGCCTCCCAGCCCCTCTCCCGCCAGCCGCTCTCGGTCAGCCGCAGGATCGTGCCGTCGCCGGAGGGCTCCAGCTCGAAGGTGACCAGGAGGGAGTTGCTCGGCTCCGGCGTCTCGCCCTGGGGCGCGACCCAGAGGAAGGCGAAGCTGCGCGGCGGATCCACGTCCACCACGGTGATCGCCTCCACCCCCGCACGGTCCCCCCACACCAGCTCGCCGACCGACCCCGTTACGGGCTCGAACGTCGCGTCGTCGGGCCACCACATCTTCATGTGCTCCGGCCGGCTCACCACCTCGAACACGATCTCCGGCGACGCGTCGATGCGAATCTCGCGCTCCAGCTTTCCGAACTCCCGCTCCATGACGGACCTCCCGTGAGAATTGGGCAACTATCGGTTGCGTATGACTCTAGGCGCCGCCTCGGAGATCCGCAACTTTTCGTTGCGGGTTGCTGGAGGGTGGCCGGGTTGGGTGGGTCAGCGTGCGGTGGCCGGCTCGACCTCGGTCAGGGTGGCCATGTGCGCTCGACGCGATCGCGTCGGACCGCGTATGCGGCGGGGCCGCCCTTCTCGACCGCGCGGTGGATCGCGTCGCGGTGCGCGACGAGCCGATCGACCATTTCGGTGGTCCGCATCTGCTGGTTGTCGAGGTAGAACAGCACCGCGGCGCGGTCGAGGACGGGTTGGATCTCCAAGTCCCGGGTCTTGATGCGCCCGTCCTTCGAGAGCGGGACCCAGCCCTGGTCGAGGCCATGAGTGATCCAGTCCTCGTCGGTAACGTCCTGCCCATCGTCCGGGAAGACATCGGCGATGCGGTGAACCGTCCACCCGCAGAGCCTCAGCCCTTCTGCCACACGCCGCCCGAGATTCCGGTCCAGGAAGAACTCAGGCGGCAAGACGCACCACGGCCCGGCACAGCGCGTCCACCTGCTCGGGCGTCATGTCGTAGTCGTACGCGATGTCCTCGACGCTCTCCCCGGCTTCCCACAGGTCGGTGATCGCCTTCACCGTGACCCGGTTGGCGGCCACCACGGGCAGACCATGGCCGAACCGGGGATCGATCACGACCGGCACGGATTCCGGATACTGCCTCAGCCGCAGGCTGGAGGGGAAGTCGTCACCCGGCTCCCAGGACAGGTAGCGGAGATAGTCGCAGACCACTTCCCGGATGGGCGCCTGGCCGTCGCGGGCCCGGCGAAGATCGCCGAGACCATGCTCGATGAAGATGTCCACGCCGTCGGTGGCGATTCGCTTCGAGACGAGTCCATAGGGGGTGTCGAAGGCGTCCCGTACGGCGGCGGCGGCCTCCCTGATCTCGCTCATACGGAGTCCCAGGGAACGCAAGGAACGAAGGGCATGCGCCTCGGCCACCGCGATGAAGGGCACCGAAGGCTGCCCCTTCCGAACCGGCTCGACCTGGTGAACCAGGGGTGCGCCGGCTGCCTTGCCCTTCAGCCACGACATGAGCGTCGACTGTGGGATCTCCAGGCAGGAGGCCGTTTCCGCGGGCGTCAGAAGTCCGTCCTTGAATCTGTCGACCATGCCCCACCTCCTCTGGCACCGGTCTTCGCATCGTCGCACATCAGACCTCCCGCCTGCGGGCGGACCGCCCACCTCGCCTTCGCCGTCGCCTCAACCCGCCGCTCGCAGCCCGCTCCCCGCCCGGCAGTCCCGGCAGCGTCCCGGTTCCGGTGCGCGGAACGCGCGTTCTCAGCCGTCGCAGGTCTGGAGGGGGACGACGGGGGCCGGACGGCGTTCCACGGGCTGTGTGTGCCGTGCCGGGGCGGGCAGGGGCGTCTCGCGCAGGCGGAAGGCGAGGATGTGCGCCGGGCGGCGTGGAAGCGGTCGGGGAGTCCGGCGGTGAGCAGCTCGGTGATCCGGTACGGATCGACGCCCACCGCAAGCCACTCGCTCACGGCCGGCGCCAGCCGCGCGGCCTCCCGCCCGGACAGGACCAGCCGCGGGTCGACCCGGCGCAGGGCGGCGAGCACGGCGACGGCCTCCGGGTCGGCGTCGGCGAGAGCGGCCGACGGCTCCGGCTCGGCATCGGGCTGGGCCTGCCTCCGGTGCCGGACCGACGGACGCGGAGGGGGCGGCTGCGGCGGCTCGGGATCGTCCCCGCCGGGGTCGCCACCCCCGCTGGGGACGTCGTAGAAGTACGTTCTCGTACGGATGCGTCCGCTGGGCAGCCGCTCCCGGCGGCGCCCCAGATATCCGGCGGCCTCCAGCTCCCTGAGCGCCCGCGAGATCAGGATCTCGCCCTCCGAGAAGTGCTCGCACAGTGCGGAGATGCTCACCGGCGAACCGTCCGGCAGCGAGGAGATGTACGCCGCCACCCCGATCGTGACCGCGCTGCCACGCCGCTGCGCGAGGGCGTTGGAGAGCACGGTGAAGTCGGCGGTGAGCCGGGTGCGGACGTGGATCACGCCGGATGTCGGAGCTCCGGCGTCGGCGCGCAGGCGCGCGTTAGACTGCGAGTCAGCCATCGGGAAGGCGTCTACTTCCTGAGCGGTCAGGCCCTCGATCGGGATGCCAGTCCCGGCCGGGGGCCGTATCTGTTTGCGGTTGTCGCGGCGAAGGTAACCGTCCGTAGCCCACCGCTGCAAGCCGGTCACCCGCACGGGTGAAGCGGGCCGGGAGGGTGGGCGGGCGGGTAGTTCCTTACCCCCGGTTCTTTGAGGGGTACGGCGACCCGCCGGACCCTCGCGCACGAGGTCCCGGCGGGTCCCGAAGGGCCTCGACCAGGGGCCATGACCGGTGCGTGGCGGGCTGGGGGGGGCGGTGTGGTGGTCCGGCGTGCAACCGGACAGGCCGGCGTGCGACCGGGCAGGCCGTGCGGTTCAGCTCTCGACGTCCCGGATGCGTCGTCGGACGTCCGTCGTCAGCTTCTCCAGCAGCCCGATGAGCGAGTCCCGCTCCTGCGCCGACAGATCACTCACGAGTGAGGCCTCGCGGCCGAGGACGGCGTCGACGGACCGCTCGATGAGCGCGTGCCCCTCGGCGGTCAGTGACACCTCCACCGCCCGGCGGCCGGTGGTTCCGGGCGCTCTCCGGACGAGACCCTCCGCCTCGGCCCGGGCGACGCGCTGCGAGATCGCTCCGGCGGTCACCAGAGTCCGCTGCGCGATCTCCCGGGTCGTGAGCGTGTAGGGCGGCCCGGAGCGGCGGATGACGGAGAGCAGGTCGAGGGTGGCGGCGTCGATCCCCGCTTCGCCCAGAACCTTCTCACCGCTGTCCTGACCACCACCGCCGTGCGGGACGAGCTCGCCCCGGGCGGCTCCGTCATCAGCATCGGCTCGATCGGCGCCGAGCGCCGGGGCGGCTCGTACGGCGCGGCGAAAGCGGCACTGGCCGCCTGGAACGCCTCCCTGTCCGCCGAACTCGCCCCGCACGGCATCACCAGCAACGTCATCTCCGCGGGCTACATCACCGGCACCGACTTCTTCCGCGGCCGGATGACCGACGAGCGCCACAACGCGCTGGTCCAGGAGACGCACAACAAGCGCGCCGGCACGGTGGAGGACATCGCCGAGATGTCGTACTTCCTCGCCTCCCCGGGCGCCCGGCACGTCACCGGCCAGACCCTTCACGTCAACGGCGGGGCCTTCACGACGCGGTGAGCTTCAGGCCGCCCATGAAGGCTGTCCAGGCGGGGGTGGAGAAGCGCGGTGCGGGGCCGTGGGGGTCTTGCTCCTGCAACGAAGGAGGCAGGCCGAGGACGAGGCCGGAAGGGTGCGATCGAGGGCATCGACCTCACCCTCACCTTCCTCCGCGCGAGGCGCGACGAGACCCAACGCCGAGGTCAGCGACCGGCCTTCCACCTCGGCATCCCCGCACACCGCCGTCCGCAGGAGTCCGAGTGACGCTCTCCGGAGCGATGCCTCGAAGCAACGAGTCGTCAGGGCCTGCGACCGAACCCCAGTCCGCCCGGATCACTCCGTTACGGGCAGGCACTCGGCGAGCAGGTCGACGACGTCCCGCCAGGCTCGCCGCGCGTGCTGAGGGTGATGACCGACCCCGGGAAGCACGATGTGGTCGACCGGTGGGTGATGGAAGGCGTGCAAGGCGCCGCCGTAGACCACGAGGCGCCAGTCGACGCCCGCAGCCTGCATCTCGGCGGTGAACGCGTCCCGTTGCGTGGGCGGCATGATCGGGTCTTCCGACCCGACCCCGGCCCACACCGGGCAGTGAATGCGCGCCGTCTCGCCCGGTCGGCCCGTGGTCAGTCCGTTGACTGTCGCGATCGCGCGCAGGTCGACGCCGTCGCGCCCGAGTTCCAGCGCGATGGCGCCCCCGGTGCCGTAGCCGACGGCGGCGATCCGGTCCGGGTCGGTCCGCGGCTCGGCGCGGAGCACGTCGAGCGCCGCGTGGCCGATGCCTCGCATCCGGTCGGGGTCGGCGAGCAGCGGCATGCAACGGGCCGACATCTCCTCGGGGTCGCCCAAGTAGCGCCCGCCGTGGAGGTCGAAGGCCAGCGCCACGTATCCCAGCTCGGCGAGCGCATCGGCGCGGCGGCGTTCGACGTCGCTGAGCCCCACCCCCTCGGGCCCGACCAGGACCGCGGCCCGGCGGTCGCCACCGGCCGGGAGCGCGAGGTGCCCGATCATCGTCAGGCCGTCGGCCGCGTATTCGATCGTGCGCGTGGCAACTGCCGTCATGAGCCTGGACTGTAGTGATGGCCGAGCCCGGTCGGGCCGGTGTTCTGCCGCTGGCAGAAGGCAGGTCTCTGGCGCGTTCCGGAACCACCCCGCGGTGCCGCCCGGGTGCTCGGGCGCCCGTGGCGAGGGTCGGCGAGGCCGCCGCCCGCCCTCACCAACTGCTCTTGGTCACCCCCGGCAGCTCCCCCGCGTGCGCCATCTCCCGCACGCGGATGCGGGACAGGCCGAACGTGCGCAGGTGGCCGCGCGGACGGCCGTCCACGGCGTCGCGGTTGCGGACGCGGGTGGCGCTGGCGTCGCGGGGCTGGCGGCGCAGTTCCCGCTGGGCGGCGTCGCGTTCGTCGTCGGAGGTGCGGGGGGAGGCGATGACGGCTTTCAGCGCGGCGCGGCGGGCGGCGTAGCGCGCCACGACGAGACGGCGCTGCTCGTTCTTTGCGATCTTGCTCTTCTTCGCCATCAGACCTTCCCTCCCCGGGCGCGGATGCGCGCGACCGCGGCCTCGACGCCGATGACGTCGACCGTCTTGAGGCCCTTGGCGGAGAGGGTGAGGCGGACGTAGCGGCCCTCACTCGGCAGCCAGTAGCGCTTGCGCTGGATGTTCGGGTCGAAGCGGCGCTTGCTGCGCCGGTGGGAGTGCGAGATCTGGTGCCCGAAGCCGGGCTGCCGGCCGGTGAGTTGGCAGTGGGCGGACATGTTTCCTCCTTCTGGAGCGTGGGGTGCGGTGCGTGGCGGTCAGCACACTACCCCTAGATGAAAATGAAAACCAATAACGTATGCTGCTGCCCATGGCCCGAAACGAACTCCGCCCGATCATCAAACTGAGGTCCACCGTCGGCACCGGCTACACCTACGTCACCCGCAAGAACCGCCGTAACAACCCCGACCGCCTGACGCTGCGCAAGTACGACCCGGTCGCCGGGCGGCACGTCGACTTCCGTGAGGAGCGCTGAGAGCCGTGAAGCGCGGAATCCACCCCGAGTACCGCCCCGTCGTCTTCCGCGACCGGGCCGCCGACTACGCGTTCCTCACGCGGTCGACCCTCACCAGTGACAAGACCGTCGTCTGGGAGGACGGCAACACCTACCCGGTCGTCGACGTCGAGATCTCCTCCGCGAGCCACCCCTTCTACACCGGCACCCAGCGCGTCCTGGACACCGCGGGCCGCGTCGAGCGCTTCGAACGGCGCTACGGAGCCTCCGGCCGGAGTGAGCGGAGTGCGCGGAACGAGCGGAACGAGCCCAGCGACCGGAGCGAGCGCAGCGCACGCAGCGACGGGAGCGAGCGGTGAGCGGCGGCCGTGCGCGGCTGCCCGTCGCGATCGTCGCCGGGCTGCACGCCGACGCCCGCCGGGCCGCCGTCGAGGAGATCCTGCGCACGGTCCCCGGCTCCGTGGCGCTGCACCACGACCTGACGCACGCCGTCGACGGCACGGTCCACCGGACGGTACGCGACGCCGTCGGCCTGCTGGACAGCGGTGAGGCCCCCCTGGTCAACGACTGCGCCTGCTGCGCCCTGCGCGAGGACCTCGTCCCCGAACTGCTGCGCATCGCCGAGGCGGACGGGCACCGGCTGGCGGTCGTGGAACTGTGGGACTCCGTCGAACCCCACTCCATGGCCCCCGTCATCACCGCCGCGGGCGCCCCCCTGGCCCTGACCGGCGTCGCCACCGCCGTCGATCCGGCGCTCGTGCTGCCGTACCTCTCCAACGGCGACGACCTGTCCGACGCCGGCCTCGCCGCCGCCCCGACCGACCGGCGCACCGTCGCGGACACCTTCGCGCGGCAGCTGGAGTACCCGACCGTGATCGCTCTCGCCGAGGACACGGCATACGGGGAGACCGCCGACGGGACCGATCACGCGCTGCTCGCCCAACTCACGCCGGGTGCACGGAAGGTGGGGGCGGCGAGCCCCGCCTTCGGTCCCGCCCTGCTGGCCGGCTTCGACGCGGACGCGGCGGCCGCCCGGGTGCACCCCGCCTCCGCGCTGCTGCCGCAGGAGCGCGACGAGCACGGCGTGACCACCATGGTGTGGCGGCGCGAACGGCCCTTCCACCCGGAGCGTCTCTACGCCGCGCTGGAGGACCTGACCTGCGCCGCGGCCCGCAGCCGCGGACGGTTCTGGCTGGCCGACCGCCCCGACACCCTGCTGTCCTGGGACGCGGCCGGCGGCGCCCTGTGCGTGGAGTCGGCCGGCCCCTGGCTCGCCGCCCTGCCCGACGCGGCCTGGGAGATGGTGCCCGCGGAACGCCGTGCCGCCGCCTCGGTGGACTGGCACCCGGAGCACGGCGACCGCTGCCAGCACCTCACCTTCACGTCCCCCGGCCTCGACCGCGAGGGCCTGCTCGCGCTGCTCGACTCCTGTTTGCTCACCGAGGCCGAGTACGCGGCGGGCAGGGACGGCTGGCGCCGACTGCCTCACGCCTTCGACGAGTTGCTCGACCCGGTGCACTGAACGCCGTCGCGACAGGCGACGAAGCCGCACATGTGCCGCACTCATTGCGAAAGGAACGCTTCCCATGCCCCGACGCCCGATCCCCGGCCGACAGGCGGCCAGGCGCCCCCGCGCCAACCCGCTGGACGCCGCCGGCATCACGTACGTCGACTACAAGGACACCGACCTGCTGCGGAAGTTCATCTCCGACCGCGGCAAGATCCGCAGCCGCCGCGTGACCCACGTGACGCGGCAGCAGCAGCGGCAGATCGCGCGAGCCGTCAAGAACGCCCGCGAGATGGCGCTGTTGCCGTACGGCTCCCGGTGATCCCGGGCGACGGGAGCAGGGGACGCCGGTCAACGAGCCGCCGAGGACGCCGTGCAGGCGGGCGCCGGACTCGCTCGGGCCGCTGATCCCGACCGTCCTGCCGCGCTCGGCGTTCTCGATCTCGACGGCGTCCGGCGCGGCCACGGACGAAGCGTCCGAGAAATGGACAGCGGACAGGCCGACGACGACCCGGTCGGGATCGGTGGCGTACCGTGACGGACCGACCAGGCCGTCCGACGACGTCCGCGTCCCTGCGCCTGATCGCCTGATCGCCGGGTCGCCGGGTTGCCGGGTTGCCGGGTCGGCGAAGGGGGAGCCGGAACGTGTTCGTCCTGCCGGCCCCGGCGGCTCCCTTCGCCGCTCCTTTGTGGCCATCGCCGTGGTGGTCAAGCTGGTGTCCGTGGTCCTGCCGGGCCGACGTCCCGACTGGCGCGTGCGGCTGGCGCGCCGGGGCGCGGGCATGTCGGCGGCGGCCGCGGTCATGCTGCTGGTCATGGCGCTCGGCTCCGTGGAACCTGCCGGCCACGAGTACCGGTCGGGGCGGACTCCTCCCCGGCGCCCGCCTGCCGCGAGGGCGTATCCGACCACATGGTGGAGCGGCTCGAAGGCCACCGTGCCTCGTACCTCCCACCGGCCTTCGACTGCGTCCTGGACGACGGAACGACGTACCCCGCCGACGGCGGCTACGCGTGGTTCAACCGCCTCGTCGTCGCCTTCGCCGCCACGTCGGCCGTGTTGGCGGTGGGGGCCCGGCACGCCACCGGACGGCGGCCGGCGCGGCGGACGCGCACGGCCGATGCCGAGGTGGAGGGACGACCCGGCCCTGAACTTCCCGGCCCGGCCCACCCGGCCCACCCGGCCTACTCGGCCCACAGGCCCACCCGGCCCGCATGACCTGGCGCGTACGCCCCGGCGCGATCGACCCGGGGCCCGGCCCGACCAGCCCTCGGTCCGGCCGGATCGCCCCTGGGCCGGCCAGATCGCCCCTGGTCCGGCCGGGCCCGCTTGCCTTGGACCAGCGGGCCTGGTTTCCCCCGAGCCCGGCTCGACCGAACCACGGCCCGGCCCGGTCGAACCCGGCGCGTACGCCCCGCCCGCCTGACGCCGACCGGCACTGAGCGCCCACCGAAGACTGCCGGAGTCCGGCAATGCGCCGACGGCCGCGCCTTCGGCAGGATAAGGGCGGAGGGGAGCACACGGAGTGCTCCTGATGCCGGGTACCGGCAGGTGCCCGGCATCGAGCCCTCGCCCGCGCGATGGCGGGACGGACCGTCGCCGCGGGCCCCGCACCCGTGATCAGCCATGCCAAGCCATGCCGTGCCACCGGACGGGAGGACCAGCCATGACGCCTTTCCTCATCCCGCCCCTCGCCGCCGCTCTGATCGTCGCGATCACGACAGCCGTGCTCGTCCGTCGGGACAGACGGCTCATGGGATCGACGGCCGACAGCGGCAGCGAGATGACCGACCCCGGACCTGTGCGATAGGAAGGCGAGGAAGACGATGGCCACGGTCACGAGCACGAGCACGGCGACGGACACGAGCACCGCGACGAGCACGGGCACGGTGACGGGCACGGCAAAGGCCGCCGTGACGGTCACGCGGGTCGCACGACGGGGGGCGCACATGGCGGGGCGCGACGTGCCCGAGGAGTACCTGGAGGGGTACGCCCGCATCCTCGCCGACGCCTCGGCGACCGGCCGCCGGCTCACCCGCGACGAACTGGACTCGCGCAGGGCCCTCGGGGAGAAGGCCGCGGAAGCCGGCCTCGGCCTGCGCGCCCTGGTCGGCGCCCACCTTGCCGCGACCCGCTCGCACTGGCCCCGCGGCAACGGCGCCGGCGCCGACGGCGTCCTGGCCGCCGCCGCCCAGGCCGTCGACGCGTTCGCCGAGGGTTACGAACGCGCCCAGCTCCACGCCGTACGCCAGGAGGAGGCGGCACGCCGGGAGTTCATCGACGACCTGCTCTACGGCCGCAGCGACCTGGGCCGGCTCGCCGAGCGCGCGGAACGCTACGGGCTGCGGCTGTCGTACGCGCACGCGGTGGCGGTGGCGCGCGGAGCGGCGGCGTACGACGAGGGAGACCCGGTCCCCCAGGAGGTGGAGCGCGCGCTGATCGGCCGCTTCGGCGACCGCAGCATCCTGCTCACCACCAAGGACGGCCGGCTCGTGTGCATCGCGCCCGGCGACCAGGAGGACGTCCTCACGTACTTCGCCAAGCAGGCGTACGCCGCCACGGACGGGGGCCGGGTGGCCATCGGGCGCCCTCAGTCGGGGGCGGCCGGCGTCGCCCACTCCTACGAGGAGGCCCTGAACACCCTCGACCTGGCCGACCGCCTCGACCTGGACGACCCCGTGCTGCGCGCCGCCGACCTGCTGGTCTACCCCGTACTCGCCCGCGACCGGCAGGCGATGGCCGACCTCGTGGCCAGCGTCCTCGGCCCCCTGCGCCAGGCCCGCGGCGGCGCCGAACCCCTCCTGGCCACGCTCGCCGCCTACTTCGACTCCGGCTGCATCGCCACGGAGGCGGCCCGCCGCCTGTCCCTGAGCGTGCGCGCGTTCACGTACCGCCTCGAACGCATCCACAAACTCACGGGCGCGGACCCTTCGGACCCGGTCCACCGCTACACCCTCCAGACGGCGGTGATCGGCGCCCGCCTGCTGGACTGGCCGTCGAGGCCCTAGGAGCACACCGCCGCCGTCCGACGGGCGGCCCGACTCCTTCCCGGCCGCTCACACCCCCGTGGAACCGATGGCCGAGCGAACGGCCTGATGATCCGGATCGGCGGGATCGGCCTGTTCCGGAACGGCGACGACGGCGACACCGTGCTCGGCCGCGTCCGCGGCGATGAGCGCGCTGGCGGTCGACGGCGGGCCGTCGTCGTCCGACGCGGCGGCCATGAGACGGGCCGCCGACTCCGCGTCCGCCTCGGGCGGGACGACCAACAGGTCCCAGCGACCGATGCCGTAGGAGAGCAGCAGCAGCTTGTGCGGGTCGATCTCCAGGGTGAACCAGCCGACCTTGACGACGTGGCCGTCCACGGGAACCTTGCGCGGGATGACCGGCCAGTGTGCCGGGTTGACGGCGACGCGGGTGGTGCGGCCCCACAAGGGGTCCAACACGGCGGCCAGAAGCGGAAGTTCGGTGAGCAGATCCCGCGAGCGGGGCCACCAGGCGCCGTCCAGCAGCCCGCGGGAGAGGCCGTCGGTCTTCAGTGCGAGACGCGCCGCGGGAGGTGCGGCGGGCTCGTGGTGCGGAGGGATCGGATGCAAGGTCGCCGGCATGATGCGGACCCGTCTCCGGGCCGCGTCTGAGGCGGCCCGGGTTTCATCGTTCTCCGAGAACGACCCGGCGTGGAAGCCGGTGTGCGAAATGCCCTCGGTGACCCCACACTACTCCGCGCACGTCGGCGGCGCGGGCTCGCGGCCGTCACGCCTAGAGACCGAGCATCCGCTGGGTGAGTTCCCGGTACTGCCGCAGCGCGTGCCGCAGCTCGTCGGACTGCTCCTGCTCGCCCTCCCGTTCCTGCCACCCGGCACGCAGCACCCGCCGCCGCTCCTCCAACGCGCTCACGAGCTGGGCTACGGCCTCGTCATAGGCCGCCTCCGCCTCCTCCAGCGCCTCGCGCGGATCGTCGGCGAAGGTATTGATGGCGTGCCGAAGCCGCGAGGCGACCTCGTCCCGCCGGGCCGCCGGCACCAGCGGCTCGGGCCCCGAAACACGCCGCGGGTCGGCGCTCCGGGGCTGGCCGGCGGGCTGCTGGGCGCGTGACTGGTCGTACATGATGGATGCCTTCCGCTGCGCCAGAAGGCGCCGTTGGTCATGTCTGGTCATGTCGACGCTCGCGTGCGGGCGAGGCGAGCACCGCAACTCCGGTACACCGGAGCGCCATGCCCTGCGCCGTGCTGCCAGTCAACGTGCGGGGAGAGGGTGTGTCAACGTGGCACGAAGACGGTTCGCCTGCGTCGGTTACGCCGTGGCCGCTTCCCCACCGGTCCCGGCCGCGACGTGGTCGATCGGCTCGAGTCCTCTCGTCCAGGGCGGCCGGATCGTCACCGCGGTGAACGCCTACCACTTCACCGGAGGCCCTGCGCCGAACTCGTTCTCATCGGCGCGGCGGCTTCCCTGCCCTATAGGTCATCGTCGGCGCGCCGGTGACCACCTCCGAACCGTCTCGAGCACCGACCTGCTGCCCGACAGCTGCCTCTGGGCCGACCACCAACTCAACGCCGAGGTAACCGCGCCGCTCACCATGAGCCGCCATCGTCATCCGACAACAGGGCGAACGTTGCCCGATGCGGCACCGGAGTGCTGGAAGGAACCGTACGAGCAGGGGAGGAGAGGGCCGGACAGCGGCGGTGGGGTGGCCGAAGTCATCCGGGGAGAGTGTCCTGCATCGGCACCCTGGTGCGGTGGGTCCTCAGCGGCGAGTGCATCCGCGCCCTGTCGCCGGAGCAGTTCGCCGCCGCCTGCACGCCCTGGTCGCCCCGTATGCGCCGCTGAGGCGCTGCGCCACGGCAGAACGTCTATCGGGTCGAATCCGGCACCGCGTGAGGATGGTGCCTACTCGGCATCCTCGGTCGTGGCCTCGGATCCAGTCGGTTCGGTAGACCTCGTGCCAGTACTCTCGCTCTTCTCGCCCGCCTCGATCGGGGCGTAGCGCCGCCGTTGCAGCTCCTCGCGTTCGCCGTCCGGGATCGTCATCGACTCGGCCAGCACGGCGGCAAGCGCTCCCACGCGAAGGTTGTCGATGTCGGTGTGGAAGAGCCACCGGATGTTCTCGTCGCGCGTGATGAGGTCGATCGCCAAGCGCGCGCTTCTGTCGTGCGTGGTCGTTGCTCGGACGTATCGCACTTGATCGATCGGGATGTCCTGTCGGATCTCGGCCTGCTCGAGGAATGCGTTCGCCTTGGCCGTGATGACGCGGCGATCCGTGACGGCGACCAGCGTTTTCGCCGCAGCCTTGTCCCTCGCAGCCGCCAACTTCTCCTTCGCTCCGCCGACGATCGCAGAAAGGGGACCGAGGGCGTCGAGCTGGTCGGGGAAGCCGAGGACGCGTAGCGTCTCGCCGTCTTCGAGGAGCCAGCGCAGGATGCGAAGGTACGGCTTGAGATCCAGCGATTCGGGCGCGCAGACGACGCCCGGAGCCTCGAGCGGAGGGGCCGGCGGATGGAGAGCGTCGGCAAGAGGTTCGATCGCCTCCAGAAGACGCGCGGAGGTCTCGCGGGCCGCTTTCACGTCCTTCCGCTTCCCCGGCAGCGGCCATGCGTCGGGTCCGGGTAGCTCGGCGGTGATCCGCAGCTCCCGCGTCAGCGCGTCGACGAGGCTCGTCGACGCTGCGAGAGTGGAGTCGAACTCCGCTCGGGTGTCGCGCGCGATGACCTCGGCGTACTGCGCCTCGGCGGCGTCCTCGCGTCCAGCAGCTCTGGCCCTTGCGGCGCGCAGCGCGTGATACCCGGTCCATGCCTTGAGGGAGGACAGGAGGGCGTAGGCGTCGAACGCGATCGCCTCGGCGTTCCTGTGCAGATACTCACGGTGGCTGCGTGCGTCGCCCCGGCCGATCTGCCGGACGTGGTCGCGGACGTTCCCCTGATAGCGCTCCAACTGCTTCTGCAGCAGCGCTCCACTGCCTGCGACGTCCTCCCACAAGGACGTCGGGACCGCTTCGATCTCTCGCGCCTGGTCGACCGCACGATCGACGGCGGCGACGAGCCCCGTCAGTTCGGTCCACTGGTCCTTGCGGACGGCGGTGAGGACCTGACTTGTCACCGCGAGGTTGGTCCTGACGAGGCCCGAGACCTCACTCAGCATCATCTGAAGGCCGACCATGGCCAGCGCCGGCCCGATCGAGGCCGCGGTCTGCGCCCTGCTCACCGCAGTCACGGGGTAGAAGCGGGCGTGATGCAGGATGCGGCCGGGAACCATCACCGTTCCGAGGTTCCCACCGTCCTTGACGGCGAGCGTCGCGCCGCTGTTCAGCAGGGCCCGTGCCGTGTCGCCGATCCTGTAGAGCCCCTGCACGCCGGCGAACGCGTTTCCGAGATTGCCGGCCACGGTCGTCGCGTTCCCGATCGAGGCCAGAATCGCCGAGATCCGCTCGCGGTCGGCAGCCGGCACGATCCCGAAGTCGATCAGATCGGGCTTCAGCTCCGGCGGGACCTCACCGGCGACGACAGCCACCCCGGGGAGCACCTCCACCAGGACCGCCGACGCCGTCGTCGAGTCGATGTCCGAGTGGGACGTCGGATCGTCCACGACAGGTGAGCCGGCGGTATCGCTCCGTCCGTTCTCCTCAGGCCCGGCGATCCCCATCGACTCCGAAGGGTCCTGCATGCGACTCTCCTCCCCCGCGCGCAACAGCCGGACATCGTCGGCGTTGACGGCCGAAGTCTACGGCTCAACTCACCGCCGTTCGGCCCGAATTCACCCGGCTGATTCCGCACCGGCCGGTGCCGGCCAAGCCCTTCAGGGCCCCGCCCCCGAGGAGTGGATCAGCGCAGTCCGGCGAAGAGATCGTCCTCGGGTACGGCCTCGCCGGTGGCGTCCGGGACACGTACGAAGGTCTCCACGGTTCACGCCGTTCAGCGAGGTAGCCGAACCCACTTGTCGAAAACGTGCATCCCGAACACTCCGCACTCCCGGACCGCACGAGACACCGGCCTGATCCGTCCACCGCCGACCCACAGGTCCTGTGTCACGGGGGCGGACGCCGACTTCTCCGGCATGGTTTCCGTCCGGTCACCCAGTCCCCGACGAGGCTGGAGACCCCGACCAAGACCCTCTCCCGGATTCCTCCCGAACGATCTCCGGAAACCCGACAGGGCCTGATCCCCTTGATGGATCAGGCCCTGACCTGGTACTTCACTGTCGGGGTGGCGGGATTTGAACCCACGACCTCTTCGTCCCGAATGAGGTTCGGACAAGATCATTACCGGGCCTGGAGGGAATCCACCCTGGTCGGAGGCTTGGGGCGGGATGGTTTTGGTTGGCTTCGCTAGGTCCGTGAGAGAAGATCATCTCCCAGATTTCTCCCACGCTGAGCGGCGGTGGTGTCTGGACCGTGGTCGTGCGGCACGTTGCGTAAGCAAGTTTACGCAGGTGCGGCGGTACACGAGGAGGTGCTGGAGCAGTGGATGCCCCCCGGCGAAGTGGGCCCGTCGCCGACTTGCGTCCAGCAGTGATCGTGGGGACTGACCTGGGAGGGGCGGAGCATGACCGAACAAGGGGCTGGACGAAGTCGCGGAGTGCCGGAGCGGGTGCTGGATCTGGCGCGGATCTGCTCTACGGAGTGGGAGGGGGGGGAAGGCTCTTACGGGGAACCAGCTGGGGTATAGGAGTAGCGATGAGCTCTGCGCCAGGTGGGATCGGGATCCAAGCGTCTGAGCGCCGTGGCAGGTCCAGTACCTCGCCACGGCGCTACGCGGCCAATCCTCAGATCTGGCGGGCCTTCCACTTGCGGATCGCTTGATCGAGGTGTGCGCGCAACCGTGCTGCCGCTGGCGCGCCGGGCAGGAGCTGCTCGTACGCCTCGCTCCTACGGTGAGCTATGAGTGCCGCGAGGTTGGTGGAACTTCGTGACGGATACACCAGCGAGCAGTTGTCCTGCCCTAGTTCCTGGGCCAGGCCGAGGAAGCTGCGACCGACACCCAGCCCCGGTGACGTGGCGTAATGCTTGGCCTCGATCGTGGCGACGAGCTTGTGGCTCCTAGGGTGCACCCCGGCCAGCCGACTACGTTCAGCCTCTCGCTGATCGATGATCGCTACGTCGCACTCGTGCGCGACCTTTGATCGGCCGGCGACGTACACGCCCAGATGAATCTCGAGCCGCTTTTGGGTGCCGGGGAGGCTGACCAGGCCGTATGTAAAGGCGCCGGTCCAGAGGTTGCCCGGCGACCTCCGGAAGCGGAGCGCGGAGGCCGGGTTCGAGCCGTCCTGCGTGAGGAGTGTGGTTCCTCCCACATCTTTCACGGCGTCAAGGCATAGCACCATCAGAGACGCCTCGTAGAGATCAGACTCGTCGGCGCTGTTGCGGTAGACCGGCTCCAAAGCGCCGATCGCTTTCTCGATGGCCTGCACGAGGTTGGCTTTGCTCACTGGAGGGCCTCCGAGTACGTATCCTGGCCGTCCGCAAGCAGCTCGCGCACCGTCTGGAGTGCGGCCCACGCCTGTGCAGTCTCACTCTGCAGATCGAGCTGAGACGGGACCTCCAGCTCTGGATCTCCAAATTCGATTCTCGAGCCCATTCCTCGTTCCCTGACGGCGTCCAGCACAGACTTTCGCGTGGCATACATCGTCTCGGCCAGAGTCAGCACTGCTTCACGGACAAGTTGGAGACGTTCCTCACCTGTGTACGGGATAACAGCGATGTCGCCCTGCCCGAGGGCCGGCAGCTTGGTCGCAGCAAGACGGCTTGCCCGCTCGTAGTACTGCCCCTCCTCCTGAAGGTGGTCCTGCGCCGAGACAACGCGGCCATGCCGGACCTCTTCGTCCAGCTGATCTGCCAGGCCCGGGATCTCTTCCCTCAGCCGCGTCATGAGTGATTCGTATTGGTTGTGGCCGATGGCCATGCCTCCCCCTTGGTCTCCAGTTTGGCGAGCACTGTACCCATCCCCGCTGACAAGGAAGCGGCGGCAGCCGGGTGCGCGGATGCTTCCCGAGGCCAGAGGGCGGTGCCGTCTGGTTTGGTGGTGGGCCACGGGGCTCGGGGTTGGCGCCCGTGGGGGCCCGCTCCCTCACATGGCGCTACAGTCGATTGCCGTTCCACTGCGCAGGGAGATACGTGGCTACTGTCCCACCTACTCGCCGGATCGAGCTTGCTGGGGTGAATGCCCTGCGGACGCTGCTGGAAGATCTTGATCATGTCGTGCACACGGTCGACGGCAGCGCCGATATGGGCGAGGACCTGATCGTTGACTTCACCCGGGGCCGAAAGCGGACCGGCCGCATGATCGCGGTGCAGGTGAAGACTGCTGGCGGGCGGTCGAGTAAATACCGGCGTGCCAGCGGCTACGCGATTCCCGTGGGGAGCCACGCAGGCGACTGGTCCACCCGCCCGATCCCTGTTATTGGGGTCATCTACGACATGGAGGCCGGACGGCTGTTCTGGGTGAATCTGACGAAGGTTCTGAGGGCAGCTCCTAAGCCGCCTCGTTATGTGAAGGTTCCCTTCGACGCTGAACTGTCAACAGAGACGGTCGAGCAGTTCGTCGCCGAGATCGATGCCTATGCCCGCGTGATGGGGACTCTTGACGAGGAACGCACGCCCGCCGATAGCGATGGGCCGACGGTGAAGCCATCGAAGGCGCGGCGAGTGCGACTGACGGCCGGCTGGAAGGACCCCTCGTTCACCGACCAGGCGCACCATCCCGTTTGGACGCAGGGGTGGTTCATCATTTGGGACCACTACCGGCTGACGCTGATCGACGGCCGCACTGGCAAGAGGCAGATGGGCGGGATCAGGACTCTCTTCCCGCATGTGCCCGTAGCCGGAGACCAGGCTCTCTTCCTCCCTGCCGTACCTGATCGCTTGAAGGCGCTGAATCTGCCGACTTTCAGACCTCGTTGGGAAGTCCGACTGCGCGTCGACCCTGCGAGGATAGCCTTCGTTGAGGGTGTGTTGTATGCGCCTGGTCAAGATGGAGGACTCTTCGCCCTTGACCCCCGAAGCGGGGCCCAGCGTGGGCCGACTCTTCTCCCGGGGCACCCTATTCTCACCCAAGCACGCGTTGCAGCCGGCAGCCTGATCGTCCTTGCAGGGCCTCCCGCTGATCAAGGCAGCGCTACTCAGCGATCGAAGGGCTGTGCCCTGGCCCTGGACCCGAGCGACGGAGAGCAGCGCTGGGTCTACGAACCGCGGGGTTCGCTTTTGCCGCACTGGGCTGCTTCAGACCAGATGCTCTACCTCTTGGAGGAGGTCAAATCGGCCCAGTACTTGGTGGCCGTCCATCCCACTAGTGGCGTAGAGTCCAGACGATGGAAACTGGCCGACGACATGGCTTTTCCACCTGTCGCATCGAGTTCGGCGGGTCACGTGCTGGGTCGTTCTGGCATTCTTCAGACGTACGGTTCCGTACCTCGTCGGTGCCGTTGGAGCTATAGAACCCAGCAGCGCACGCCCCTCGCTCCGGTTGCCGCAAGGGACCTTGTGCTCGTGGTAAGCGCGCCGCACGTGCTGACTGCCCTTGACGCAGCAACTGGCACCGAACGGTGGTGTTTCAAGGAACGGGGAGATTTCACGACTGCCCCCATCGTGGTTGAGGACATCGTGTACGTGGCCCACCGCGGCGGGCGACTTATTGCGCTCGATTTGGGTACGGGCGTTCGGCTCGGTTCGACCCCATGCCACCTGTGGGAAGAGGGGGAACGGGGACAGCCTACGGTCGCGCAGGGCAAGTTGGTGTTTTCCGGTCGCTACGGCGGAGTGCACTCTGTCGATTTGGGACTGAACGGCGACGGAGAGGGCCGTAGGGATCTTGCGTGACTCGCGCAGGAGCAGCCCCGCGAGGGCGTCGCCGTCCACCAGTGAGCTCGGCTGCCAAGCGGCGTGCCATCCGAGGGAGCGAGTACTCAGCGCACGAGTGGGAACCGTACGCGGTCGGTGTCGGCCGAGGTCGTGCCTGTGGGGACGACTTCAACGTTGGGGAGAAGCCGGGACCGCCAGTGGTGTGCGATGCCGTGTTCGTTGTCAACGGGTGCCGCCGACGTGGGCGGCCTCTGCGGAGTTGATCAGCCGAGTGATCACCGATGGAAGCTCGGGAGCCGGCTTTCTTGAAGGCTGGGCAGGCGCCCGGTGATCGTTGTGCTCGGGTGGGGTGGGCTCGCGTATCGTCCGTGGGGTGATTGATGCCACCGTGGCGGTCCGAAGCGATATCCCCGACAGTGCGCTCTCAGAGTTGATCGATGCCTTCGATCTCGGAGGCGTGTGGGAGCGTCGCTATCTCGCCGACGGGCTGATGAATGCGAACTGGAGGCTGAACACCCCGGCCGGGCAGTTCGCTTTGAAGCGGGTCACGGACGTCTCCCTGGAGCGGTTGCAGCGCAATCTCCGGGTGCTGGCAGCCCTCGCCGCCGACGGAGTCCCGGTGAGTGCCCCAGTACCCACGGTCTCGGGGTCGCTGGTGGCGCAGGTCGGAGGTGGCGTCTGGTGCCTGTTCCCGTGGGTGGCCGGATCCCATGTCCGGGGTGTTGATCTCACCCTGTCCCAGGTGAGCGCACTGGGTGCGGAGCTGGGTCGCCTGCACCTGAGCCTGGGCAGGGCTTGCGGTCGGGGGCTGCTGCCCCGGGTGCCGGAGACGATCGCCGCGGACGTCACGTCGCCGGAGCGGGCGGTGGAGAAGGCCGAGCGGTTGTCCGCGGCCGTACGCGACAAGGGCACGGACAGCGACTTCGACAAGGAAGCCGCTGTCGCCTTGGAGCGTCGGCGGGCCCTCGTCTTCAAGCACGCCGATCAACGTCCGCGATCCGTGACGCCTGAGGGTGGTCACGGGTGGACGCACGGTGACGTGCAGTACCGCAATCTGCTCTGGGAAGGCGGAGAACTTGCCGCCGTCCTGGACTGGGACCGGGTCGCGGTGCGTCCGTACGCGGAAGAGGTCGTTCGGACGGGGCAGGTGCAGTTCGGGGTGGGCGGGGTGTTCGACCTCGCGCGGGTCTCGGCGTTCGTCGAGGGGTATCGGTCGGTGGTGCCGCTGAAGCCGTCTGCGCTGGTGGACGGTGCCCGGCGGCTGTGGTGGAAGCGGATGACGGACTTCTGGCAGCTGGAGTTCCACTACGACCGCGGTGACCTCTCCTTCGATGAGCTGTTCACCGCCGACGAGGCGCTGCTGCACTGGTGGACGGACCGGCTGGATCAGGTCGAGGACGCCTTCGCCGCGGGCTAGATGCCGAGGCGTTCGAGGTCCGGCAGACGGGGGCGGGTGAAGGCGGTCGCACGTTGCCGGGCCTGTTCGCCCAGGGTGTGGTGGTCGGCGGTGCGGATGGCCTCCGCCCACCCTTCCGCGCCGGCCTCGGCGGGAAGCACGATGCCCGCGTTGCCTATGGCTTCGGGGATGCCGCCCCGGCCGGTGCCGATGCTCGGGGTCCCGTGCAGTGCGGCTTCGATGATCACGCGGGGGAAGGCGTCCTCCACCGTGGACGGCACGAGCAGGAGGCGGTGGCTGCGGTAGAGGGGGCTCATGTCGTAGACCCGCGGCACCCAGGTGACGTTGGGGTAGCCGGCGAACTCCTCCGCGGTGTTCCACCAGCCTTCCACCAGGGTGAAGCGCTGTTCGGGCATGCGGCGGATGAGCTGGTGCAGCAGCTCGGAGCCTTTCGCCGGGATGGGGTTGACCATGAGCACGGCCCTGGTCCGCTCGCTGCGGTGTTGCTCCGGCTTCGGTGGGGTGAAGGACGGATACAGGACGGACAGCCGGGTGCCATCGGTCCGGGGCGCCCGTCGGATGACGAACTCGGACACGGCCAGTCCATGGTGCGGACGACCGTCGAGGACGCCCAGTCCCGTCCTGGACACCGAGTGCAGGATGCCTGCGACGAGAGCGGTGGGCCGGGCTCGGGCGGCAATGTCGGCCGCACCTTCCTGGGAAGTGAACACCACGTCCGGCCGCACGTGGGACAGCATGCTCCGCAGGGCTGACGTGATCCGCTGCTGCGGTACGGCTATGCAGTCCACTCCGTTCCACCTGTAGCGCAGATCCTCCTCGGTCTCCTCGTACTCGGTGTCGTTTGCGCCGAGGTAGGTCCGCATCTGGATGACCTGTGGGGACTGGTCCCAGGGCGCTTGGTGGGAGCCGAGGTAGACGGTCTGCCATCCGGCTGCCACGAGTGCTTCGGCGAGGAGTTGCTGGGTGACCTCCGCTCCGCCGATGAGGAACGGAGGCGGGGTACGCCGCCAGGCGAAGAGGGCTGTGGGCATCGGCCGGTCACCTGGTCCAGTACGTCACGAGGGCCTCCACCGCGTGCGCGACCGCGTGCGGGCCGGTGTCGGCGGGGATGACGGTCACCTCCCGTGACACGGGTGGCTGTGCTGCGGAGACGAAATAGTCCCGCGCGTGTGCCAGGAACGTCGGCTCGTGGAGGAAGTACCCGGACTCGGCCGCCGTGTGCCCGGCCGCCTTGCGGCGCAGGGCCAGCTCCTCGGCCGGCACGTCCAGGTAGAGGGTGTGGTGGGGGCGCAGGAACGGCAGCTCCTGGAGGCGGTCGCGCAGGCGGTGGTGGACGTCGTAGCCGAACAGGGCGTCGAGCGCGTGGGCGTGGGCCAGGAGGGTGTCCACCGAGCGGTCCAGGAGGACGACGGGCTTGGCGCTGGCGAGCGCCCGGCGCACGCGAGTGCCTTCGATGCCCATGAACGTCTCGAACGCGGCGAGCTGTTCGGCGGCAGACGCGGTCCGGGCGGGCGGGATGTCGGCGCGATGAGCGATGTGCTGGACGTAGCAGTCCGAGACGAAGGCCCGGTTCTCGATGCCGCGCGTGCGCAGGTGGTGAATGACGGTGGACTTGCCGGCGTACGACGGCCCTTCGAGCGCGATGATCTTCACGACGACTCCGTCCGGTAGAAGCGCTCGGCAAAGGCTCCCGTGCGGCTCAGGAGGCCGGCCGCGGTCGTCCACGCGTGCCGGATCGGCCGGTACATCTTGCGGACCGGGTGCATCTGCGAGCCGTGCATGTGCAGCACCGTGACCTTGTCGAGCACGACGTCGGTGATGTCGGCGGGCTCGGCTACCAGGGCGTGGCCGGTGCGTGCTCGGAAGAGGTGTTGATCGCAGCCGGCCAGGGCGTAGGTGGGCCAGAAGGCGAGGTCTTCCCAGAACCAGCGGCATCCGAGTCGTACTGCTGCCGTGTGTACGAGGAGGTGGTCGGGGTGGCGGGTGACGGCGGCCGGGGCGAGGAGTTCGGCGTCGGGGTGGGCTTCGGCGATCTCTCGGAGCTCGTCCGTGATCCGGTCCAGGCGTTGTGGATCGAAGGGTCGGTACGGGGGCGCTGCGTCCTGGTGGCCGAGGGCGATCCGATGGGCGGCGAAAGGGGCCAGCGCGGCGGCGCCTTCCCGGCTGCGCAGGTCGGATACGGCGGCTTCGGTGACGTAGGTGTCCTCCAGGGCCGGGTGGACGCTGGTGGAGCGGGTGAACACCGTGGCCACGGTGAGTAGCCGGGGATGGGCCAGGAAGGTGCCGGAGGCGGACAGGGCGAAGTCGTCGTGGTGGGGTTCGATGGCGAGCACCGGGCGGCCGGTCGGGCGCCGTTTCTCGATGAAGTAGCGATCTCCGCTGTGTGGGGCCCTGAGTGCGATCACCCGGTGGTCGTGAGCCCGGTGGCGCTCGGCCAGGTGCTCGGTCCACTGCTGGTGGGCGTGCATGAGGTCATTGGGGAAGGTATAGATCCCTTCCGCGTCCGGCACGGGCAGCGTCGTGGTCATGGTGGGCTCCGGGGTCATCGGACGGTGCTCTGGTACCAGTGGCGCCACATGCGAGGGGAGCTGAGCCGCAACCGTGCGGTGACGGGGTTCTGCCACCAAAGCATCCGGAGGCTGGACCACTGGTCGTAGCGGCGGGTGGAGGGGCGTACGCGCAGCTCGTCGAGGATCACGACCGGGGCGTTCACGCTGCGGCCGTGGGCCGCCAGCCGGTGGAAGAACTCCACGTCCTCGCTCATGAAAAGGTCCTCGCGGTATCCGCCGATCTCCTGGAAGGCGACCGCGGTCGCGAACTGGGCGACGCCTTGGGCGCCGCCGCGCGTGTCACGGTAGTGGTCCCAGTACGCGCAGAGCAGCCGTGCGCCGAGCCGCTTGGGGGTGTACAGGGGCGGGATGGCGCCGCCGGCAGCGCCGCCGTCCATGACGGTGGCCGCGGCAGTGATCGCCTCCATGGGCAGGGCGACGTCTGCGTCCGTGAAGAACAGCCTGCGGCCACGGGCGGCAGTCGCTCCGGTGTTGCGGACCCGGCCGATGTTGCGGACGGTCTCGCTGATCACTCGGACGCCGAAGGAGGCAGCCATGTCGGTGGTGGCGTCGGTGGAGGCGTTGTCCACCACGATCACCTCTCCCCGCTCACCGCTCTTCTCCTGCCACCGTTCGAGGGAGGCGAGGACAGTAGGGAGGTAACGGGGCAGGTACGCCGCTTCATTGTGGGCTGGAATGACCACCGTCAGTCCAGGGCTGGTCATCGGAAAGTCCCTTCCCTTCGGGACGTGCGGAAGAGGTGCGGTGTCTGGCGGGCCAGGTCGTCCAGGCGGCCCGACCACAGGGAGCGGCTCGAACCAGGCGAGGCGTGGACCCAGCAACGGACGGTGTGGAGCACCACCCAGGCCGACAACCGTGATTCGTCCAGGGGATGCCGGTAGGCGCCGATCAGCGCGCGCCGGTCCCACGGCATGTGCGCCGCGGTCATGACGAGGGCGTGAGCGACGTCCGCCTCCCGTCGGCCCGGCGCGGCATCCGTGAAGTCGACCAGGTAGCGCCTGCCGCGCGGGTCGGAGAGTACGACGTTGTCGAAGTGGATGTCGCCGTGGCACCACACGCTGGGTGCCCGGTCCGGTGTGCCGGCGATGATGGCGAGGGCGGGACCGATCCGGCTCAGCAGCTCGGGTGGGCAACGGCTCACCAGGGAGGAGACCGAGTCGAAGAACGGGCGGCGCGGCACCACGTGCTCGACCGGTGCCCCGTGCAGACGCCCGAGGAGGCAGCCGAGGTCCCGGAGAGCCTGGGCATGCGGAATGTGGCCGGACCGCACGAAGGCCCCCAGCGTCTGCCCCCCGAGGTCACGGGTGATGAGCGCGGTGGCCCCTTCTCCGGAGATCGCACCGCGGGCGAGTACCTGCGGGACCGGTACGGCGACGCCGGCCGCGCGGATGGCGGCGGCCTCGGTCAGCGCGTTGCGGCGGGCGGTGTGGTCGTACAGCTTCACGATCACGCTGCGACCGTCACAAAGGCCCGCCCGGAACACCGCCGTCCGGGAGCCCGACGACAGGCGCTCCACGGTCCGGGCGGATGCCCCGAGGAGAGCGCTGCACGCATGCGAGACCATGGCGGGCGGCGTGGTCATCGAAGCCCCGCCGGCTCGGGATGGGCGGCGCCCAGCGCGCGGACATGCCGAAGGGTCCGCTTCAGCAGAGCGCGGTACTCCAGTACGTCGGCCGTACCCGGGCAGTCTGCCTGCCATGGCTTCTCCGGGCCCACGAAGTGGATGAGACGGGCGGCCGGGTCGGGCCGCAGAGGGCGGCTGACGACGCGACGTACCCAATCGCCACGTTCGAGATACCGACCCACCTCGAACCGGTTGTACGCGGCGCCGACCGGCCGCACGCGGCCGGTGCGGAGGAGCCACAGATTCAGGGCGTCCTGGTCGTTGTGGAGGATGTGCCGGCGGTGTCTGGCCAGGGCCTGCTCCACGCCGTGATGGACGCGCGGCAGATCACCGGTGTGAGCCCACAGAAGACCGGCGTTGTAGTAAGGGCGGTTTCTCAGATGCGGCCAGCGGTCCACGACGCCCGGCAGGGCGGGGCATCCGCCGACGGACGGGTTGAACTCGTCGCGTACCGCACCTACCTCGCCCGAGCGAAGAGCATGGAGCGGGGTGGTCAGGTCACCGCGGACCAGGACGTCGGCGTCCACGTAGACCAGGTAGGGGCGGCGGACGAAGTCGGGCGTGAACTCGAACCGCAGATACGTGGTGACGGTGATGTACGAGGTGTCCGCCATCCGCGCGGAGCGCAGTGGGGAACGGCGGGCCAGGGCGAACGAGCCGAAGCCGACTCGCTTGGCGAGGTGGGCCAGCAGCAGTGCCTGGGGTGGTCCGAGGTCGAAGCTGAGTAAGCGCAGCGCCGCGGCCTTGCGGGCGCGGGGGCTGAGGCTGTCGGCCAGCGAGGCGATCGTGGCGAGGCCGGGGGTGAGGTAGTGCCGGTCGATGCAGATGCCGAATGCGTACACGGCGGGTCCACCTTCCGGGCGTGTCTGGGGAAGTGTTCTGGCGATGAGTGGTGAGTCGTGGGCGCGCATGCTCCGTTGCTGGCCCGGTGGGGCCGGCTCCGCCGTGGGCCTCATGGCGGCAGTGCATCAAGCGGTGCTCTCTCGGTGCACGCGTTCCTCGCGCGTCTCGATGACGTGGAGGCTGTCGGGCTCATCCGTCTCCCACTGATTCGTCGTGCCGCCCGACACCGGACGCAGGACCCACACAGCACCCTGCTTGATGTCGGTGACGATGGCGTGGCGTCCGCCGGTGTCCTCGACCAGATCACCGACTCCTGCCCGTGCCCGGGTCACGAGGCGGCTCCGGGAGCGGGGTCTTTCCACAGCCACCAGCCTGAGGAGGCTTCGAGCAGAACGCGTCGGTGTTCCTGTCGTCCGGCGGTCTGGCGGGGTGGCGGGGACGTCGCCTCGGCGAGGAAACCGCCTCGGTCACGGATGAGCACACCGAGCGCGGCGAACTGCGCGGCATCGTCCGCGAGGTGGGAGATTCCGGCGACGATGATGCCGCGGACCAGGCCGGAGGACAGTGTGCTCGTGACAGCCGCCCAAGCCGGGCGGCCGTCCAACGGCACACATGGGTTGTCGTCGGACCAGGCGCCGGCCACGTGCCAGTGCCGGGCGTCGGCGTAGCGGCGTGCGCGGCGTTCGGCCTCGCGGACAGCGGCCGACTCGAACGCGCAGGAGTAGATGGCGACCGGCACGTGTCCGATGCCGCCGGGTGAGGATTTCGGCATGTGATCAGCGTGCTGCCTGCCCTGTCCGCAGGACAGGCACGGCCCGTGGCGGCGCCAGGAACTCATGACTCGATGGCCTGACACGCCCCGTGCTGCCGCGCTCTCGTCCTCCAGCAGAACTGCAACGGGACGTGGCGGTCGGACTGGTGGCGGCCGTGAGAGCTGCTACGGCACGTGGCGGTGGCCGGTCAGCGGACGGCGAGGGGCACACCAGCCGCGCGGGCGAGCCTGCGGAGCCGCCCGACGGACACACCGGCGAGGCGAGAAATGATCACTCCGGGCAGCATCTGGTGCCGCACCCACGCCGGCGCCATGCCGCAGACTTTTTCCAGGGTGTCGGCAGCCTGGTCCCATCGGCGGCACTCCACGTGCGTCAAGGCGACGTCGAGACCGTACCGGGCCCGAGTGGCGAGGGGCACCGTGTCGTCCAGCCGGACCGTGTCCATGAGTCGCAGCGCACCGCCGGTGTCGCCGAGGGCGACGGCGATGCTCATGGCCTGCGTGCCGGCGTACAGAGGCCCGAAGGGCTGGGCATGCCGGCCACGGGCATGTTCCACCCCGAGGCGGGCGCCGACCGCGTGGGCCTGGGAGAGGTACTCCCGTGCGGTGTCCGGCGAGGAGCCACCGCGGGATGCGGCCACAGCCGCGTTCGTGACGAGCTGCCCGTACACCGACAACCGGTCCGGGTCGTGCTCGGACATCTTGGGCTCGATCCGGTCGGCCTGAGCCGCGGCGAGGGCGAAACCCTGTGCGGTCCGCCCGTCGCGGAGATTCACCCACGCCGTGGTGGCGGCCAGATGGGCATCTCGCAGGTCGTCACCGGCCTGCACGGCGATCTGCCGGCCGTAGGTGAGCGCCGCGTAGGCCAGGTCCCGTGACCCCCACACGTTCGCGGCCATCCCGGCGGTCTGGAAGACATCGGCCAGGACACCGGCCGCGGCCTCCCGCTCGCCGGCGTCCGCCAAGTCGTACCTGGCACGAGCTTCAGGAAGCAAAGCCCCAAGCAACGAGCCGAGTTCGGTGTAGCGCCCCGCCCAGTAGGCAGCGTCAGCGCGCCGGACGACAGCACGGAGTTCTTCAACTGTGCCCGGCTCGGTGTCGGTGGGGATGCCGATGGCGGCATCGTGTGTGGCGGCGGACAGCGCCCGCAATGCCGCCCGCTCGTCGCGGTCCATGGAGCGACGGGGTGCCTGCTGGCCGAGGAGCACGGCGATGTCGGTGCCGAGGGCGGAGGCGATGGACAGAAGCGACGGCAGGGAAGCGGTGCCGCCCCGCTCCAACTTCCTTACGACGCCCACGGAGACGTTGGCGGCTTCCGCCAACTGCTCCTGCGTCATGCCACCGCGCAGCGTCTTGAGCCGTTCAGCGGTGCTGTACTCGGACCATTGCATGCCAGCAGCTCCTCCCCGTTCGGCCAGGCACGGACCGTACCCACTGCTTTACGACCAGCAACAGTCATAGGCACGAGGGCAGTGGCGAGTTGGCTGGAAGTCACCGCTGGACGGAAAGCGTGGCGCTCACACCGAGCAGCTCTTCCAGTTCAGCCACCGTGGACGCTTCGTCCGTCGCGAGGACGGTGGTGATGCCCAGGGCTTTTGCCGGTGGGAGGTTCCGAGGGTGGTCGTCAACGAACACGCATGCCTGTCCAGGAAGCCCGAGGCGTTCCAGCGTCAGCTCGTAGATGGCAGGGTCGGGCTTCGCCATGCCGACCTGCTCGGAGATGACGTGTATGTCAAAGAGGTCCCAAACGTCGGCGTGCTCATACGGGTTGAAGGGGTCCAAGCCGAAGCTGTTCGACAAGAGAGCGAGGCGGTATCCCGCGTCCTTGGCGGTACGCGCGAGCGCGGCCATACGCCGGGCCGCGGGAACCGCGGACCAGGCCCGACCCATCAGGTTCTCCGGTGCGACATGGTCACCGAGAAGGGCCGCAGTGCGCTTGTTCCACTCCTCCTGGTCGATCTCACCGACCTCCAGCGCCGCGTACAACCGTCGGCCCTCAGGGTCATCGTTGAGCGTGGCACGCCACGCTTCCGGGCGAAGCCCTTCAGACTCGCACCAGGCTCGGTGCATGGACCGCGGGTCAGCGGTCAACACCCCGGCGAAGTCGAGGATGAGCCCCTGCTTGGCTGGCTGATCCGTGGCACCCATGGGTTGCGGCATGCTGGTTGCTTCCTCTCCCTTGCCCTTATGAAAAGCTACCGCGCACGGACGGGTGAGTCGCCGACAAGCCTGGCGCTTCGGCATGCGTATGGGTGGCAACTGGTGCCTGTCGAGACCGAGTTCGCGCCCATCCTGGGGGAGCCCGTCCGATGCCCGCGGGGCTGACCTCGGGCTTCTCCACCTCCCCCTGGAGCCCTTCTCCAGACGCCAGCCGGGCGACGATCTTGCCGGCACCGCCACGGTCGTCCTCGTATGCTCCGATGCCGAACGGCGTGACGGGGACATCGTCGTCACCAGCGCTGTACTGCACTGCCTGCCAGTACGCGACCCGAGGCACGGCGTTTGCGGTCCGCTTTCGGAACCTGGATGTCCCGGAATGATGGGCTGCCCGTCCTCGATCAGGCAGCGCAGGTGGCCCGGCAGTACGGGCTGAGCCACCAGCTGCGCAGCGTCGAGGGCATCCGGAAAGGCCGGTAGGGATGAGCCAGGGAGTGCCAGTGCCGCAGCGCGAGCAGCGCCAGATCACCGACGAGCAGTTCCACGACGCGACGTTGATCTGGAACTACCACCAGATGGGCCATGAACAGCGGCCCTGCTCGGCGGCGATCGGCCTGGGCAGCCACGATCTCGGAGTGGCGACCACGGCCGCCGATCTCTACCGCGCCGGCCTGTTTCCGGTCCTGGTTTTCAGCGGCGGCAACAGCCCCACGACCCGTGCCCGCTTCCCACGGGGCGAAGCCGTCCACTACCGCGAGCACGCGCTGAACCTGGGTGTGCCGGACGAGGCGATCCTGGTCGAGCCGAAGGCCGCGAACACCGGGCAGAACATCACCTTCTCGCGGGAGCTGCTGGCCGAGGCCGGCGTCGCGGTCGAGTCGCTGCTGCTGATCTCCAAGCCGTACATGGAGCGGCGCTCGTACGCCACCTGCCGCAAGCTCTGGCCCGAGGTGGAGGTCGTGTGCGCTTCCGAGCCGCTGGAGCTGGACGACTACATCGAGTCCATCGGTGACGAGAAGCTGGTCGTGGACATGCTCGTAGGCGATCTGCAACGGGTGATCGAGTACCCGAAGCTCGGCTTCACCGTCGAGCAGGAGGTACCGGGGGATGTGCATGACGCCTACGAACGCCTCCTCGGCGCCGGCTTCGACAGCCGCCTCATCAGCACTTGAACTGGAGACACGGCCCGGCTCAGCAGTTCGGGCCGTAGCGGACACATCCGGGTGGCGGAGCGTGTCTGTAGTCCCAGTCGTGCTGTGCGGCCATCAGTGTTCCGCCTGCCAGGAGGGCGACCAGCAGGTTCGTGATCACGGTCCATCGGGCGCGGGAGACCGCCGCGAGAACCGCCAGGACGAGCACGGTGATCTGTAGTGTCCGTAGTCGCCACATGTACGCGAGAGCGGCCGCGTCGATGTGCGTTTGCTCGCCTTGTGCTGCCCATACGTCGAGGCCGTAGCCGTATACCGCGTCCAGCGCGAGCCACCCGGCCTCCAGCAGGAACAACGGGATGGCGAAGGCGAGGTCCACGCCCAGGCGGGTCCGGTGCGACCAGGGGCGTCGCCGTCTCTGGGCTGGGATGTCGGTCATGGATGCACGGTGCCGCGAGTGGTGTCGGCACGCATGAGTACCTGTACTCAACCGCGAGCGCCGCGGCCAGCTCCCCGTCTGCTGCCCGAGAGCGCTCGCGAAGGCGTTGCCTGTGGTCCCGGTCCTGGGCTGGTCCGCCGCGCAGCGGCCTTCACCCCTTGCATCACCATGGGCTTGAGGTAATGGGTCTGCAGCTAGGGTCGGCCCAGCCGGGTTCCCGGCCGGCCCTGTGCGTGCTGTGCCGCTGGGTTGGCCGGGCGTCCCGCCGTGTGGCGGCCTGTGACCGCGTGGCTGGTGTCGGCGGGCAGGTCGGCGGTGCGGCGTAGACGCCATACCAGCACGTCGCTTACGGACTGCGCCGTGTTGAGTTCCCGTCGTCCTGCGGCGGTGGTCAGGAGAGCGGCGGGGTCGTGGCCGGCGGCCTCGGCGTCGGTGATGGTGGCGGCGAGCGCGTACCAGCCGGGCTCGCTGAGGATCTGCTCGGCCAGCTCCGGCACGGCTTTGCGCAGCATGGCCGTCTGCCGCTGGAGGAGCGGTCGGCCCAGGCGCCGGCCGCGCTGGTAGAGCGCGCCGAGGGGTTGGGCGGCGGCGGCCTGGTATGCGGCGCGCAGGTGCTCGGCCGCCTGGCGGGCGGCGGCTGCCTGTTGGGCGTGGCCCTTCTTCGCGTGCCAGTGGGTGGCGGCGGTGACGAGGAAGAACAGCATGTCGATCACCATGGCGGTGGTCGCTCCGTCCTTCCCGCGGCCGAGGGCCGGGCCGCTGCGGACGAGGTCGCGGGCGGCTTGCCGTAGTGCCTGGTCATGCCCGTGCTGCGAGCGGATGTGGGAGCGTGTGGCGCGCTCGAACGCGAAGGCGGCCTCCCGCAGTTCGCGTCGGGTGTGGGCGGCTGACGTGGCTGCGAGCGCGTCCAGGACCTCGCCCGCGGCAGCGATGTGCGCGGCCACCGTCGCCTCTTCGTCGTGATCGATGACCAGGATCGTCTGCCATGCCGCAGCGGCTGCTCGGCGCCGTGCTGCCGCCGGGCCACTGAGCGTCGTGTTCGTGGCCGGCTCCGTCGGCTTGTCGCTGTGCTGGTCCGTGGTGTGGCCGGGCCAGCGTTTGCGGATGCGGGGCAGGGACAGATCGGGGGCCAGTCGCGAGCCGGAGTAGAACACGGGCTCGCCGTTTTTGTTGTGGTCGAAGGGCAGGGCGACCTTGTAGCCGAGGAGATCGCCCGATGGCGCGATGTGCTTGTGGACGATCAGGCCGGCGGCGGCCAGCCGGTCGAAGAACTCCTCCTCGCCGACGGTGCCGGCCACCGCCCGCCGTACGGTCTCGCGCAGTTCCTCCCGGACGGTGCGCTGGCGGCCCTGCCGGTCGGCCTTGTGACGTTCGGCGCTGGTGGGCCGCTGGGCGGCGGTGCCGTCGCCCTTGTTGAGGCGGCGCAGGCCAAGCTCCATCTCCAGGGTGCGGGCCTGGGCCTGGACGCGGGCGGCGTCGTGGCCGAGGTCGGGCTTGTAGCCGTCCTCGCGGACGAGGGTGGCGACGATGTGGATGTGGTCGTCGGCATGCCGGACGGCCACCCATCGGCAGCCCGCGTCCTGGTCGGGGTCGTCAATGCCAGCGGCGGCGACCATCCGGCGGGCCACCTCGCCCCACTCCTCGTCGGTCAGGAGCCGGTCCTCGGCGGCGTTGCGGACGGACAGGTGCCACACGTGCTTTCGAGGCCGCTCGGCCTGGTCGAGGTTGTCGACGGGCTGGTCCAGGAGCTGCTGGAGCTGCTTGAGGGTGGCGGAGAGGTCGCGGCCGGGGTCGAGTGCGTTGTGGTCCCAGGAGGCGACCAGGTGCGGGTCGTCGTGCTCTTCGTGCTTGCCGGGACCGTACAGGTAGGCCAGGAGGCCGATGGTGCGCTGCCCGCGCTTCTGTATCCGGGGGATCATCTGGTTTCCGAGACGGGTGCTGGGGCTGGTGGGGACGAGGCGTCGTCCGAATGCCCGGTCAGTGCTGCTCCAGCAGCCGGTCGGTGGCTGCCTGTACGCGGCTCACGGCACGCTGCACCGCCGCGACGACCGCGTCGAGTTCGGCTGGGTGAGCACCGGTGTTGAGGGCGCGGGCGATCTGGTTGAGGTTGTTGCCGACCTGCCCGAGGTGCCGGCGCGCGGCGAACAGTTCGGTGACCAGCTCACGGTGGCCGGCGATGGCGGCGGCGGTGTTGTCGAGGTCCTGGGCGGCGGCGAGGCCGCTGCGGGCGAGGAAGGCGGGCAGGCTCGTACGGGTCGCGCGAGCGGCGGCGGAGAGCTGGGTCTTCTCGTCGTCGTTCAGGCGGACGCTGCATACGTAGTTGCGCTTGTGCGCGGTCGGTTTCGGCGAGCGCTTGCGCGAGGTCTTCTTCGTGGCGCGGGGCGTGCGCGGTGACGGCTTCTCCTCCGGCTGCGATCCGTCCTCGGTCGCTGCCTGGCGGACCTGCGCCTCCTGGTGCTGGTCCGCTGCCGCCACCCCCGGGGCGGGCTCCGGCCAGGACGCCTTCCCCGGCGGGGAAGAGTGTCTTGGCCGATAACTTGCTCCGCCTGGGGCCAGGGTGGTGGCGTCCCGGCGGGGGCTTGGGGGCGATTCGTGGTTTGCCTGGTGCACGGAAGTCTCTCTCGGCCAGCTGAGGCATGGCCTGCGGTGTGGTGTTGTGTGACTCGTGGGGAGGGAGGGCCCGGACGGCTCTCAGGTGGGGGTGGGGCTGTTCTCGGACCGAGCCGAGAGTGGGGACCGGTCCCCACTTCTTCTGGGCGCTGACGTTCGGGGACCGAGCATGGGTCATCGGCGGATGCCGGTCCCGAAATTGCGGGGACCGGCGGTCTCGGTCCCCGCATCCGATGAGCCCGTTGGGGACCGGTCCCCGGGTTCGGTCCCGATCCCCGGTCCCCTGGGATCGGTCCCCGGTCCCCATCCCCGGTCCCCGATTCCCGGTCCCCGGACTTCATCCCGACGCTGACGCCGGTCCCCGTCCAGGGGCCGTCGGTCCCCGTCGCGCTCCACTTTCCACGCGTCCATAGGCCGCGTGACCTGCTGCTTCGCCGGGACCGGTCCCCGGGTCCCGTGAGTGCGCTGAGGGCCGGCCCCGGTCCCCGTTCGAACTTCGGTCCCCGGTCCCCAGGTCCGGTCCCCGAGTCGGGCCTCGGTCCCCGACGGGTTGTCGCTGCGTTGGTTTCCGGATAGTCCCCGCACGTTGGGGACCGGTCCCCGGTCCCCGTGCTCGGTCCCCGCTCTCGGTCCCGGTCCCCGTGCTCGGTCCCCGCCTCCTCGGCCCCCGCCCTGATCCGGGTCCCCGGAACTGGTCGTCTGCCCCCGCGTTCGGTCCCGGCACCACTCCGGTCCCCGGATGAAGGCCCCTCGGAGGTCCGCCCCTGTGGTCGGCGGACTGCTGCCGGTTCAGGTGGGGCGGTGGCGGCGTCGGTCGGGGCCGTCGAGGATGACGCGTTCGGTCATCTCGGCGAGGCGGGAGGCGACGCGGTCGCCGAGGGTGGTGCGGAGTTCGGCGGTGGGGAGGTTGGTGGTGATGAGGGTGGGGAGCATGTGCTCGTACCGGTGGTTGATGAGCCGGTAGGTCAGCTCCTCGGTCCATTCGCTGGTCCTGGCCGCGCCGAGGTCGTCCAGGAGCAGCAGCGGGCTGCGTGCCAGGGTCTGCAGGTCGCGTTCGGTGTCGTGGCCGGCGCGGGGGCGCAGGCGGGCGTGGAGGTCGGCGGTGGTGGTGGCTTCCCAGCGCAGGCGGACCCCGCGGGTGAGGAGGGTGCGGATGGCACCGTATGCCTGGTGGGTCTTGCCGGTGCCGGTGGGACCGGCGATCAGCAGCGACGGGCCTTCCGCGATACCGGGTCCGCCGGGGCCGGGGCGGCCGGCTCGGGCGATCTCGTCGGCCCAGGCGGTGATCTGCGGGTGACCGGCCAGGGCGCGGCGGTAGCGGGCGGGGATACGGGCGTCGGCCAGTTCCAGGGCGGTGACCGGCTCGGCCGGGGACTCCCCGGCAGCCGCTGCGGCGGGGTCGATGCCACGCCTGGCCAGGATGCCGTTGAGGCGGGCGGCGATGGGCCCGACCTGCTGGGGTTCGCGGGTGAGGGTGGCGGTCAGAGCTGGTCTCCATAGGCGGCGGCGACATCGGCGGGGTTCGTCCACGACCTGTGGACAACCTGCCTGGCGGGGGTGGCGTTCATGGCCTCGTGCACGAGGCTCGGCAGGGTGCGGGGGTGCAGGCCCTTGGCGCGGTGCAGCGCGAGGCCGGCCTGGACGTGTGCGGGGTCGATCCCCTCGTTGAGCAGCTTGCGTACCTCGCGACCGAGATGGTCCAGGACGTCCTTGGGCGGACGGTGTGCGCAAGCGGCGGTGTACTCGGCGATGAGGTGCTTGGCCGAGACGGTGTCGGGCGCGGGGGCGCTTGCGCCCCCCGAAGGGGTACTTCCTAGATCCATGTTCCTAGGTCCTAGATCCGGACCTTGAGGACTCACTGACTGCTCCGTGAGCGGGTCGTGCGCCTTCACGGAGGGCTCCGTGAAACCGTTCTGACCTGCGCTTTTGCTGTCGTCTCCGCGATTCATGGCCGTCTCCTGCTGTTGGCGGGAGTCCTCACGGAGGGTTCCGTGAGGCGGCGGTGCGGCCTCGGTGAGGCAGGCTCGTGTGGCGCCGTCGACGGTGTCGTGGTGGGGGCATGCGGGGAGCCGGCTCTTGCTGGGCCGGTTGATCTTCTGGTGCTGGTGCCAGGTGACGACGTGCAGGTAACGCTTGTCGTCCGGGCCGGTGTAGCGGCAGATGAGGCCGGCGTCGGCGAGCTGGGCGAGGTCCTTCTCGACGTCGGCGGGGGTGTGTTCGGGGCGCAGGACCCACAGCTGTCCGGCGATGATCGCGGCGTGGTCGCGGTGACGGCCCTGGTCGTCGGCCTGGGTGAGCAGGCCGAAGAAGGTGCGCTCGGCGGTCAGGGAGACGGCGGCCAGGGACTCGGAGACGAAGGCTTCGGGCTTGATGGTGCGGATTCGTGCCGAGAGCGGGGCGGTCCTCACTCGGTGGCCAGGGGGCGGGCACCCATGGCTCACCGTCGACGGGGCGGTGGGGGCGTCAGGTGTGGGGGAGTTACCGACTGGCTGCCGCGCGGCTCGCTGAGCCGCTCGCGGATTTTCCGGGGCTGTCGTCAACATAGCCACACCCAGTGCGGACAAGTCCAGCCCCAAACGGCCAGATCTCTGACGGCAGAAAGGCGGTCGGAAATCAGGTCGGAGGGGGAGGTGGGAAAACGGTAGGGCACGATCGGCCGCTGACCAAATAGTTGCCCAGGAACCCGAGCCAGAAGGATCACATCGGCAAACCGTTGACGTCTGCGGGCGGCGAAGCTACAACACAACACCCCACGTCAGACGGGCTGTCGGCGGTGCTCGACGCGCGGGCTGACGACGGGGGCGTAGCCCCGCGTGCCGTGTGCGCGGGGCGCAACATAGCCGACGATCGCCGGTTAACCAAACCGGCGAGTGCACGCTACAACGGAGCCATGGCAGCACGTTCACTGGAAATCGGCCCAGCCGGAATAAGGGCCGCCCGAAACATCGAAATTCTCCGCACCGAGCGCGGCCTCCCGCAGCGGGAGCTTGCCGCTCGTGTCACCGCTCTCGGCCGGCCGATGTCCAACACGATGCTGTCCCGCATCGAACGCGCCCAGCGCCGCTGCGACATCGACGATCTCGCCGCGATAGCCGAAGCCCTGCACGTCTCCCCACTTGCTCTGCTGCAGGACTCAATCAGCGCCTGAGGCCACCTCGCAGCAAGGACGACCGAGCACCTCCCCCGTAAGGACACACCCTCTTGCCTCCCCTCCCGATCCCTTCTGCCCTCACGGGCCTTCCACACCGAACAGAGGGCGAAGCTGCCCTGCCCCGCCTCTACCGTCCCGAAGAGATCGCCGAGACGCTCGGCTGCTCGGCTTGGTGGGTCAAGGACCGGGCGCATCGGCGCTTGATACCGCACACACGAGTCGGCCGCGCCTACCGCTTCACCGCCGAACACCTTGCCGAAATCATCCGGATGCACGAGGAGCCAACTCCCCTGCGACCCGACCGGCCATCAACGCAGACCCCTCCGTCCAGCCGGGTCGGTAGGCCGGCGCCTGCCACTTCACGGGCAGGGCTCACCACCTCGCCCGCCCCACGTCTTCGGGCCCGACCACCCCGCAGGTCCCAGTACGGCACTGCCGTCTGACAACACCCGGTACACCACAGACAGGAGGTAACCCGAGGCGTGGGCTACACCGAGAAGCGCGGCAGCTACTGGCGCGGCAGATACAAGATCAGCAAGGGCGAGTACGGCACGGTCGCCGACCCGACGGGCACGGTGATCAAGTTCGTGACCAAGAGGGAAGCCAAACAGGCCGCGGATGAGGAAGAGGCCAAGATCCGACGCGGCACCTGGCGAGACCCGTCGGCCGGCCAGGAGACATTCGGGGAGTACGCCAACCGCTGGTACGAGGCCCAGGACCTGGCGGCTTCGACCATGCAGAACTACCGGCGTCACATCGAGGAACATCTGCTCCCCGTATTCGCCGACAAGGCCCTCGCCGGCATCCTCCGCTCGGACGTGGACACCTGGGAGAAACAGGAGAAGACCGCGTACGCGGCGTCCAGCGTCAAGACCTGGCGCTCGACGCTCCACCTTATCCTGGAAGACGCCGTGGACGAGGGCCTCATCGCCTCCAACCCCGCCGCAAAGCGGCGCGGGCGTGGCAAACGCGCCGGCCGCTCGCGCGACCGTGGCCCCGAAAAGGTCATCACCGATCCGCTGGGCCTGCTGCTCATCGCAGAGCGGGCGGCGCTGCTGTCCGGCCGTGACGACGAGTTCGTCGCCGTCGTCCTCAAGGGCTACACGGGGATGCGGTGGGGCGAGATCGTCGGATTGGAGACCCAGTACGCCCGGCCTGGAGCCATACGCGTGGAGCACCAGTTGTACGAGCTGGACTCGGGCGAGCTGGTCCGCTGCCCGCCCAAGGACGACAGCTACCGCACCATCGACGCGATGGACTGGCTGTCGGCCCTGGTCGCCGACCACATCGCCCGTACGAAGCCCACACCGTGTCCGTGCCACGGCAAGCGGTACGTCTTTCGGGGGCAAGGCACTGCCCGTACCGGAGGGCACCAGGGTGCCAAGCTCGTCGATGTCGCCCGCCGCTCGGGAGTCTCCACCGGCACTGTCTCCAACGTCCTGAACCACCCGGAGCGCGTCCGGGAAGACACCCGTACACGAGTGGAACTCGCCATCGCGGAGCTGAACTTCGTGCGCGGAGGCGCACCGACAGAGAATGCCGCGCACTGGCGTCGCAACGGCTTCGCCACGTGGCTGTTCACGCCGGCCACCTCCGGCTGGTACCCGAAGAAGGCGCCCCAGGAGGCCCGTCCCGTGCCGCTGCTCGGTGCCCCGTGGCCAGGTGTGCCGGTCCGTGGCCGCAACGCCCAGGTCCGTGCCGACTCCTGCTGGACCCCGATCGCCAGGGGCCTCACCCCCCACGGTCTGCGCCACTCCCACCGCACCCACATGGAGGACCTCGGAACGGAGAAGGTCCTCATGGACGAGCGCATGGGCCACATCGACGGCTCAGTGTCGGCGCGCTACGCCCACGTCACCCCCGGCATGCGCCGCCGCCTCATGGCCGGCCTGACCGAGCAGTGGGAGGCGTCGCTCGACGCCCGAAAGGTGCTGTCTCCGATGTCGCCGGTAGCGATTCTGGACCGGCTGCTCCGAGGACGGGACTAGGCGGCGGTTCCTTGGGAGTCACCGTCAAGCGATGGTGCGGCCCGCTACGACCAGAGCAACGCCATCCACCTTGCCGGACGGGAGCTGCTGGCGGTGGTGTACGCATTCCGAAGACGACTGGCGTGGACGGGGATGCGCGCGGGCAGGGCGAGGCCGACCGGCGCGTTGGTGGCCCGGCCAACATCGGCGACCGGGCAACGGAACCCGTTAATTCTCAGTAGTGCGCGGGCCTGCCTCAAGCATCCGGATATGACGCCACACGTGCGTGTGAGCGCGCTGTGCTGCCCGCACCCATGAAGGAACCGAGTGCCAGTCGACGGCCACCTCGCGCTCGCCCCAAGCCACCTGCATGATCCTGCGTTCACCGGCGAAGCCCTCGACGAGATCGCGGCGCAGGAAGAGTAGGTGGCCGCGCCATGGCTTGTCCACGCGGAAGACTGCGGAGGCCCGTCGACCATCCAGGCCAACGAGGTCCACACTGCCGGGAAGTTGTCGCAGGCCGCACCTGGCAGCGAACTCGAACGACGGCACGTCGTAGCTTCCGTCGAGCCCGATCTCCGAGGTGCTGTCGGAGGCGAACTCCACGGCAACCTGATCGATCCTGATGCCGTCATCCTGCCAGTCTCGACGCAGCGTGCGATGCGGAAACGCGTGTGGGGCATCGTCGTCGAAGGTCAGCTCGAACCGGGGGCTCCACGGCATCTCAGCGGCCAGTACGTTGCGGACCGTCGGCAGCGGAGGGATGAAGTGGTTTCCCAGATACTGACGCTCGCTGGCTAGCCGTTGGGCAGGTTCCGCGTCTTCTGACTCCAGCAGGAGGGTGCGGAAGAAGCCGAACACACTCCGCCCTTCGTGGCGGTGGTTTAGATATCCTTCGGCCAGGAGCCAGCCGTCCTTTACTCCGTGGATCTCCTCAGGTGACCATAGATATTCCGGGACGGCTACCGTCCCCGAGGTGAGCCAAGTCCGGTCGTCGGTCGGTTCCACGGGTGCCCACAGGGGGAGGGGCATGGGGAGCACCGGGGGCCTGTCGGGGAAGGTCGGGTCGATGTCGGGCATCAAGCGTTCTGCGTCCCCGAAGGGGGCCGGTGCGCGGCCGACATCCACGAGGCGTCCAACCATTTCGTGGTAGGCGATCCAGCCGTACTTCTTGCCGTACCGCTCCACCTTCCTCTTGGAGTTATAAGGCCGCTCGGCGTTCGCGGCAATGCACTGGTCAACGCTGCCGAGTTCCTTGTCGCGCCAGCCTAGTTGCCAGACGCGGGCCATGACCTCGGCGCGGGCCCTGCGGTAGTCGGGGTGGGCGAAGTCGTAATTGTCCCTGCCGTTGATGGCGGCCCCGATGATGTAGTTCTCGAAGTCCGTGCCGAAGGTGCGGGTGCACTCCTCGGCGTTGGGGTCGTCGTCCTCCATCACCTCGGCGGGCGCCACAGCAGCGAACCTTGGCGCGAAGGCGTCGACCCCCTCCGGAACAGCGGCAGGGTGGAGGACGCCGGCGAATTCGTAGGTGGCACGTACGTGGCCGCGCAGTTGCTCGTGTGAGGTGGGTTTGGTCCCACCGTCGAGGAAGCGGTCGCGTAGTTGCACTAGCCAGTTCCGCAGTGTGTCTTCGAGCGGCCCGCCGGGATCGGGCATCTGGTGGGCGCTGACGGCGCCGAACGCTGCGGCGACGAGCCGTTCGATGACGTAGGGGTCATCGACATCAAGCATCCGGGTGGCGAGGTCGAACAGCCGCTTGGGCTCGGGCCGGCCGTAGCGCTGTAGGGCTTTCGTCGCCAGGTCCCGCATGCTCGTGTCCGTGGAAGTCAGCAGCCAGGCGATGGCCAGCGCGTCCAGGTCGTCACTCTCAGTGCGATTGCTGCTTCCGGACCACCTTTGGATCGCTCGTTCTAGGTCTGTCGTCAGCCGCCCTGGAGCTTGGACTCGAGCCCATTCGGTCCAGCGCAGGTCACGTTCGGGAAGTGGCAGTTGGCGCAGGACGCGGTCGAGGAATACGGCATTCAGTCGGTGCGGGGCGGACCTGCGGATCTCCCAGAGACGGCCGAACGCTGGTCGGCCCTTCCTCTTACTGGGATGCGCGGTAACGAGCGCGGTTGCGAGCGCATCGACGGTCTCATCGTCGAGGAAGTCCGACTCGGTGGTGAGTTCCTGGGCGAGCACCACCGAACGGTGCTCATCCGGGGCGACGCGCCACAGGTGGTGTCGGGCGAAGCGGCGCGGCAGCAGTGAGATGAGACCGATGAGGATGTCCTCGCCGAGGGGGTGCGCTTGGTCGCCTAGGAGGGACTGCCAGAAAGCTGCCTCCGCGAGCTGCTCGTTGACGTCCGCGGGGGGAATGCGCACCAGAATCGCGTCGGCGATCAAGTACCCAGCGAGGCGATCAAAAACGAAACCGCACTCCGTGTCGTCGGAACCTCTGATCTCTTCACGGAAGATCACTCCCTCCTCTGCGAGGCGCCGGAACAGGCTTTCGTCCCAGTTCATCTGGTCAGCGTCGAGGATTCTTCGTGCTTCGTCGAACGGAAGCCGACGGACGCTGTGCGTCCACAGGTGTCTCGCCAGAGCCGTGAGGCGGCGCTGGATCTGGTCCGCCGGCACAGGGATGCGGGCAGGATCTTGGGCCAGCCGCTCGACCACGCCCTTCCGGTACAGCTCGAAGACGCCGATGAGGGACTGAGGCAGCGCCTCCACGCCCACCGGCACTCGGCGGGAGTGGTTCGCGGCCTCGCAGTACATGCGGACGAACAGCGGGTTGTGGAACTCCTCCATCGGTAGCCAGGCGTCGGCCGGGTTGATCAGGTAATGATGGAAGTACACGCGGAGGATGTCGTTGACCTCCGCGCGCTGCCACTCCAGCTCCAGGAGCACTGTGTCCTGCGGGAGGGCTTGGTCGGTGAGCGACTCACGGAGGGTGACGATCACCGCCACATGAGGGTAGGTGCCCAGGGCCGGTGCCAATCCGGCGAGCAGTGTCCTCCACTGTGAGGGTCGCTCGGCCTCGTTCAGGCCGTCGATGATCAACGGAATCCGGTAGCCGGCGCGGTTACCAGCTGAGTTGAGCGCTTCCAGGAGGTCCTCGAAGTAGTCGACCTTCAGTCCGGGGATCCGTCGCGCGAGGTCGTCGAGCGTCCCACGGGCAGGCAGGTTCGCGCCCTGGATGAAGACTCCTGCCGTGGGCTGGTCGATCGGCGAGGTGATCTGCGCGGCGAGGTGCGTCTTGCCCTGTCCCGCGGCGGCGATGACGGCGAGCAGGGGGGCTTCGGTGTCCGCCCGTGTGTCTTGCAGCCACTGGACGATGTCGCGGATTTCCGCTCCGAGACCGGTAACCAGCAGGGCCTCGGGCAGGCGACGCTTTCTCAGTTTGAGCACCAGGCGTCGCAATGCTTGGGGAGAAGTTGCGGGCGGCCGCTGGTCGGCGAGGCGCTCGCGAACCTCCCAGGGCCGGAGACTCTTCCCGGCGTCAAGGACCTCCCGCAGGTCGTCGACGAACCGGTCCAGGTCGTCGGCAATCCCTACGGCGTCTTGGCGGAAGGTGTTGTCGAGGCCGTCGACGGCTGCGCGCAGTGCCTGGATCCGGGCAGCGATGTCGTCGGTGCGCTGCTGCAACCACTCAAACGACGCCGGGCGCAGCAAGGCTCGATCGATGCGATGCTCTACGTGGTGGGAGGTGTGTAGCCGTGGCGTCCACCGTGCCTCGATGGGTGCAACAGATCGCTTGTGGGCTTGTGCCAGTACGTCTGCAGTGAGAGCGAGCTCACCGAAGAAGGTGGAGCGGAGCTCGTCGTGTCCCGCGAGCTGGGCGTCGTAGTTCTCGGTGGACCAGAGTTTGACGCTGACCCCCTGCCGACCGAGTCCGTTGATCCATTCCTCGTCGCCCTTGGCGGGCCGCTCTGGGAGACAGAGCACGAAGTCGGTCAGCCCGTCGACGTGCGCGATCGCCTTGGAGAGCGACTCCTCGATCTGCTTGCGCTGGCCTGCGCTGAGCTCATTCTTGCTGTTGAGGATGAACCACTTGCACGACCAACCCCAGACGCGGCCGGGGTCGCCCAGAGCACCGGGATGGTCGACGTGCAGGTAGAACTCGACGCCGGGCTGGTTACGGCGCTCCCGCATCGTGCCCAGCGCGCCGTAGCGGCGGGACACGATGGCCCGCGTGAGCGCTTCGAAATTCTGGTCGGCTGCGCCGGGCAGGCGTTCCAGATCAGTCAGATCCACCGTCGCTCCGATTGCTCGCATCCGGCCGGGTGATCGCGTCCTCGTCCCATTCGTGGCGAGAGAAGATCTCGACTTTTGCGCCGTAGTGAAGAAGCACCTTCAGGAAGCCCTGAACGTCCGACTCGTCGGTCCAGATCCGGACTGTCTCCGCTGTGCGGGTGACGGTGTGGTCGAGTGCGAAGACGTCGACGTCGTACCTTCCCATGTCGTACAGCTTCATCTCGGCCAGTGCTTGGCCGAGTTCACGAGGCATGCGCTCGTCGGGGCTCCGCCAGTCGTCGTTCGACCACGCGTCCTCGGCGAGGGTCTGCAGCGCCTCCATGCGCTCCTCTGCTGCCTTCGCGCCGGTAACCGTCTGGAATCGGCCGATCAGAACCAGGTCCATTGAGTGCTCCGAGCCGTAGCCGTTCCAGATCCTCATCGTGCCTCCCTCAACGCCTGCACGGCTTCCATGATGGAACTTCCGACTGACAATCCCGTGGGCGCGTAGGCGTGGGGGCGCAGGAATCCGGTCGCGTCGACGTGCATGTGCGCGTCGAGGGGGCGCTCGCCTGGGACGGCCTCCGCCGTGGGCAGCGCAGCTTCGAGGCCAGTACGGGAGATCGCGAGCCGAACCCCGGCCCTGGCGGTCGCGGCCCATTCGACGAGGCGCTGAGCGTCGGCCTCGCCTATACCGGGAGTCGCCGCAGTTGGCTGCTCCGGCAGAAGCAGAAGTTCGGACGCTCCGATCTTGTCGGCGAACTCGGCGAGGTCATCTAGTTCGCCGACCGTGTCGGCATTGATGACGGCGTTGATGCCGAACGGAGCGAGGGAGCCGAGCAACCCGGCCGCCTGGACCACGACCGCGAACGGTCGGCCGCGGAGCCGCTCGTAGGTGGCTCCGACCCCGTCGACTGACAAGCGGACGAAGTGCACGGCCCCGCGCAGGGATTCGACGAGTTCGGGTGTGAGCCGGTGCCCATGGGTCGTGAAGGTCACCGCCATAGACGTGGACCGGGCTATGTCCGAACACAGCTGGGCAAACCCTCGGTACGCGGTCGGTTCCCCTCCTCCGAAGCCGACCCCGAGGCACCCGGCAGCATCGAGTTCGACCGCCCACGCGACTACACGCTCCCTGTCGAGCGTGGCGGCGTGCTTGGGCGCATAGCAGTAGGCGCAGCGGAGTTCGCAGGCGTTGGTCAGCGCGACGGACAGGTACCGCGGAGCACGGGAGAACTGCTCAGCTGAAACGGGCACCTCGTCGAGCAGCACGTTCATCCCCGAGACACGGTCGAACAGGTGAACACCAGCTGCGGACAGGCGAATCTTGCACGTCACCGACAGCATGATGCCACTGCTGCCGGTGATGCCGGGAGGGGCCGGTAAGGTCGTTGGTGCAGTGCCCGCAGTGGAGCGTCGGTAGCGATGCAACTGACCGTGGCACTATGAGGCGCCGCGGCGACGACCAGCGTCAAGGTGGAACGGCTATAGGAGTGACGGCTGGGGCCCCGATGCGGTCGCTCCCCGGGACCGTGCCCTGCGTACTCAGCCTTACAGGTCGAACAGGCTCTCCTGGAAGTTCTCGACGACATCCCGTCGCGGGTAGAAGAGACCCAGCAGCATGAACGTCTTGGGATGGGCCGCGATGTTGCCGACGAAGAAGTGGACGGCACGGTCGGGGGTGAACATCGAGTCGTACCAGCGTTCCCGCAGTTTATCGTGCACGGTTCGTTCGCCGTATTTCTGCAGGAACTTGCGGTACGACGCTCCGGCCTCCCAGTCCTTCAGTGCCATGTCGTGTGTGGGACAGTCGTCGTCCGCACAGCGGAAGCGGTAGCGGAAGTCCAAGGGCACCCACTCAAGGGGGGCCATGTCCTGCTCGAAAAGGTCGAGTTGGTCGGCCAGCGCGGCTTTCGACTCGGGCCAGGGATCGGCTGCCGTCAGACGGAAGGCGACCTCGGTGGGCCGGAAGACGCCGAGCGAGGTTCCGTTCGCTTCCTGGTCTATCTTGATCGCGCACAGGGAGGGTGCGACGAGCGGCTCTACGTACTTGTAACGCTGCTGCCAGTCGCCGTCGGCTGGCACTTCGCCCACAATCTTGAGGGTGTCGAGGTCCGGCCGAAGGCTCTCGGGCCGTGAGTCACGCTTGCCGTGCGGCTCTACGTCGACCTCGATGATCGAATACTTGGAGAATTGAGCCTCCTCGGCAAGGAGCCGGAACGGCACCGGAAAGAGCCGCACGTGCTGCGGTGCCCCTTGGTCCAGTCGTATGCCCGCCACGCAACTGGTCTCGCGGTACTTGTTGGACAACTCGGGATAGGTCTTGACCGTGATCATGATGCGTGCGCGCTGTCGATTCCCCGACCCCATACTGCCCCCTCCACTGATCTCCCCGATCTGATTGGAGGAGAGGCATGCGCCTCTGGCAAGGGCGCGTGCGGGAGCGGGGGGCGAAGTCAGGCCAGGGGGATCACGGGTACGGCGGTCCGCTTGCAGACTGTCTCCAGCACGACCTGCCGGTGGCAGCGGTTCTCGTCCTTTTCGAAGCACAGCACCGCTACTCGCGACTGCCGGGCGTGCTCGGCGAGGCGGTCGAGGTCCGACTGCGCCTCCTCGGACCGGAGCAGGCTGCGGAAGCGCGCCTTGCCCACATCGAGGCGGCCGTCCCAGAACGGTTCCCGGTTGTCCTTGGGATTGCCCAGGCCACGCAGGTGTGTGTACTCGATGCCGGCTTCGGCCAGCGCCTCCCCGAGCCGGGTCTTGCTGAAGCCCTTCTTACGGCTGATCGGCGTGAGCCGGACGTCCGCTACGACGTCGATGCGGCTCTCACGGAGCGAGGCGACGAACGACTCGATGTCCCGCCCCTCGTACCCCGCGGACCAGAGCCCAGGTGCGGCCTTGGTCTCTCGGAAGAGATCGTCGAGGGAGATCTCCAGGGCCTCGGCGACCGCTCCGACGGTGAGGAAACCTGACTGGATCGCCCCCTCACCCTCCAGCCGCGCCAGCGTCCGGACGGCGATCCCCGCCTCCTTAGCGAGCCGCTCCCGTGACCACCCGCGGGCCTCTCGAAGCGCCCGAACTCGCCGTGCGAGAGCGCGGGCGTGGTCATGGGGACGCGCTGCGTGAGGGGCTGCCATGTGCCGTGATCCTAACGGCGGTTCAGGCTGCTGGGCATGTCGTTCCCGGCCGTCTGCAGGGCTGGATTCGCAAACGCGCAGGTCCGAGTGCCCTCGGGTGCCGAACCGCACACACGCCCAGCGGCCACCTCCTGGGAGAAGCCGACCAAGATCTTCTCCCAGGTTTCTCCCAAACGGTCCCCGGAAACCACTCAGGGGCCCGACCCGCTAAGCGGATCAGGCCCCTGACCTGGTACTTCTCTGTCGGGGTGGCGGGATTTGAACCCACGACCTCTTCGTCCCGAACGAAGCGCGCTGCCAAGCTGCGCTACACCCCGATCGTCGGCCGCTGTCGCGGCGACGTCGTTTACTTTAGCCCACCGGTGGCTGGAGACGAAATCCGGTTTTGGCGCGGCGGCGCAGTGGGTTCGGGCGGGTGTGGTCCAGGGCGATGAGGAGCAGGGCCAGGGCGTAGCCGGCGAGGCCGAGGAGGAGGGCGTTGCTCAGGGCCGGCAGGTAGCCGTGGGCGGTGGGGTCGAGGTACGGGGGGACGTGGTCGGGGGACAGGTGGGCGGCGCAGGCCAGGGACAGGGCCAGGTAGGTCAGGGGGTAGAGGAGCCACGGGGCCGCGTGGCGGAGGCGGAGGCGGCCGGGCGTGGTCAGGAGGAGCCAGTCGAGGGCCGCGGCGATGGGGAGCGTCGTGTGAAGGAGCAGGGTCGCCGGCCCGGACCAGGGGGTGGGCGCCGGGAGGAGGTGGTGGACCGCCGCCGTGATCAGCGCGTACAGGAGGGCCGCGCCACTCACCGCCGCCGGGAGTGGCGGGCGGGCCGACCAGGATCGGTACGCCGACGCGGTGAAGGCCAGGGCCAGCAGGATGCCGCTCTGGACCGTGAAGTGGCTCAGGGCGTGGAGCGGGGCGCCGGCGGTGAGGCTGAGGGTGACGCCCGTCGTGGCCGCCGCTGCCGTCAGGGCTCGGCAGGCGGCGGCCACGGGGCGGCGTACCGGCGTCACCACCGCGCTCGCGGGGACCGTCGGGGGGCGCGGCGCGGGCATGCCCGGGATCGCGGGGAGGTCCGGGATGTCCCTGGGTATGGGGGACGTCATGCCCCCAACGGTAGGGAAACGGGGCACACCGGGCGACGCCTGGTACGCCGAGCGGGTCAGCGGCTCTCCGCACCCACCAGCGTCATCAGCGTCGCTTCCGGCGGGCAGGCGAACCGTACCGGCGTGTAGCGGTTCGTACCGCAGCCCGCCGACACGTGCAGGTACGCCGTACGGCCGTCCGCCGAGTGCGTCGACAGGCCCTTCACGCGGTCCGTGTCGAGGTCGCAGTTGGTGACCAGGGCGCCGTAGAAGGGGATGCACAGCTGGCCGCCGTGGGTGTGGCCGGCCAGGATCAGGGGGTAGCCGTCGGCCGTGAAGGCGTCCAGGCTGCGCAGGTACGGCGCGTGGACCACGCCCATCGAGAAGTCGGCCGTGACCGAGGGGCCGCCCGCCACCTCCGCGTACCGGTCCCGCTTGATGTGCGGGTCGTCCACGCCGGTCATCTCCACGGACACACCGTCGATCTTCAGCGTGCCCCGTGTGTTGGTGAGGTTGAGCCAGCCCGCCGCGTCGAAACCGTCCCGCAGGTCCTCCCACGGGTTGTGGATGACGCCGACCGCGGGCGCGTTGCCGTTGAGGCCGTGCTTGCCCTGCGCCTTCTCGATCAGGTAGCGGGCGGGGTTGCGCAGCTTGGGGCCGTAGTAGTCGTTGGAGCCGAAGACGTACGCGCCCGGGAACTCCAGCAGCGGGCCCAGTGCGTCCAGTACCTCCGGGACGCCCTCCGGGTCGGAGAGGTTGTCGCCCGTGTTGATCACGAAGTCCGGGCGCAGGCCGGCCAGCGAGCGCAGCCAGCGCTGCTTCTTGCGCTGCCCGCTCACCATGTGGATGTCGGAGACGTGCAGGACGCGCAGGGGGGACATGCCGGGCGGCAGGACCGGGACGGTCACCCGTCGCAGCCGGAAGGAACGGGCCTCGAACCCGACCGAGTAGACGAGACCGGCGGTCGCGACCGCCGTGATGCCCAGGGGTACTCCGTATCGCGCGCGCATGCCTTCCATCGTGTCAGACCGGCATCGGGTGCGGGCACGGTGCGTCCCCTCCGGCGACCGCCCGTGAAATCAATGGGCGTCCAGTCCTCGGCACCTGCGACAATCGACCTCATGACCACGCTCAAGTCGAAGCTGCAGGAAGACCTCAACGCCGCGATCAAGGAGCGCGACGAGCTCCGCTCCTCGACGCTCCGGCTGACGCTCGCCGCCATCACCAAGGAGGAGGTCGCCGGCAAGGAGAAGCGCGAGCTCTCCGACGACGAGGTCCTCAAGGTGATCACCAAGGAGGCGAAGAAGCGGCGCGAGGCGGCCGAGGCCTTCGCGCAGGGTGGTCGCGCCGAGAGCGCCGAGCGGGAGAAGGCGGAGGGCGAGGTGCTCGCCGCGTACCTGCCCAAGCAGCTCAGCGACGAGGAGCTGAACGACATCGTCGCCCAGGCCGTCGCCGAGGCCAGGGCCGCCGGGGCGGAAGGGCCGCGGGCCATGGGGGCGGTCATGAAGATCGTCAACCCGAAGGTGGCCGGCCAGGCCGAGGGCGGCCGGGTCGCCGCCGTGGTGAAGAAGCTGCTCGCGGGCTGAGCCCGGAGGCCGAGTACTGGGGCCGGTGTGCGTGCTCGGTCCTGTGCGTCCCTGTACGTCCCTGTCCGGACAGGTCCGTACAGGACCCGACAGCTCCGGACCTGTACGGACCCCTACGGCGATGGGGGCGCCCCCTCCTCGAAGGAGAGGGGCGCCCCCATCGCCGTACCGCGTTCCTCACGCACCGCCTACGGCCAGTTGCCGCCGCCGTTCCCGTTGCCGTTCCCGCCGCCGTTGTCGCCGCCCTGGATCCAGCCCTCGGGGATGGTGAAGGTCGGCTCGGGGGTGTCGCCGCCGGTGGTGCCGCCGGCGAACAGGCCGCCGACGGCGCCGCCGTTCCCGCGGCCGTTGCCGTCGCCGTTCCGGTTGTCGTCGTTGCCGCCCTCGTCCTCCCGCTCCTTCGGCTTCTGCGGGTCGGGGATGTCCACGAGGGTGAAGTCGGGCGCGGGCTTGCCCTCCAGCGCGCCGGTCATCATGTCGCGCCAGATCGGGCCGGGCACCTGGCCGCCGAAGACCTTGTCGTGCCAGACGCCGCCGATGGTGATGTCGACCATCTTGCGCTCGTGCTTGGGGTCGCCGACCCAGACGGCGCCGGCCATGTTCGGCGTGTAGCCCACGAACCAGGCCGCGAACCGCTCGTCCGTCGTACCGGTCTTGCCCGCGCTCGGACGGCTGCCCAGGCCGGCCTGCGTGCCCGTGCCGTCCTCGACCACGCCCCGCAGCAGGGTGTTGATGGTGTCGGCGGTCGTCTCGGACATCGCGCGCGAGCACGTCGACTTCGGCACCGCCAGCGACTTCGACTTGTCACCGATCTTCTGGCTGATCGACTCGATGGCGACCGGGGTGCAGTACATGCCGCGCGAGGCGAAGGCCGCGTAGGCGTTGGCCATGGTCAGCGGGGACTGCTCCATGGTGCCGAGCGCGATCGACGGGTTCTGCTCGATCGGGGTGCCGCCGGCCCGCTTGTCGATGCCGACCTTGGCTGCCATCTCGGTCACCGGGCAGATGCCGATCTCGCTGATCAGCTCGACGTAGTAGGTGTTGACCGACTTGGCGGTCGCTTCCTTCATGGCGTACGGGCCGACCTCGGACTCGTTCTCGTTGGCGACCTTGCTGCGCTCCTGGTTCACCCAGGTCTTGCCGTCGCAGGCCGGGACCGGGCTCGGGTACTCCATCTCGTACGGCGAGGCGTAGGACTTCGTCGCCGGCATCCCGCCCTCGATGGCCGCCGCGGCCACGATCGGCTTGAACGTCGAACCGGGCTGGTAACCGGCGCCGCCGCCCAGCTTCTGGTCGACGGAGAGGTTGATCTGCGTCTCGTTCTTGCCGAAGCCGTACGGGCGGGACTGGCCCATCGCCAGGATCTTGCCGGTGCCGGGCTCGACGATCGTCGCGGCGGTGGCCACGTCGTCGTTCTGGTTGACGTGGTCCTTGACCGAGGCCTGCACCGATTCCTGCGCCTGCGGGTCGAGCGTGGTGCGGATGGTCAGGCCGCCCTGGTTCCAGATCTTGGCCCGGTCCTCCTTGGTCTTGCCGAAGACCGGGTCGCCGAGGAACACGGCGCGCACGTAGTCGCAGAAGAAGCCCGCGCCCTTGACCGCCGTGATGCAGCCGTTCTTCGGCTGGCTGACGTTCAGACCGAGCGGCTGTTCCTTGGCCTCGTCGGCCTGCGCGCGGGAGATGTGGCCCACCTCGGCCATGCGCTCCAGCACGGTGTTGCGCCGCTTGACCGCCTCGGCCTCGTCGTTCACCGGGTCGTAGCGGCTGGGCGACTGGACGATGCCGGCGAGGAGGGCCGACTCCTGGAGGTTGAGGTCCTTGGCCGGCTTGGAGAAGTAGCGCTGGGCGGCGGCCTCGACGCCGTACGCCTGCTGGCCGAAGAAGGTGATGTTCAGATAGTTCTCGAGGATCTTCTTCTTGCCCAGCTCCTCCTCGACCTGGATCGCGTACTTCAGCTCGCGGATCTTGCGGCCGAGGGTCTGCTGGGTGGCCTGCGCGACCTTGGTCGGGTCGTCGCCGGCCTCCTCCACGAAGACGTTCTTCACGTACTGCTGGGTGAGCGTGGACGCGCCCTCGGCGACGCCGCCGCTCTGCGCGTTGCGGTTGAGGGCGCGCAGGACGCCCTTCAGGTCGACCGCGCCGTGCTGGTAGAAGCGCGAATCCTCGATCGCGACGATCGCCTTCTGCATGTACGGCGAGATGTCCTTGAGCTCCACCACCGTGCGGTCGCGCGAGTAGACGGTGGCGATCTGGCCGCCGTCGGCGTCGAGGATGGTGGTGCGCTGGCTCAGCGGCGGAGTCTTGAGGTTGGCCGGGAGCTCGTCGAAGCTCTCGACCGAGCCCTTGGCCGCCAGGCCCAGCGCGCCGACGGCGGGCAGGGCGATGCCGGCCGCCACGGCTCCCGCGAGCACACTGACACCGAGGAACTTGGCGGCCTGCTGGGTTGGCGACAGACCACCGCCCGAGCGCTTCTTTGGCATGAGTGCAGCCTAATCCGAAGTCATGAGCGAACCGAAGGAGCGGTCGGCGCTCGGGATGTTCGAGTGCCGAATCGCCTGGATTGTGACGTCTGGGGGAGTGGGGTGTTTGTCGAGTGGCTGGTCGTCCGGCGACCGGGGCGGGCGGAGGGCGGAGGGAACGGGGAAGAGGGAGGTCGTGCGTCTCGGCGGCGGGGCGAGTGGCGGGGTGTGCGGACCTTTCCATTCGCCGGACACACGGGCAGGCCTTGGCCTAAGCTGCTCTCAACTGTCACAGCAGCAGGACCATGTATTCCATACGTCCGGCGACCCCGAATCGTTCCGGACCCCCCGGCTTTTTTCCGGCATCCGCTCTGGCGCAACTGAATCGCCCCGGTATGCCGGGATCGTCGCGCATGTCGCGGGCTCACTCCCCCGGGTGATCTGCCGCTTACCCATAGTCCGTTCGGACCATTCAAGATTGGGCCCGCTGGGGGTGTTGCGCTGTGCCCACCTTCCGTAACGTCCTCAACTGGCGGCGGTGAATATGCCGCTGCCGCCGTGGGGGAGCCTCGATTCGGGAGAGGACGGCGCCGGTATGGGCTGGGTAACCGACTGGAGTGCGCAGGCGGCCTGCCGCACTACCGATCCGGATGAACTGTTCGTTCAGGGAGCAGCGCAGAACAGGGCCAAGGCGGTGTGCACCGGATGCCCGGTGCGGACCGAGTGCCTGGCCGACGCGCTGGACAACCGCGTCGAGTTCGGCGTGTGGGGAGGCATGACGGAGCGCGAACGCCGCGCGCTGCTGCGCAGACGGCCCACCGTCACGTCCTGGCGCCGGCTCCTGGAGACGGCGCGGACGGAGTACGAGCGCGGGGCAGGGCTCGTACCGCTCGACAACGACGAGGTGTACGAGAACTACGCGGCGGTCGGCTGATCCCGAGCCCGGCGCGGGAATCCCCTCGGACTTCCGTCGCCCAGGTGCAGGCTCCGCTCCGTCGGACTTCCGTCTCCGCCCGGTCGGACCTCCGTTTCGGGCAGCTCCTGCCGGTTGGTCAGACCTCCGTCTGCGGCAGCTCCTGATGGTTGGCCGCGAGCCGGTGCCCGATGTCCCGCAGACCCGCGAGGTCGTGGACGTCGCCGGGGAGCGCGGCCACCTCGGTCACCGCCACCTCGGGGTGGCGGGCGGTGAAACGGTCACGCGTGCGCTGCTCCCGCGCGAGCAGGTGCATGCGGTCGGCGTGCAGCCTCAGCAGGCGTGCGGTGAGCCGGTCGACGGACCGCTCCGCGTCGTCGGCACCGTCCGCGGAGTCGCTCGGGGCGGCATCCGCGAGGTCGCCTGGAGCGGCGTCCGTGGCCAGGTCCGTGACGGCCGGGTCCGTGGCGGCGGGGGACTCGCCGGAGGGCCGGGCCGGGGAAGCCGGGGACGTCGCGCCGGACTCGTCGGGGGATTCTGAACTGCCGTGCAGGGCAGGGGAGTTGCCAAGTACTGCTTTCCCGCCCCGCTGATCCACAATGCGAGGCTCCTCAAGATTTTCCGCGGCGGTGAGCGCCCGCTCGGCCGACAGCCGGTCGGCGCCGCTGCCGTGGACCCGGTTGAGCACCAGCCCGGCCAGCGGCATGTCCTCCGCGGCCAGCCTCTCCACGAAGTACGCGGCCTCGCGCAGCGCGTCCCGCTCCGGGGCCGCCACCACCAGGAACGCCGTCCCGGGCGCCTGGAGCAGCTTGTACGTGGCGTCCGCGCGCGTGCGGAACCCCCCGAACATCGAGTCCATCGCCGCCACGAACGTCTGGACGTCCTTCAGCAGCTGACCCCCCAGCAGCTTGCCCAGGACGCCCGTCATCATCGACATGCCGACGTTGAGGAACTTCATCCCCGCCCGGCCGCCCACCTTCGCAGGGGCCAGCAGGACGCGGATCAGCTTGCCGTCGAGGAAGGAGCCGAGCCGCTTCGGCGCGTCCAGGAAATCCAGCGCCGAGCGGGACGGCGGGGTGTCCACGACGATCAGGTCCCACTCGTCCCGGGCCCGCAGCTGGCCCAGCTTCTCCATCGCCATGTACTCCTGCGTGCCCGCGAAGCCCGCCGAGAGCGACTGGTAGAAGGGGTTGGCCAGGATCGCGGCGGCCCGCTCGGGGTCCGCGTGCGCCTCGACGATCTCGTCGAAGGTGCGCTTCATGTCCAGCATCATGGCGTGCAGTTCGCCGTCGCCCTCGATGCCCTTGACCCGGCGCGGGGTGTTGTCGAGGGAGTCGATGCCCATGGACTGGGCGAGCCGGCGCGCCGGGTCGATGGTGAGCACGACGACCTTCCGGCCGCGCTCGGCGGCGCGCAGGCCGAGCGCCGCGGCCGTGGTGGTCTTGCCGACGCCGCCCGCGCCGCAGCACACCACGATGCGGGTTCCGGGGTCGTCCAGCAGCGGATCGACGTCCAGCACGCGCGCGGGCCCCAGACGGGGACGGGCGGGGTCGGACTGCTGGGCCGGGTCCGGGCTCATGACATCCCCTGCTTCCGCAGCTCGGTGGCCAGTTCGTACAGGCCCGCCAGGTCCACGCCCTCGGCGAGCAGCGGCAGTTCGTGCAGCGGCAGGCCCAGCTCACCGAGGACGGAGCGCTGTTCGTGCTCCAGGCGGTAGCGCGCGGCGTACTCCTCGGCCTGCGCGAGCAGCGGGTCCACCAGCCGCTCGGCGTGCTGCCCGCGGCGGGCGCCGCCCAGCCCCGCGGCCGACAGGGACCGGGCCACGTCCCCGCGCCCGACGGACCGCACCAGCTCCAGGTCGGCGGGGTCGAGGACCTCCGGCCGCACCATGTTCACCACGACGCGGCCCACCGGGAGCCGGGCGGAGCGCAGCTCGGCGATGCCGTCCGCGGTCTCCTGGACGGGCATCTCCTCCAGCAGCGTCACCAGGTGCACGGCGGTCTCCGGGGACTTGAGCACCCGCATCACGGCCTGCGCCTGATTGTGTATCGGCCCTATCTTCGCCAGTCCGGCGACCTCGTCGTTGACGTTGAGGAAGCGGGTGACGCGGCCGGTGGGCGGGGCGTCCATGACGACGTAGTCGTACACGTACCGGCCGGCCTTGTCCTTGCGGCGGACCGCCTCGCACGCCTTGCCGGTCAGCAGGACGTCGCGGACGCCCGGCGCGATGGTGGTGGCGAAGTCTATGGCGCCGAGTTTCCTGAGGGCGCGGCCTGCGCTGCCGAGCTTGTAGAACATCTGGAGGTAGTCCAGAAGGGCCAGTTCGGCGTCGATGGCGAGGGCGTACACCTCCCCGCCGCCCGGAGCGACCGCGATCTTCCGCTCCTCGTAGGGCAACGCCTCTGTTTCGAAGAGCTGTGCGATGCCTTGCCGGCCCTCGACCTCGACGAGGAGCGTCCGCTTCCCCTCCGTGGCGAGGGCCAGCGCGAGGGCGGCGGCGACCGTCGTCTTACCGGTCCCGCCCTTGCCGCTGACGACCTGGAGCCTGCTCACGTATTCGAGCGTAACCAGTCGGCGCCCGAACCAACCGGGAGGCTGTGGACAACTCGGTGCCGGGCGGGGCCGGGCGGGCGGGGCCGATACAGTCGGGCCATGACCAAGTGGGAATACGCAACCGTTCCGCTGCTCGTCCACGCCACGAAGCAGATTCTGGACACCTGGGGCGAGGACGGCTGGGAGCTCGTCCAGGTGGTGCCCGGGCCGAACAACCCCGAGCAGCTCGTGGCCTACCTGAAGCGGGAGAAGCAGGCGTGAGCGCGGTCGAGGCGAGGCTCGCCGAGCTGGGCCTCGCACTGCCGGAGGTCGTGCCGCCGCTGGCCGCCTACCAGCCCGCCGTGCGGTCGGGGCCGTACGTCCACACCGCCGGCCAGCTGCCGATGGTGGACGGCAGGCTCCCGGTCACCGGCAAGGTCGGCGCCGAGGTCACCCCGGAGGAGGCCAAGGACCTCGCCCGCATCTGCGCCCTGAACGCCCTGGCGGCCGTCAAGTCCGTCGCCGGCGACCTGGACCGCATCGCGCGCGTCGTGAAGGTCGTCGGCTATGTCGCCTCCGCCTCCGACTTCACCGGCCAGCCCGCCGTGCTGAACGGCGCCAGCGAGCTGCTCGGCGAGGTCCTCGGCGACAAGGGCGTGCACGCGCGCAGCGCCGTGGGCGTGGCGGTGCTGCCGCTGGACGCCCCGGTCGAGGTCGACATCCAGGTCGAGCTGACCGACGCCTGAAGGCCGTAGCAGGCTCCCGTGCGGGCGTACGGGGGTTCTCCCGCGTGGGGCGGTCGTACGAGGCTCCTGTACCGGGGTGCGGGGGCCCGCGGGGCCTTCGTACGCGACCCCGCGCGGATGATCGCCTCTCTCGAACATCCGCGCACTACGGGATAGCCTCCGCCCATGGCGAACGGTCAGTGGTACCCCCCGGAGTGGCCGGACCGCATCCGCGCGCTGGCGGACGGCTCCCTGACGCCGGTGCCCCCCAGGCGCGCGGCCACGGTCATGCTGCTGAAGGACACCGGCGACGGCCCCGTCGTCCACATGCTGCGCCGGCGCGCCTCCATGGCCTTCGCGGCGGGCGCGTACGCGTACCCGGGCGGCGGAGTCGACCCCCGTGACGACGAACGCCACGTCGGCTGGGCGGGCCCCGCGCGCGCGTGGTGGGCGCGGCGGCTCGGCGTCGGCGAGGCGGAGGCGCAGGCGATCGTCTGCGCGGCCGTACGGGAGACGTACGAGGAGGCGGGCGTCCTGCTGGCCGGGCCCGCTCCCGACGCGGTGGTCGGCGACACCACCGGGCCCGACTGGGAGGCCGACCGCGCCGCCCTGGTCGCCCGTGAGCTGTCGTTCGCCGAGTTCCTCGACCGCCGCGGCCTCGTCCTGCGCTCCGACCTGCTGGGGGCCTGGACCCGCTGGATCACCCCCGAGTTCGAGTCGCGGCGCTACGACACGTGGTTCTTCGTCGCCGCGCTTCCCTCCGGCCAGCGCACCCGCAACGCCTCCACGGAGGCCGACCGGACCGTGTGGATCCGGCCCGCCGAGGCCGCGGCGTCGTACGACGCGGGCGAGCTGCTGATGATGCCGCCGACCATCGCCACGCTGCGCCAGCTGATGCCGTACGGCGCGGCCGCCGAGGCCCTCGCCGCCGCACCCGGGAGGGACATGACGCCCGTCCTGGCCACCGCGCGGCTGGTGGGCGACGAGGTCGTGCTCTCCTGGCCGGGCCACGACGAGTTCACCCGGCACGTCCCGGCCCATCCGCGCCCGCAGGGCGACCTGGCCGGCCCGAGCCCGGAAAGCGGCCCTTCCGACCGCGGCCCGCAACCCGTCCCGACCCGCCCCGCCGACGTCCTGGAAGGTCCCTCCGCATGACGGACGCAGCAGCCCTCCCCGGTCAGCCGCGCGGCGGTGCCCTCTCCGGTCCCGCCACCCCGCGCGCGGTCAACGTCCTCGCACCCAACGCGTCGGCGATGACCCTGGACGGCACCAACACCTGGATCCTGTCGGAGCCCGGCTCCGCGCAGGCCGTCGTCGTGGACCCGGGCCCGCTGGACGAGGGTCACCTCGCCCGCGTGGTCGACGTCGCCGAGCGGGCCGGCAAGCGCGTCGCCCTCACTCTGCTCACCCACGGCCACCCCGACCACGCGGAGGGCGCCGCCCGCTTCGCCGAGCTGACCGGCACCAAGGTGCGCGCCCTGGACCCGGCGCTGCGGCTGGGCGACGAAGGGCTCGCCGCCGGGGACGTGATCACCGTGGGCGGACTGGAGCTGAGGGTCGTGCCCACGCCGGGGCACACCTCGGACTCCCTGTGCTTCCATCTGCCGGCCGACCGGGCCGTCCTGACCGGCGACACCGTCCTGGGGCGCGGCACGACGGTCGTGGCGCACCCCGACGGCCGCCTCGGGGACTATCTGGACTCCCTGCGCCGGCTGAGGTCCCTCACGGTGGACGACGGCGTCCACACGGTCCTGCCCGGTCACGGGCCGGTCCTGGAGGACGCCCAGGGGGCCGTCGAGTTCTACCTCGCCCATCGCGCCCACCGCCTCGCACAGGTCGAGACGGCGGTCGAGGACGGCTACCGCACCCCGCACCAGATCGTCGCCCATGTCTACGCGGACGTGGACCGCTCCCTGTGGCCGGCGGCGGAACTGTCCGTCCGGGCGCAGCTGGACTACCTGGAGGAGCACGGGCTCATCTAGAGCCTTCGCCCCCCGCCCGCGCGCCGGCGCCGGGCGCGTTACCGCGACCGCTTCGCCAGCCGCTCCACGTCCAGCAGGATCACCGCGCGGGCCTCCAGGCGGAGCCAGCCGCGCTGGGCGAAGTCCGCCAGGGCCTTGTTGACCGTCTCGCGGGACGCGCCGACCAGCTGGGCCAGCTCCTCCTGCGTGAGGTCGTGGACGACGTGGATGCCCTCCTCGGACTGCACGCCGAACCGGCGGGACAGGTCCAGCAGGGCGCGGGCCACACGCCCGGGGACGTCCGAGAAGACGAGGTCGGACATCGCGTCGTTGGTCTTGCGCAGCCGGCGGGCGACCGCGCGGAGCAGGGCGGAGGCCACCTCGGGGCGGGCGTTCAGCCAGGGCTGGAGGTCGCCGTGGCCGAGGCCGAGCAGCTTGACCTCGGTGAGGGCGGTGGCGGTCGCCGTGCGCGGGCCCGGGTCGAACAGCGACAGCTCGCCGATCAGCTCGCCGGGGCCGACGACGGCCAGCATGTTCTCGCGGCCGTCGGGCGACGTCCGGTGCAGCTTGACCTTGCCCTCGGTGACCACGTAGAGGCGGTCGCCCGGGTCGCCCTCGTGGAACAGGGAGTCACCCCGCGCGAGGGTCACCTCACTCATGGAGGCGCGCAGCTCCGCGGCCTGCTCGTCGTCGAGCGCCGCGAAGAGCGGATTGCGCCGCAGAACGTCGTCCACGAGTTATCTCCTTGTCGACCTGCTCACAGGGGTCCTGCTCCCCCGTCTGCCAGGGGACCGTGGTGCCCATTTTGCCGGACGGTCCACACAGTGTGATCTGTCACAAGGATGCCGCACCGGTGTGCCGGGGTACGCGGCAGGGGGCCAATTGGGGGCCGGTCCCCGAGGGCCGGGGCGGATGTCGGTGGCGGGCCGTAGGCTGGCCGGGTGTCCAAATCGCCGGTGAGAGCACAGGCCGAGGGAGCTGCGCGGGTGGCCGTACGTCGTGATTCCGCTGTGGGCGAACAGGGTCCGAGTGGCGGTAAGAAACCGACAAAAACATCAAAGACGGCAAAGGTGGTGTCGGGGAAGAAGTCGGCGCCCCGTAAGAAGGCGGCCGAGGCAGCGGCGTCGGCGAATGCCGCGCAGGCTCGGGGCTCGGCCGCCGAGGGCGCTGCGGTGGCGAAGGTCCGCCCCGCCAAGAAGGTCGCCGTCGCTCCCAAGAAGGCGACCGCCGCCCTCGTGGGCGCCCCGCCCGCGAAGACCGTCGCGCCGAAGCCGCCCCGCGACGAGTCCCGCACCGCGCTGGTGCGCCGCGCCCGCCGGATCAACCGCGAGCTCGCCGAGGTGTACCCCTACGCGCACCCGGAGCTGGACTTCGAGAACCCCTTCCAGCTCGTCGTGGCCACGGTGCTGTCGGCGCAGACCACCGACCTGCGCGTCAACCAGACGACCCCGGCCCTGTTCGCCAGGTACCCCACCCCCGAGGACCTGGCCGCCGCCAACCCCGAGGAGGTCGAGGAGATCCTCCGTCCGACCGGCTTCTTCCGGGCCAAGACCAAGTCGGTGATAGGGCTCTCCAAGGCCCTGGTCGAACAGTTCGGCGGCGAGGTCCCCGGCCGCCTGGAGGACCTCGTCACGCTCCCCGGCGTCGGCCGCAAGACCGCGTTCGTGGTGCTCGGCAACGCCTTCGGCCGCCCCGGCATCACCGTCGACACCCACTTCCAGCGGCTCGTCCGGCGCTGGAAGTGGACCGACGAGACGGACCCCGACAAGATCGAGGCCGCCGTCGGCACGCTGTTCCCCAAGAACGACTGGACCGACCTGTCGCACCACGTCATCTGGCACGGCCGCCGCATCTGCCACGCCCGCAAGCCCGCCTGCGGCGCCTGCCCCATCGCCCCGCTCTGCCCGGCCTACGGCGAGGGCGAGACGGACCCGGAGAAGGCGAAGAAGCTGCTGAAGTACGAGAAGGGCGGCTTCCCGGGCCAGCGGCTCAACCCGCCGCGGGAGTATCTGGAGGCGGGCGGCCGGCCGGCCCCGCCCCTGGGGGCCGGATGACGGAACGATCGGGCGGTGGCCGGTCGTTGGCAGTGAGAGAGCGGGGGTGGCGATGACACGAGCGAGCGAGACGCGGGGCCCGGTGACGCTGAGCAAGGAAGGGCTGCCGGACTGGCTCGACCCGGTGGTGCGGGCCGCGGAGACGGTCGAGCCGCTCCAGCTGAGCCGTTTCCTGCCGCCGGACGACGGCGCGGGCCGGCAGTCCGCCGTCCTCATCCTGTTCGGCGAGGGCGCCCGCGGCCCCGAGCTGCTGCTGATGGAGCGGGCCGGATCGCTGCGCTCGCACGCCGGGCAGCCCGCCTTCCCCGGCGGCGCCCTCGACCCCGAGGACGGCGACCCGCTGGGCGACGGACCGCTGCGGGCCGCCCTGCGCGAGGCCGAGGAGGAGACCGGCCTGGACCCGGCGGGCGTGCAGCTGTTCGGGGTGCTGCCCAGGCTGTACATCCCGGTCAGCCAGTTCGTGGTGACGCCGGTGCTGGGCTGGTGGCGGGAGCCGAGCCCGGTCGGCGTGGTCGACCCGGCCGAGACGGCCCGGGTCTTCACCGTCGCCGTGGCGGATCTCACGGACCCCGCCAACCGCGCCATGGCCGTGCACCCCCTGGGCCACCGCGGTCCGGCATTTCTGGTCGAATCGGCCCTCGTCTGGGGCTTCACCGCCGGGGTCATCGACCGGCTGCTGCACTACGCAGGCTGGGAGAGACCCTGGGACCGCGACAAGCTGGTCCCACTCGACCGGCGGTCATGACAGGGTGACCTTCGTGGTGTGTGTCCCGGGGGACGCCGGAGTGACGAGGCGAGGCTTGAAGCGGTGAACGTGCTGGACATCCTGTTGCTGGTCGCCGCCGTGTGGTTCGCGATCGTCGGTTACCGCCAGGGCTTCGTCGTCGGCATCCTGTCGGTGATCGGATTCCTGGGCGGCGGTCTCGTCGCCGTCTACGCGCTGCCCGTCGTCTGGGACCTGCTCACCGACAACTCCGAGGTGAGCACGACCGCCGCCGTCGTCGCGGTCGTCGTCGTCATCGTCTGCGCCTCGGTCGGCCAGGCGCTCACCACCCACCTCGGCAACAAGCTGCGCCGGCACATCACCTGGTCCCCGGCGCGCGCCCTGGACGCCACCGGCGGCGCCCTGGTCAACGTGGCCGCCATGCTGCTCGTGGCCTGGCTGATCGGCTCCGCCCTGGCCGGCACCACCCTGCCGACGCTCGGCAAGGAGGTGCGCAGCTCCAAGGTGCTGCTGGGCGTCTCGCGGGCGCTGCCCGCGCAGGCCGACACCTGGTTCGCCGACTTCTCCGCGGTCCTCGCGCAGAACGGCTTCCCGCAGGTCTTCAGCCCGTTCTCCAACGAGCCCATCACCGACGTACGGCCGCCCGACCCGGCGCTCGCCGGCAGTCGGGTCGCCGCGCGCGCCCAGCGGTCCATCGTCAAGGTGATGGGCACCGCGCAGAGTTGCGGCAAGGTCCTGGAGGGCACCGGCTTCGTCTTCGCCGAGCGCCGCGTCATGACCAACGCGCACGTCGTCGGCGGCGTCGACGAACCCACCGTGCAGATCGGCGGCGAGGGCCGGCGCTACGACGCGACGGTCGTGCTCTACGACTGGGAGCGCGACATCGCCGTGCTCGACGTGCCCGACCTGTCCGCGCCCGCGCTGCGGTTCACCACCGACGACGCGGCCAGCGGGGACAGCGCGATCGTCGCCGGCTTCCCGGAGAACGGCGCGTACGACGTGCGCTCGGCGCGCGTACGCGGGCGCATCACCGCCAACGGCCCGGACATCTACCACCGCGGCACCGTCCGCCGCGACGTCTACTCCCTGTACGCGGTCGTGCGCCAGGGCAACTCCGGCGGCCCACTGCTCACGCCCGAGGGCGAGGTCTACGGCGTGGTCTTCGCCAAGTCGCTGGACGACGCCGAGACGGGGTACGCCCTCACGGTGGACGAGATCCAGGAGGACATCGCCGCGGGCCGTACGGCCAATCAGCAGGTGGACAGCGACAGCTGCGCCCTGTGACGACGCCCGGCCGCCCCGCGGCGGACCGCCGGCTCAGCCGCGCGGATGGCGCAGGCGTACGGAGACCCAGCGCGCGCGGCGGCGCAGGATGCGCGGAATGCCCACCCGGGGGTCCGTGCCCACCAGTTGGGGCGAACCTCCCTGCCGGTGAGAGCTCGGGCCCGTGGCCGAGCGACGGTTGCGTGCTGCTGCGTCACTGAAGTCGTGCGTCCAGCCCATACCTCGACGTCTGCCCCCGCCCGAAGGTCCATAACCGCCTGGGGGGCGCTCATTTGGCCTATGCGCCGGGCAAGTGGGCGTTCGTACGACAGGCGTACCGGTCCGTATACCGGGCGTCATGGCCGGATCACCGGTCGGGTTCGGGATCTTTCAGCCAGTTGACGAGTTCGGTGGAGAACGCCACCGGGTCCTCCTCGTGGGGGAAATGGCCGAGACCGTCGAACAGCCGCCAGCGGTAGGGGGCTTCGACGTACTCGCCGGAACCGGCGGCGCTGCGGGTGCGGATCACCGGATCGAGGGAGCCGTGCAGGTGCAGCGTGGGCACGCGCACGGGGCGCTTCATGCGCCGGTTGAACTGGATGCCGTCCGGGCGGGCCATCGACCGCACCAGCCAGCGGTAGGGCTCGACCGAGCAGTGCGCCGTCGACGGGATGCACATCGCCCGCCGGTACACCGCCACCGCGTCGTCCTCCGGCAGCCGCGGCCCCGACCACTCCCGGATCAGCCGGCCCACCAGCGCGCCGTCGTCCGCGACCAGTTGCCGCTCCGGGATCCAGGGCCGCTGGAAGCCCCAGATGTAGGAGCTCGCGGCCGTCTGCCGGACGTCGGAGAGCATCGCCGAGCGCCAGCGCCGGGGATGCGGCATCGACGTGACCGCCAGCCGCCGCACCAGCTTGGGGCGCATCACGGCCGCCGTCCACGCCAGATATCCGCCCAGGTCGTGCCCGACCAGCGCGGCGTCCGGCTCGCCCAGGGAGCGGACCACGCCGGTGATGTCCAGGGCGAGGTTGGCGGGGTCGTAGCCGCGCGGGGTGCGGTCGCTGCCGCCGACGCCCCGCAGGTCCATGGCGACGGCCCGGAACCCGGCATCGGCGAGCGCCTCCATCTGGTGCCGCCAGGCCCACCAGAACTGCGGGAAGCCGTGCACCAGCATCACCAGCGGCCCGTCGCCCACCTCCGCGATGTGGAAACGCGCGCCGTTGGCGGCGACGTCCCGGTGCGTGACCTCCTGCCCGCCGGGCAGGTCGAGCCGTACGGCCGAGGCGGGCTGCGCCGAAGGAGTGCCGGGTTCCGTCATGAGGACGAGCGTGCCACAGCTTCGACGGCCTTCGGGGAGCGGTCCGCGGGAGAGCCGGTCAGCTCGGGCCGCTCGGGTCGCGGATGCGGCTTGGCGTTCTGCAGGACGCCCGCCGTCTCCTTCACCGACGCGGCCACCTTCTGCGGGCCCTTGCCCCTCTTCGCCTTCTTCGCGAACACCACGCCGATCAGCGCGAGGAATCCGGCGATCAGCACGTTCGCCGCGAAGGACAGCAGGAAGCAGACCGCCAGGTTCCAGTCGCTCCAGGTGTGGATGCCGTACGCGAGGGCGAAGTTGAGCATGGGCAGTGAGAACAGCAGCAGCACGCCGGCCGCCATGAAGGCCCCGCCGCTGGTCGCACCGCGCTTGACGTCCTGCCTGAGCTGGGCCTTGGCCAGCGCGATCTCGTCGTGCACCAGCGCCGACATCTCGGTGGTAGCCGTGGCGAACAGCTGGCCGATGCTGCGTTCGGCGCCGACCGGGCTGCCGTCGGGTGCGCTCATCGCGGTTCTCCCTCTTCTGCGGACCGTCCCGTCCGCGCGTGCTCGTGCCTGCCTGCGTACGGTCGCGTGCTCGTGTGCCCGCGTACGGTCCCGTCTTTTGTACCGTCTCGTCAGATCATGCCGGACCGTCGTGCTCCTCGCCTGCCCCGCCCGGCACTTCGGCAAGCCGCGCGGCCGTCTGCTTCTCGGCGATCCTGCGGTGTTCGGCGGCCTTTCGCTCGTGGATCTCCGCCATCCGCAGGTGGTAGGCCGGGTCGTGCAGCTCGTAGACGTCGGGGACGCCGTCGAGGTCGTCGTCGCGCTCCTCGTCCTCGTAGAGCCGCCGGTACTTGGCGTTGCGGAACTTCAGCAGCACGGTGGCGACGGCCGCCGCGATCAGCGAGCCGGCCAGGACGGCGGCCTTGACCTCGTCGGTGAGCGCCGCGTCGCCCTCGAAGGCCAGTTCGCCGATCAGCAGCGAGACGGTGAAGCCGATGCCGGCCAGCGAGGCGACGGCGAAGACGTCCGCCCACTCCAGGTCGTCGCTGAGCGAGGCGCGCGTGAAGCGGGCGGTGAGCCAGGTGCCGCCGAAGATGCCGAGGGTCTTGCCGACGACGAGGCCGAGGACGACGCCGAGCGTCTCCGGCTGGGTGAACACCTCCCCGAGGGCGCCGCCGGAGATCGACACGCCCGCGCTGAACAGCGCGAACAGCGGGACGGCCAGGCCCGCGGACAGGGGGCGCACGAGGTGCTCGATGTGACCGCCGGGGGAGTGCTCCTCGCCCTCACGGGTGCTGCAGCGCAGCATCAGGCCCATGGCGACGCCGGCGATGGTGGCGTGGATGCCGCTGTTGTACATCAGCGCCCAGATCACCAGCGCCAGCGGGACGTAGACGTACCAGCCCTTCACGCCCTTGCGCAGCAGCAGCCAGAACAGGGCGAGGCCGAGCGCCGAGCCGCCGAGGGCGAGGAAGTCGAGGTCGTCGGTGAAGAAGACGGCGATGATCAGGATCGCGAAGAGGTCGTCGACCACGGCGAGCGTGAGCAGGAAGGCGCGCAGCGCGCTCGGCAGGGAGGTGCCGATGACGGCCAGCACGGCGAGCGCGAACGCGATGTCCGTCGCGGTGGGCACGGCCCAGCCGGCCAGGGATCCGCCGCCGGCCGAGCTGGTGAGGGTGTAGACGAGCGCGGGTACGGCCATGCCGCACAGCGCGGCGACGACCGGCAGGGCCGCCGCCCTGGGGTCGCGCAGGTCGCCGGCGACCAGCTCGCGCTTGAGTTCGATGCCGGCGACGAAGAAGAAGATCGCCAGGAGCCCGTCGGCGGCCCAGTGTTCGATCGACAGGTCGAGGCCCAGGGAGGCGGGGCCGATGTGGAAGTGGCTGACGCTCTCGTAGCTGTCGCTCAGCGCGGGTATGTTCGCCCAGGCCAGCGCGGCGACCGCGGCGAGCAGCAGCAGCACGCCGCCGACGGTCTCGGTGCGCAGGGCGTCCGCGACGAAGTTCCGCTCGGGCAGGGAGAGGCGGCCGAAGACCTTGCGGGGAGCGGGCGGCGGGGGCGTGGTCATGGGAAGGACCTCCGGTCTCGGGCAGCACGGAACACATGCCGACCAGACTTCCCGGCGCACCTTTGATCACTGTCGCTCTGTTGACGCGTTCTTTAGCTTACCTAAGCTGCGGCGGTCCGGCGCAGTGATCTCCGGTCCGGTGCCGCGGACGGCTGTCCGAGGGTGCTCCCGGACAGCCGTCGCGTCAGTCCCGTCGTCCCGTCGCGTCAGTCCTCGCCGGGCGCGGCCGGGAGCTTGGCCTGGATGAGGTCCATGACCGTGGAGTCGGTCAGTGTGGTCACGTCACCGAGCTGACGGTTCTCGGCGACGTCGCGCAGCAGCCGGCGCATGATCTTGCCCGAGCGGGTCTTGGGCAGCTCCGCCACCGGCAGGATCCGCTTGGGCTTGGCGATCGGGCCGAGGGCGGCGCCGACGTGGTTGCGCAGCTCGCCGACGAGGCTGTCGGTCTCCGACGCCGTACCGCGCAGGATCACGAAGGCGACGATCGCCTGCCCGGTCGTCTCGTCGGCCGCGCCGACCACGGCCGCCTCGGCGACGGACGGGTGCGAGACGAGCGCCGACTCCACCTCGGTGGTGGAGATGTTGTGCCCGGACACCAGCATCACGTCGTCCACCCGGCCGAGCAGCCAGATGTCGCCGTCGTCGTCCTTCTTCGCGCCGTCGCCGGCGAAGTACCTGCCCTCGAACCGCGACCAGTAGGTGTCCAGGAACCGCTGGTCGTCGCCCCAGATGGTGCGCAGCATGGACGGCCACGGCTCGGTGAGGACCAGGTAGCCGCCCCCGCCGTTGGGCACCTCGTTCGCCTCGTCGTCCACGACGGTGGCGCAGATGCCGGGCAGCGGGCGCTGCGCGGAGCCCGGCTTGGTCTCGGTGACGCCCGGCAGCGGCGAGATCATCATCGCGCCGGTCTCGGTCTGCCACCAGGTGTCCACGATCGGGGTCCGGTCCGCGCCGATGTGCTTGCGGTACCAGATCCACGCCTCGGGGTTGATCGGCTCGCCCACCGAGCCCAGCACCCGCAGGCTGCTCAGGTCGAACTTGGCGGGGATGTCGTCGCCCCACTTCATGAACGTCCGGATCGCGGTGGGCGCGGTGTAGAGGATCGTCACGCCGTACTTCTGCACGATCTCCCAGAACCGGCCCTGGTGCGGGGTGTCCGGGGTGCCCTCGTACATGACCTGGGTGGCGCCGTTGGCGAGCGGCCCGTAGACGATGTACGAGTGCCCGGTGACCCAGCCGACGTCGGCGGTGCACCAGTAGACGTCGGTCTCCGGCTTGAGGTCGAAGACGGCGTGGTGGGTGTACGCCACCTGGGTGAGGTAGCCGCCGGAGGTGTGCAGGATGCCCTTGGGCTTACCCGTCGTGCCCGACGTGTAGAGGATGAACAGCGGGTGCTCGGCGTCGAAGGCCTCGGGGGTGTGCTCGGCGCTCTGCCGGTCGACCAGTTCGTGCCACCACACGTCCCGCTCGTCGTGCCAGGTGACGTCCTGCCCGGTGCGGCGGACCACGAGCACGTGCTCGACGTTGCCCGCGCGCTCGACTGCCTCGTCCACGGCCGGCTTCAGCGCGGACGGCTTGCCGCGCCGGTAGCCGCCGTCGGCGGTGATGACGACCTTGGCGTCGGCGTCCTGGATACGGGTCGCGAGCGCGTCCGCCGAGAAGCCGCCGAAGACGACCGAGTGGGCCGCGCCGATCCGGGCGCAGGCCAGCATCGCGATCGCCGTCTCCGGGATCATCGGCATGTAGACGGCGACCCGGTCGCCCTTGCGCACGCCCAGGTCCAGCAGGGCGTTCGCCGCCCTGGAGACCTCGTCCTTCAGCTCGGCGTAGGTGATGGCGCGGCCGTCGCCGGGCTCGCCCTCGAAGTGGATGGCGACCCGGTCGCCGTGGCCCGCCTCGACGTGCCGGTCGACGCAGTTGTAGGCGACGTTGAGCGTGCCGTCCTTGAACCACTTGGCGAACGGCGGGTTCGACCAGTCCAGCGTCTCGGTCGGCTCCTTGGCCCAGGTCAGCCGGCGGGCCTGCTCGGCCCAGAAGCCGAGCCTGTCAGCCTTGGCCTGTTCGTACGCCTCCGCCGTGACGTTGGCGGCGGCGGCCAGGTCGGCGGGCGGCGGGAACCTGCGCTCTTCCTTGAGCAGGTTGGCCAGGCTTTCGTTGCTCACGACATCTCCCTTTCGAAGGGTGTCCGTTGTGTCCCAGGCCACAGCTCATCAGACGGAATGGCCCGGTGACAAGGGTCGTCGGGAAATTGGTTTAGACCTATGCGGGTGTGCGGCCCCCGGCGGTACGGAACCGCTGCCGGCGCCCGCCATGCCGGGTCATTCCTTCCCACGGACGGCGCCGGGGCGGGGTTCAGGTCTGTAACGGCCCTCACATGAGCGTGCGGACGGCCCTGGAGAATCACTCTGGAGAGTGATGCGGGCATTTGATCGGCTTGTCGTATTAATTCCTTCTCGGCCTTGTGCGACCTTGGCGGCGCTGCCGGAAATCCCGGCAGATCGTCAGAAAACGCCCGCTTCGGCGTTGGCCCGAGTCAAGGAAGTAGGTGGGCGGACATGGCCGCCAGCCAGAAGATCGCCGCGGGCGTCGTGGTCGCCGCGGTCTGTGCCGGATCGCTCGCCGGGTGCGCGTTCGACGGCGACGACGCCGGGGGAGGGGGGAGCGGGCCGCACCGGGAGGTGAGCGGTCCGCGGGAGGGCGGGGGCGCGGACGGGCCGCGGGAAGGCGGGGAGGGCGAGGGCGGCGGCGGGGCGCGGGAGGCGCGGCCGGCGCCGGCGCCGCCCAAGAGCGCGATCCGGCTGATCGGCGACGGCTCCACCGCGTTCACCGGCGCCCAGCCGCACCTGCCCCGCCCGCAGCGGCTGAAGCCCGGTCAGCGCCCACCGCAGTTCGTGGTGTTCTCCTGGGACGGCGCGGGCGAGGACAGTCAGCGGCTGTTCTCCCACTTCCGCAAGGTCGCCAGGGCGAACAACGCGACGATGACGTACTTCCTCAGCGGCGTCTACCTGCTGCCCAAGGACAAGGCCGAGCTGTACAGGCCGCCGCAGCACTCCCCGGGCCGCTCCGACATCGGCTTCAACGACCGCCGGGGCATCGCCGACACCGTCGAGCAGCTGCGGCTGGCCTGGTTGGAGGGCAACGAGGTCGGCACCCACTTCAACGGCCACTTCTGTGGCGGCACGGGCGGCGTCGGCGACTGGTCGGTGAAGGAGTGGAAGGACGAGATCGCCCAGGCCAAGCAGTTCGTGAAGTCCTGGAAGACCAACTCCGGCATGAGGAGCGCCTCCCCGCTGCCCTTCGACTACGACAAGGAGCTGATCGGCGCCCGCACCCCCTGCCTGGAGGGCCGCGCCAACTTCCTCAAGGCCGCCCGCGAACTGGGCTTCCGCTACGACACCAGCGGCGTCAACAACCAGGTCTGGCCCGGCAAGAAGGAGGGCCTGTGGGACCTGTCGATGCAACTGGTGCCGTTCCCCGGGCACTCCTTCGAGCAACTCACCATGGACTACAACTTCATGGTCAACCAGTCGGGCACCACCACCCAGGGCGACCCCGCCAAGCACCGGCAGTGGGGGGACCAGATGCGCGACGCCCTGCTCATGGGCTTCCAGCGGGCCTACGACGGCAACCGCGCGCCGCTGATCATCGGCAACCACTTCGAGTCCTGGAACGGCGGCGCCTACATGCGCGCCGTCGAGGAGGTCATCGCGACGGTGTGCACCAAGGCGGAGGTGCGCTGCGTCTCGTTCCGGCAGCTCGCGGACTGGCTGGACGCCCAGGACCCGGCGGTGCTGGCCAAGCTGCGCACGCTCGGGGTGGGAGAGGCCCCCAAGCAGGGCTGGGCGTCCTTCCTGTCCGCCCGCCCGGCCCCGGCCCCGAAGGGCGTGCCGGGCGCGCCGGCGGACCGGCGCTGACGGTCAGGCGGGGGCCGTGACGCCCTCGCCGAGGACGAAACCGGGGTCGATCTGCGCCGCCAGGTCGGCCCCGGTGCGCTCGTTCCCCCAGGACTGGGCGTTCTTCAGATGGAAGTGGACCATCTGGCGCGTGTAGCGGTCCCAGTCCCGCCGCTCGTACGTGGCGTCGGCGGCCGTCCGCAGCGTCTCCAGGGCGCGGCGGTTGGCGTCCTCCAGGAGCTCGAACCGGGGCGGCCGGCCCTTCTCCATGGCGCGCACCCAGTCGGAGTGCCCCACGGTCACGAGCAGGTCGTCGCCGACCTCGGCACGCAGGAAGTCGAGGTCGTCCGGACCCTGCACCTTGTTGCCGACGACCCTCAGCTCGACGCCGAAGTCGCGGGCGTACTCCTTGTACTGGCGATAGACGGAGACCCCCTTCCGGGTCGGCTCGGCGACGAGGAACGTCATGTCGAAGCGGGTGAACATGCCCGAGGCGAAGGAGTCCGAGCCCGCCGTCATGTCCACCACGACGTACTCGTCGGGGCCGTCGACGAGGTGGTTCAGGCACAGCTCCACCGCTCCGGTCTTGGAGTGGTAGCAGGCGACCCCCAGGTCGGCGTCGGTGAAGGGGCCGGTGACCATCAAACGGACGGCCCCGCCGTCGAGTTCCACCGGCCGGGCGCAGGCGTCGTAGACCGGGTTGTCCTCGCGCACCCGCAGCAGCCGCGAACCCTCGCCGGGCGGCGTCGTCTTGATCATCGTTTCGGCGGAGGCGATGCGCGGGTTGGAGCCGCGCAGGTAGTCCTTGATCAGCGGCAGCCGGTCGCCCATCGCGGGCAGCGCCGCGGCCTCCGGCTCGTCGAGCCCGAGCGCGGCCCCGAGGTGCTGGTTGATGTCGGCGTCGACCGCGACGACCGGGGCGCCCGCGGCGGCCAGGTGACGGATGAAAAGGGACGACAGGGTGGTCTTGCCGCTGCCGCCCTTCCCGACGAAAGCAATTTTCATGTTCAGTAAGCGTAGTGCCGCGACGGCGGCGCGGGGCGCACGCGCGTGAAGAAGACCACTCCTTCGTGGGGCGCGGGCCCTGGGTGCGTAGGGTCGTACTCATGAGTACGACAGGCGCGTCCGCCGATCCGCTCGCGGCCCTGGGCTCCCTGCCCGGCGTGGCCGAGTCCGTGGAGTCCGTGCGCAAGGCCGTGGACCGGGTCTACGGACACCGGGTCATGCGCCGGCGCAGCAACGAGATCACGTCCGAGGCCGCCCTGCGCGGCGCCCGCGGCTCCGCGGCGCTGTCCGGGGCCGACTGGGCGCTGGAGGAGGTGCGCCGGCGCACCGACTTCGGTGTCGACGACGAGGCGCGCGTGATGGGCGCCGCCCTCCGGCTGACCGCGGAGGCGGGGCAGCTGCTGTCCATCTGGCGGCAGTCCCCGCTGCGGGTGCTGGCCCGGCTGCATCTGGTGGCAGCGGCGGACGACGCCGACCGGGTGGGGCGGCCCCGGCAGGAGGGCGAGCCGGTCGACGAGCCGCTGATCGGGCAGCCGCTGCCGAGTGCGGCGGAGGTGTCGGGGCGGCTGGAAGGGCTGTCCGAGCTGGTCATCGCGGGCAGTTCCGCGCCGGCCCTGGTCCAGGCGGCCGTGGTGCACGGCGAGCTGCTCGCGCTGCGCCCCTTCGTGTCGTACAACGGCCTGGTCGCGCGCGCGGCCGAGCGGATCGTGCTGGTGGGCAGCGGCCTCGACCCGAAGTCCGTCTGCCCGGCGGAGACGGGCCACGCCGAGCTGGGCCGCGAGGCCTACCTGACGGCCTTCGACGGCTACCTCTCCGGCACCGCGGAGGGCATGGCGGCGTGGATCGCGCACTGCGGGAAGGCCGTGGAGCTGGGTGCGCGCGAGTCGACGGCGGTCTGCGAGGCGCTCCAGCGCGGGGCGGCGTAGGGCAGGCCCGGGCCTGTCGGCCCTGCCGAAGGGGTGCGCACGGCGATCGCCTGCACGGCGAGCACCCGCCGTTGCCCACGAAAATGCGGCGGTACGAGTGCTCGTACCGCCGCTGGCATGCTCACCGGGTTACCAGGCGTCCTCGATATGTGCCCATCAGGTCGGGGACTTTGCCCGCCACCTGGTGCGGCTGGCCCGTAATCGACGGGTCGACGTCGCGTGGGTGCCCGGTGTTCATGCTCGGTCCGTGGGGCCAGTGTGCGTTTTGAAGGTGATCCTTTCGGATGTCCTTGGTCTCGCGGGCCGTTATGTCCTTTGTACTCCAGAATCGGTGGATGCGGAAGTGGAGGACCCGCTTCTTTTGGTTGTTCGTTCAATCTTGCTGGTGCGTCAGTCGGGTTCAGTGGGTGCGGGGGTTCGAGAGGCTCGGGGGGCGCTCGGTCTGGTGGGTTCAGGGGGCGCTGGGCTGGTGTTCACGCGGTCGCGGCGCGGCGGCGGTTGGCGTACCAGACCAGGCCGGCCGTGGCCGCCGCGGCGCCTATGGCCGCCGCCGCGACCAGTGCGGTCCGGGGCGGCGCCGAGAACCTCGGCAGCCGTTGCTTGAGCCGGACCGGACGGCGGAAGTCCAGGATCGGCCAGCCGCGCGCGACGGCCTCGCGGCGCAGGGCACGGTCCGGGTTGACGGCGTGCGGGTGGCCGACGGATTCCAGCATCGGCAGGTCGGTCACCGAATCGCTGTAGGCGTAGCAGCGCGAGAGGTCGTACCCCTCGGACTCGGCCAGCTCCCTGATCGCCTCCGCCTTCGTGGGCCCGTAGGCGTAGTACTCCACCTCGCCCGTGTAGCAGCCGTCGTCGCCGACGACCATGCGGGTGGCCACCACACGGTCCGCGCCGAGCAGTTCGCCGATCGGCTCGACGACCTCCGACCCCGATGTCGACACGATCACGACGTCCCGCCCAGCGGTGTGGTGCTCCTCGATGAGGGAGGCGGCCTCGTCGTAGATGATCGGGTCGATGATGTCGTGCAGCGTCTCGGCGACGATCTCCTTGACCTGTTCGACGTTCCACCCGCGGCACAGTGCGGACAGGTAAGCGCGCATCCGTTCGATCTGTTCGTGGTCCGCGCTGCCGGCGAGGAAGACGAACTGCGCGTATGCGCTGCGCAGGACTCCCCGGCGGTTGATCAGACCGCCTTGGTAGAACGACTTGCTGAAGGTGAGCGTGCTGGACTTCGCAATGACCGTCTTGTCCAGGTCAAAGAAGGCCGCTGTGCGGGGCAACGAGTGGTTTTCCACGCCCCCGAGCATAGGGGCAGCCCATTCGGCGTAAGGTGGGGCGTGTGGGTTTGCCTGAGAAGGCTCTCGGGTACACCATGGAAGTCACGGATCGTTCGCGACCGTGCTAACCCGGCCCGACTCCTCCCCCCCCGAGTCGGCCGTGGGGACGACCCCCGCTCTCCCCCCCGGCGGGGGTCGTCGCATGTCCGGACGCATTTTTCCCTCCCTGTCGCGGTGCTCGCACCCTCCCGAGGCGGCTGAAGCCGCCTCCTCGGCATACCCATGATCCGTCACGGACGGTAGTCGCCGTACTGCTCTGTGGAAGTCGAGCGGGACAACGTGCGGGACTTCACCGGTATGGGTGATGGCGATATTCACAGCCTCCGGGATGTCCACAGTTATCCACCAAGATCCACTTTATTTCCGGGATCGCTGCACCGTGATTCCTGCGCGGCCCGAGCGGGACGAGTTCCCGGACCCGCTTCCGTTTGTCGGGCGCGTATGGCCGGATTCCGTCGGCCGCTCATAGGGAGGCCGCTCGCCGGTTCTCCATACCTATGGGAATCGCGGGGCCGCCGGCCGCGCGAGGGACCGCAGCCAGCAGCGAACGGGGAACGCACATGACCGGATCCGTCACCTACGATCCGCCGCCCGCCGGAGGGCGCCAGAGCACACCACTGATCGTCACCGAGGACGCCCGACTGCTCGACGACCTGCTCCGCCTGTGCGCCGCCGCGGGCGCCACGCCCGAGGTCCACCACTCGTTGCCGGAGCGCGGCGGCTGGGAGGCCGCCCCGCTCGTCCTGGTCGGCGACGACGCCGCCCGGCGCGTACGAGGGGTGGCCCGGCGGCGGGGCGTGGTGCTCGTCGGCCGCGACCAGGACGATCCGGGAGTCTGGGAGCGCGCGGTGCGGATCGGCGCCGACCACGTCCTGATGCTGCCCGACGGCGAGCAGTGGCTGGTCGACCGCATCGCCGACGTCGCCGAGGGCGTCGGTGCACCCGCCCTCACCGTCGGCGTCATCGGCGGGCGCGGCGGGGCCGGGGCGTCCACGCTGGCCTGCGCCCTCGCCGTCACCGCCGCTCGTGAAGGGCTGCGCACCCTGCTCGTGGACGCCGATCCGCTCGGCGGCGGGCTCGACGTCCTCCTCGGCGGGGAGACCACCGACGGGCTGCGCTGGCCCGCCTTCGCCGCCTCGCGCGGCCGGGTCGGCAGCGGCGCCCTGGAGGAGTCGCTGCCCGAGCTGCACTCGCTGCGGGTGCTCAGCTGGGACCGGGGCGACCGCGTCGCCGTCCCGCCGCAGGCCGTCCGGGCGGTGCTCGCGGCGGCCAGAAGGCGCGGCGGCGCGGTCGTCGTCGATCTGCCGCGCCGCGTGGACGAGACGGTGGCCGAGGTCCTCGCCCAGCTCGACGTCGGACTCCTGCTGGTCCCCGCCGAACTGCGCGCCGTCGCGGCCGGCGGCCGGGTCGCCGCCGCCGTCGGCATGGTCCTCGGCGACCTGCGTGTCGCGGTGCGCGGCCCGTACGCGCCCGGCCTGGACGACCGCGAGGTGGCCCGCCTCCTCGGGCTCCCGTTGGCGGGCGAGGTGCCCGTCGAGTCCGCCCTGCTGCGCCCCGGTGACGGGAAGTCCCCGCCGGGCGCGGGCGGAAGGGGGCCGCTGGCGCGCTTCTGCAAGGAGTTCTGGGAGCGGGCGGTGCTGGAGGCGGGGTCGGCGTGAGGGGCGGGAGGGGGCGAGGAGTGAGGGCCGGCGGCGTGAGTGAGGTGAGGGGCGTGGGTGGCCTGAAGGGCGCGAGCGGCCCGAGGGTCGCGCGCGGGGGCGGCGGGTGAGTGGGTTGAGCGGTGTGAGAGGGCTGAGCGGGTCGAGTGGTGTGGACCGGGTGGACGGGGTGGACGGGGTGGACCGAGTGAACAGGCTGAACGGGGTGAGCCGGGTTCGACAGGTGCAGGGCTCGGGTGAGACCGGGTGGGCGGGTGGTCCGGCGCTGTTGGACGGGGTGCGGCAGCGGCTGGCCGAGAGCGGGGCCGAACCGACGCCGGCCCGGGTGGCACAGGCGCTGCGCGAACAGGGGCGGGTGCTCGGCCACGCCGAGGTGCTGGGGGCGGCCGAGCACCTGCGCTCCGAGCTGGTCGGCAGCGGTCCGCTGGAGCCGCTGCTGGCCGATCCCTCCGTCACGGACGTCCTGGTGTCGGCTCCGGACCGGGTCTGGGTCGACCGGGGCGGCGGACTGGAACTGACGCCCGTCTCCTTCCCGGACGCGGCGGCCGTACGACGTCTGGCGCAGCGACTGGCCGCCGTCGCGGGGCGGCGTCTGGACGACGCCAGGCCGTGGGTCGACGCCCGGCTGCCGGACGGGACCCGGCTGCACGCCGTGCTGCCGCCGGTCGCCGTCGACTGCACCTGCCTGTCCCTGCGCGTGGTCCGCCCGCGCGCGTTCACGCTCAGGGAGCTGGTCGAGGCGGGCACGGTTCCGCCGGGCGGCGACCGAGTGCTGTGGGCTTTGCTGCGGGCACGGCTGTCCTTCCTGATCAGCGGGGGCACCGGCACCGGAAAGACGACGCTGCTGAGCGCCCTGCTGGGGCTGGTCGGACCGGGCGAGCGGATCGTGCTCGCCGAGGACTCGGCCGAGCTGCGGCCGGACCATCCGCACGTCGTCCGGCTGGAGAGCAGACCTGCCAACCAGGAGGGTGCCGGGCTCGTCACGCTCGACGACCTGGTGCGGCAGGCGTTGCGGATGCGGCCCGACCGGCTGGTCGTGGGCGAAGTGCGCGGTCCTGAAGTGGTCCATCTGCTGGCCGCCTTGAACACGGGCCACGAGGGAGGCTGCGGCACCGTCCACGCCAACGCGGCGGCGGGCGTGCCGGCCCGGTTGGAGGCGCTCGGCACCGCAGCCGGGCTCGACCGAGCCGCGCTGCACAGCCAGTTGGCCGCCGCGCTCTCGGTCGTGCTGCACCTGGTGCGCGACCGTACCGGGCGGCGGCTCATCTCGGAAGTGCATGTGCTGGAGCGGGATCCGTCCGGGCTGGTGAGGACGGTGCCCGCGCTGCGGTGGGGCGAACAGGCGTTCCGGCGGGAGCGGGGCTGGGAGCGGCTGCGGGAGCTGCTGCGCGGTGGGGACGGAGGTGGTGGTGGCGAGGGAGTGGAGTGGTGATCGGCGGGGTGGGAGCGGGGCGGTCGAGTGAGCGGCGGCGGCTGGGCGAGGTCGAGGGTGACGAGGACGAAGGGTGAGCGGTGCTGTGCAGGAGTCGGTGACGGGGACGGCCGTGGTGTGCGGCGGGGCCGCGCTGTGGTTGATCGGCAGGGGCTGGCCCGGGGCGACGCGGGCTCGGATGCTGCTGGCCGGGGGTGAGGGCCGTGCCGGGGGCGGTGGCAGAGGCGGTGGAGTGGTGCGGGCCGGGCCGTCGTGGTGGCGATGGTGTGCCGGTGAGCTGCGGGGGCTGCGTGGGCGGTTCAGGGGCGAGTGGTGGGTCCTGGTGGTCGGGTTGGGTGGGGCGGTGCTGGGCGCATCCGTGCTGCCGGTGATCGTCGGGGCGGCCGGAGTGCCAGTGCTGCGGCGGGCGCGGCTGGCCCGGGAGGCGCGGCGGACAGGGGAGCGCCGCGGGGACGCGGTGATCGCGCTGTGCGGAGTGCTCGCCGGCGAGGTGCGGGCGGGACGACACCCGGGTGAGGCGCTGCTGCGGGCGGCACGGGAGTCCGGTGGCCTCGGTGAGGCGCAGGCGGCCGTGCTGGCGGCGGCGCGGTTCGGCGGGGACGTCCCGTCGGCGCTCGCGACGGCTGCACGCCGGCCGGGGGCCGACGGGCTGCTGGGGCTGGCGGCGTGCTGGCAGGTCGCCGTGGACCGGGGCGCGGGCCTTGCGGCAGGGCTGGACCGGCTCGAGGGCGCGCTGCGCGCGGAGCGGGACCAACGCGCGGAACTGCGTGCTCAGTTGGCCGGTGCTCGAGCCACCGCCGTGATGCTCGCCGGGCTGCCGGTGTTCGGCCTGTGCCTGGGGTCGGCCCTGGGCGCCGACCCGCTGCGAGTCCTGCTGCACACCGGCGCGGGTCTGGCCTGCCTGGTCGTCGGAGGGGTGTTGGAGGGGGTGGGGCTGTGGTGGGTGCTGCGGATCGTGCGGGGCGCGGAGGGGACGGGGTGAGGGGCGGTGGTGTGGGGCGGTGCTGTGCGGGGGCGGGGTCCGGTGTGGTGATGCATCGGCGGGGCGGCGGGGCGGCGGGCGGTGAGGGATCGAGGGACCGAGGGATCCGAGAGGGGAGCGGTGTGAGTGCGGAGGTTTTCCACAGGCTGGGGGTGGCCCTGGGGGTCGTGCTGCTCGGCGCGTGGTTGGTGGCGGGGGCGCGGGGAGCGCGGCAAAGACGCCGGGTGCGCAGGAGGTTGGGCGGGCTGGTGCCGGCCGGGGCTGATGCGGTGGTCGCCGAGCGGCGCCTGCGGGGCACACAGGTCGTACGCCGCTGGTGGCCGGTGGGCGTGGTGGCGGTCGCCGGGTGGGTGCTGGTCGGCGGGGTCATGGGCATGGCCGTCGGGACCGCGGGTGCGGTCGGGCTGTGGCGGTGGCGTCTGCGGCAGGCGGCGGCCGGTGGAGTCGAGGCCGAGTCGGACGCCCGGGCCGCCGCTCGCCAACTCCCGCTCGCCGCCGACCTGCTGGCCGCCTGCATCACGGCCGGCGCCGGACCGGTGATCGCCGCCCGGGCCGTGGGAGAGGCGCTGGGCGGTCCCGTCGGGGACGCGCTGGCACGCGGCGCGGCGGAGGTGCGGCTCGGGGGAGCGCCGGCCGAGGCGTGGCGCGCGCTGGCCGCCGCACCCGGCGCGGGAGCACTGGCGCGGTTGCTGGAACGGGCCGACGTCTCCGGGCTCCCCGCCGCGGCACCGGTCGCCCGGATCGCCGCCGACGCCCGCGCCGACTGGGCCCGGAGCGCGACGGAACGGGCCCGGCGGGCGGCCGTCATGGTCACGGCCCCGGTGGGGCTGTGCTTCCTGCCCGCCTTCATCGCGATGGGCGTGCTGCCCGTGGTGATCGGTCTGGCGGGAGGGGTGCTGGGAGGGGGTGGTGGCTGACGGCGGCGCGGCAGCACAGCGGCAGCGCGCTCCGGCGGTACGGCGGACGAGGCACGCCGGGGGCAGGAGGCCGGGCCGATGAGCAACTGAGCAACGACAAGCGACGACTACCGAATTCCACGAGCGACGACACGGACGTCGCAACCAGGCACAGGGACTTGAAGGGAGTTGGGATGAACCAGGCGAACCGGATGAATCACATGAAGCAGGTGACACGGGCGGTACAGGCGGTCCGGGCGTGGGCGCGGGCGCTGGTGTGCGGAACACGCGGGGTGCGGAGGGAGGCGGGCATGGTGACCTCCGAGTACGCCGTCGGCATCGTCGCCGCGGTGGCGTTCGCGGCGATCCTCTACAAGGTCATCACCAGCGGGCAGGTCAACGCGGAGCTGCAGGCCATCGTGAAGCGGGCGCTCGATGCGCGGATGTGAGCGGCGCACGGACCGGGACGGCGGGTTCGTCACGGCGGAGGCCGCGGTGGTGCTGCCAGTGCTGGTGATCTTCGCGATGGGGCTCACCTGGGTGGTGCTCGTCGTGGCCGCGCAGATCCAGTGCGTGGACGCGGCCAGGACCGGCGCCCGCGCGGCGGCCCGCCAGGACTCGCCCGACGCGGTCGTGACGGCGGTCCGGGAGGCGGCGCCGCACGGGGCGAGGGTCACGGTCAGCCGGGAGGCGGACCGGGTGCGGGTCGTGGTGACGGCCGAGGCGCCCGCGGTGGGACGGCTGGGTTACCGACTGCGGGAGGAGGCCGTGGCATTGGCGGAGGGGGCGCCGGGATGAGGACGAGACGGCATGCGTGCGGGGGCGGTCCGAGCCGGGGCCACCCGGCGGTGCGGGACCGCGGGGCTGCGCCGACCCGTCGGGTGAGGTGGATCCGCCTGGAGCGCCCTGACGCGGGCCGCGGGGTCGGGCCGACCCGTCGGGTGAGGTGGACCCGCCCGGCGAGCCCGGACGCGGATCGCGGGTCGGCCACCGTCTGGAGCGTGGGGGCGATCGCCGTCCTGTGCGTGGTGTTCGGCGTGGTGCTGGCCCTGGGACAGGCTGTCCTGGCCCGGCACCGGGCGGCCGGCGGCGCGGACCTGGCGGCGCTCGCGGCGGCGGACCAGTGGACGCTGGGCGCCTCGACGGCCTGCGACAGGGCGGACGAGATCGCGCGGGCGCAGGGTGCGCGGCTGACGCGGTGCGCGCTCGTCGGGGAGATCTCGGACGTGACGGCGACCGCGGGGCGGGGACCGTTCACGGCGGAGGTCCGGTCCCGGGCGGGCCCCGCGGACTGGGCGCCGCCGGGCACGGAGCCGGGCGGCACGGAGCCGCTGCCACCGCGCAGCCGGACTGCGGAGTCCGGCAGTGCCGGGCCGCTGCCGCCCAGCAGCCCGGCACCGTGAACGCCGCTACCGCTCCTCGCCCGGCGTCGCCTCCGACCCCTCTTCCGGCTTCTCCTCGGGCGCCCCCCGCAGCAGCACCGTCAGCAGTCGCACCGCGCCCCTCTTGTGCAGCGGATCGTTGCCGTTGCCGCACTTGGGGGACTGGATGCACGAGGGGCAGCCGGCGTCGCACTCGCAGGACGCGATGGCCTGGCGGGTCGCGGTGAGCCAGGAGCGGGCGGTGTGGAAGGCGCGTTCGGCGAATCCCGCGCCGCCCGGATGACCGTCGTAGACGAAGACCGTCGGGAGGAGGGTGTCGGGGTGCAGCGGGATCGAGACGCCGCCGATGTCCCAGCGGTCGCAGGTGGCGAAGAGGGGCAGCATGCCGATCGAGGCGTGCTCGGCGGCGTGCAGGGCGCCGCCGAGGATCTCCGGGTTGATCCGGGCCTCGTCCAGCTGATCCTCGGTGACCGTCCACCACACGGCGCGGGTGCGCAGGGTGCGGGGAGGCAGGTCGAGTTTGGACTCGCCCAGCACCTCGCCGGTGATGAGCCGGCGGCGGAGGAAGGAGACGACCTGGTTGGTGACCTCGACGGAGCCGTAGCACAGGCGCGCCGCGCCCCACGGGATCTCGACGTCGGTCTCCAGCACGGAGATGGAGGTGGTGTCGCGGGCGACCGTGGAGTACGGCGGGTTGGCCTCCTCGACCAGGGCGACCGAATCGTCCAGGTCGAGGGAGCGCACCAGATAGGTGCGCCCCTGATGGAGGTGGACGGCGCCCTCGTGGACGGTGGTGTGCGCGGACGCGGCGTCGACCGTGCCGAGCAGCCTGCCGGTGCCGCACTCCACGATCTGCACCGGCTGTCCGCCCTCGCCCCGGATGTCGGCCAGGTCGGCGGCCCGCTCCCGGCGGGTCCAGTGCCAGGCCCTGGTGCGCCGGCGCAGCAGCTTCGCCGCCTCCAGCTGGGGCAGCAGCTCCGCGCTGGCCGGCCCGAACAGCTCCAGGTCCTCCTCGACCAGCGGCAGCTCGGCGGCGGCGGCGCACAGGTGCGGGGCGAGGACGTACGGGTTGTCGGGGTCGAGGACGGTCGATTCCACCGGCTGGTCGAACAGGGCCTCGGGATGATGGACGAGGAAGGTGTCCAGCGGATCGTCGCGGGCGACCAGTACGGCCAGCGCCCCCTGCCCGGACCGCCCCGCCCGGCCCGCCTGCTGCCACAGCGACGCGCGCGTGCCCGGATAACCGGCGATCACCACCGCGTCGAGGCCGGACACGTCGACGCCGAGTTCGAGGGCGGTGGTGGCGGCGAGCCCGAGGAGTTCACCCGAATGGAGGGCTCGTTCCAGGGCGCGCCGTTCCTCGGGCAGATAGCCGCCCCGGTACGCCGCGACACGCCGGGCCAGGGAGCGGTCGATCTCGCCGAGCCGTTCCTGGGCGATCACCGAGATCAGCTCGGCCCCGCGCCGGGAGCGGACGAAGGCGACACTGCGCACGCCCTGGAGCGTGAGGTCGGTGAGGAGGTCGGCGGTCTCGGCGGTGGCGGTGCGGCGGACCGGGGCGCCCCTCTCGCCCTGCATGTCGGTGAGCGGGGGCTCCCACAGCGCGAACACCAGTTCACCGCGCGGCGAGGCGTCGTCGGCCACCTCCACCACCGGCAGGCCGGTCAGGCGGCGCGCGGCCACCGCGGGCTCGGCGGCGGTCGCCGAGGCCAGCAGGAACACGGGAGAGGAGCCGTAGCGGGCGCACAGGCGGCGCAGCCGGCGCAGCACGTGGGCGACGTGCGAGCCGAAGACGCCGCGGTAGGTGTGGCACTCGTCGACGACGACGTACTTGAGCGCCTTCAGGAAGGAGGCCCACCGCGGATGTGACGGCAGGATGCCCAGGTGGAGCATGTCCGGGTTGGTCAGGACGTAGGTCCCGTACTGGCGGATCCACTCGCGTTCCTCGAACGGGGTGTCGCCGTCGTACACGGCCGGCCGTACGGCGTGGCCCAACGGGCGGGAGAGCTCCTTCACGGCCCGGCACTGGTCCGCCGCGAGGGCCTTGGTGGGGGCCAGGTAGAGCGCGGTGGCGCCGCGGCCGTTCGGGGCCTCGGCGCCGTCCAGGAGGGTGGAGAACACCGGGACGAGGTACGCCAGCGACTTGCCGGAGGCGGTCCCGGTGGCGACGACCACCGAGTCGCCGTCCAGGGCGTGCTCGGCGGCACGCGCCTGGTGCGCCCAGGGGTGCTCGATGCCGGCGTCCCGCACGGCGGCGACGACCTCGGAACGGATCCGGTGCGGCCACACTGCATGGCGACCCGCGCGCGGGGGCAAGTGCTCCGTATGAGTGATGCGCGAGGCCCGGCTCGGACCGGAGGCGAGCCGGTCCAGCACCATGGCCGGAGTGGGCCGCGGTGCGGGCTGCGTCGGGGATCGATCGGATCGGTGATTCTCGGCCATCGGCACCGAGTGTGTCACTGGCGTGACGGACAATGGGACCAAGGCGTCGTGCACGCCTGCCGGTAAGTGATTGAATGCCATCGCGGCTGGCGAACCGTCCCGGGGGCTGAAACCCGAGATGCCCCGAGGGCGACCGCTCGATAGCAAGGTGCTGGAGGATCCGTGGACCTGTCCTTGTCGACCGAGACCATCGGCGATCGCACGATCGTCAGGGTCGGCGGCGAAATCGACGTATATACCGCGCCCAAGCTGCGCGAGCAGCTGGTCGAGTTGGTGAACGACGGCAGTTTCCACCTCGTCGTCGACATGGAGGGCGTGGACTTCCTCGACTCCACCGGGCTCGGCGTGCTGGTCGGCGGACTGAAGCGGGTGCGCGCCCATGAGGGCTCGCTGCGCCTGGTCTGCAACCAGGAGCGCATTCTGAAGATCTTCCGTATCACCGGCCTCACCAAGGTGTTCCCGATTCACACCTCGGTCGAGGAAGCGGTGGCGGCCACCGACTGATCACCGGTCCGGGCCGAGGGCCCGGGGAGGCAGAGTGAAACCGGGGGGCCGGGCTCGACGGCCCGGCCCCCCGACAGCACGCCCGTAGCTCAGAGGGGGACGCATGGCCACCGTCGAACTCCGCTTCAGCGCGTTGCCGGAGCACGTCAGGACCGCCCGCCTGGTGGCGGCGGCGGTGGCACGCAGGGCCGGGGTCGACGAGGCCGTCCTCGACGAGGTCAGACTCGCCGTGGGCGAGGCCTGCACGAGGGCCGTCGGACTCCACCAGAGCGGCGGGATCGCGGCGCCGGTGACGGTGTCGCTGATCGAGGAGGAGAAGCAGTTCTCCATCGAGGTCGGCGACGAGGCGCCGCATCAGGTCCCCGGGGCTCGCTCGGCCGCGGGAGCCGCCGGCGAGCCGGACCCGGAGACCGAGGAGGACGAGATGGGCCTCGCGGTCATCAGCGGGCTCGTCGACGAGGTGGAGGTCACCGCCGGGGAGCACGGTGGAAGGATCCGCATGACCTGGCCCACCACCCCGCCGCCGAACGTCACGCTTCCCTGACGCCCTCCTCTTTCACTCCGACGCAGTAATCACCGCAGTCTGTCTGCAGTAGTCACCGCAGTCACGCAGTCGCCGCGGTGAATTTCAGTAATCGCAGTCAACGAAGTCGTCGTCGCAGTCTTCACCGAGGGCCCTGCCGAGCAAGCAGGGCCCTCGGTGTTTTCCCGCGGCCCGCGAAGGCCCCGGAGGAATGCGTCCGGAGTATGAGAACTTTCCGGTTCCATGACTTCCTGCGATCATTTTCGTGGAGCGAGTGAACGCGAATCGCGGTTTGCCGTGCCCTGTTCTGATCGGGCTCGGACACCTGCACTCCGTCCACATCTTGAGCTCAGCCCAAGCGTCAAGGAGGACGAATGGCGGAGCTTTCTTCCCCGCACGAGTGGGATCACTCCACGGCCTTCGCGGCAGCGGTGCTGACCGACGGCAACCGGGTCCTGGTGCTGATTGTCGCGGCCGTCGCGCTGGCGGCGCTCGTGGTGGCCGGGGTGCTGTTGCGCCAGGTACTCGCCGCGGGCGAGGGCACCGACGGCATGAAGAAGATCGCCACCGCCATCCAGGAGGGCGCGAACGCCTATCTGGCACGGCAGTTGCGCACACTCGGCGTATTCGCCGTCGCCGTGTTCTTCCTGCTCCTGCTGCTGCCCGCGGACGACTGGAATCAGCGCGCCGGCCGGTCGGTGTTCTTCTTGATCGGCGCGGCCTTCTCGGCGGCCACCGGCTATATCGGAATGTGGCTCGCGGTGCGCAGCAATGTGCGTGTCGCCGCGGCGGCCCGTGAGGCGACTCCGGCGGAAGGCGAACCGGAAAAGGATCTCACCGCCGTATCGCACAGAGCAATGAAGATCGCCTTTCGCACGGGTGGCGTCGTCGGCATGTTCACGGTGGGCCTCGGGCTGCTCGGCGCCTCCTGCGTCGTGCTGGTGTACACCGCCGACGCGCCGAAGGTGCTGGAGGGCTTCGGGCTCGGGGCCGCCCTCATCGCCATGTTCATGAGGGTCGGCGGCGGCATCTTCACCAAGGCCGCCGACGTCGGCGCCGACCTGGTCGGCAAGGTCGAGAAGGGCATCCCGGAGGACGACCCGCGCAACGCCGCGACCATCGCCGACAACGTGGGCGACAACGTCGGCGACTGCGCGGGCATGGCGGCCGACCTCTTCGAGTCGTACGCCGTGACCCTCGTCGCCGCGCTGATCCTCGGCACCGCCGCCTTCGGCGACGCCGGGCTGGCCTTCCCGCTGCTCGTGCCCGCCATCGGAGTGATCACCGCGATGATCGGCATCTTCGCGGTCGCGCCGCGCCGGGCCGACCGCAGCGGGATGAGCGCGATCAACCGCGGGTTCTTCATCTCCGCCACGATCTCGCTGGTGCTGGTCGCCGTCGCCGTCTTCGTCTATCTGCCGGACACGTACGCGGAGCTGGACGGCGTCACCGACGCCGAGATTCTCGGGAAGGACGGCGACCCGCGGATCCTCGCACTCGTCGCAGTGGGCATCGGCATCGTCCTCGCCGCCCTCATCCAGCAGCTCACCGGCTACTTCACCGAGACCAGCCGCCGCCCGGTCCGGGACATCGGCCGGACCTCCCTCACCGGACCGGCCACCGTCGTCCTCGCCGGTATCGCCATCGGCCTGGAATCCGCGGTCTACACAGCTCTGTTGATCGGCCTCGGCGTCTACGGCGCCTTCCTGCTGGGCGGCACCTCGATCATGCTGGCGCTGTTCGCGGTCGCGCTGGCCGGCACCGGACTGCTCACCACGGTCGGCGTGATCGTCGCGATGGACACCTTCGGCCCGGTCTCCGACAACGCCCAGGGCATCGCCGAGATGTCCGGCGACGTCCGGGGCGCGGGCGCGCAGGTGCTCACCAACCTGGACGCGGTCGGCAACACGACCAAGGCCATCACCAAGGGCATCGCCATCGCCACGGCCGTCCTCGCCGCGTCGGCGCTCTTCGGGTCGTACCGCGACGCCATCGCCACCGGCGCGCGCGACGTCGGCGAGAAACTCGCCGGCGAGGACTCGCCGATGACGCTGGCGATGGACATCTCGCAGCCCAACAACCTGGTCGGACTGATCGCGGGGGCGGCGGTCGTCTTCCTCTTCTCGGGGCTTGCCATCAACGCCGTGTCGCGGTCGGCGGGTTCGGTGGTCTTCGAGGTGCGGCGGCAGTTCCGGGAACGGCCCGGGATCATGGACTACAGCGAGAAACCGGAGTACGGAAAGGTCGTCGACATCTGCACGAAGGACGCGCTGCGGGAACTGGCCACGCCCGGGCTGCTGGCCGTGCTGGCGCCGATCTTCATCGGGTTCACGCTGGGCGTCGGCGCGCTCGGCGCGTATCTCGCGGGGGCGATCGGGGCCGGCACGCTGATGGCGGTCTTCCTCGCCAACTCGGGCGGCGCCTGGGACAACGCCAAGAAGCTCGTCGAGGACGGCCACCACGGCGGCAAGGGCAGCGCCGCCCACGCCGCGACCGTGATCGGTGACACGGTCGGCGACCCCTTCAAGGACACCGCGGGCCCCGCGATCAACCCGCTGCTGAAGGTGATGAACCTGGTCGCGCTGCTGATCGCGCCCGCCGTCATCAAGTTCAGCTACGGCGCGGACGAGAACACCGGCGTGCGCGTCCTGATCGCGGGCCTCGCCCTGGCGGTCATCGTGGGGGCGGTGTACGCCTCCAAGCGGCGCGGCATCGCCATGGGCGACGAGGGCGACGCCGACGGCACCGCCAAACCCGTTGATCCGGCGGTGGTTTCGTAGCAGGGGGGCGGGAAACCCGGCTCAAGGGGCGGGCAGGCGGAGCGCGTTGACGCTTCGCCGGCCCGCCTCGCCGCTTTCGCGCCCCACCGTGAGCCTTCTCTCTCCCGCTCTCCCTTGCCGCAAATGGCTTCAAAATGGATCAAAGCAGATGTTTATCATATGTCTGCCGTCCGCTCGGCGTGTATGTTCCGGGGCCGAGAGCCATGGAAGGGACCAAACCGGTGAACAAGAAGCTCGCTGCCGCACTGTCCGGCGGTGCGGTACTCGTACTGGCACTGTCGGGATGCACCGGCGACGACGGGGACGACAAGCTGGACGCCTGGGCCAAGCAGGTCTGCGACGCCGTCAAACCGCAGGCGAAGAAGATCCAGGACGCCAACGCGGCGATCCAGAAGGAGACCTCCGACAACAGCGAGCCCGAGCAGGTCCAGAAGACCGACTCGGTGGCATTCGGGGACATGTCCGAGGCCTACAAGGCGATGGGTGCGGCTGTGAGCAAGGCCGGCGCGCCGGACGTCGAGGACGGCGAGAAGAAGCAGCAGGACGCGGTCAAGGAGCTGAACGGCCTCTCCGCCTCCTACGCCGATCTCCAGAAGCGGGTCGACAAGCTCGACACCAAGGACCAGGCCGAGTTCGCCGAGGGTCTCAAGGACATCGCCGGCCGACTCGACAAGCTCGGCAAGAGCGGCAGCGACGCCCTGAAGGCCCTGGAGGAGGGCGAGGTCGGCGAGGCGATGCAGAGGCAGGAGAGCTGCAAGAGCGCCTCCGCCTCCGCCTCGCCCGCGGCGGCGTAGTCGCCTGCGGCGGCGTAGTCGCCCGTGGCGGCCCGGTCGGCCTGGCGGCCCGGTCGGCCTGGCGGCCCGGTCGGCCGCCGACGGGCCTGCGCGCCGGGCGTCCGACGCGCTCCTGGCGGGCGCACGGGGCACCCGCCAGGCACCCGCCGGTCTTACGACACACCCGCGCCCCGGCGACACGGCCCACCCGCACCCGGTGCCGTGCCCCCCTGTTCCGCCGCTACGACCCACCCGCGCCCGGCGCAACGGAACCCCCACGTCGCCCCCCCGCGAGCCCCCGGCGCGGGTGCGGGCAGCCGGGCGCACGTCACAATGGAGGCGTGAGTAACGCCAGTCAGTCCTCGCTGTCCGTCCTGCCCTTCGCCGACCGCCCCGGCACCGTCGCACGGCTGCGGGACGCCCTGCTCGCGGCCGACTTCACCGCCGACGGACTGCTCGAACTCCTCGGCGCCCCCGCCTACGCGGCGCTGGCCCGCAGCGAGACCGTCCCCGCGCTCCGGGCCACCAGGGGAGACACGCCGCTGGAGACGCTCGTACGGCTGTTCCTCCTTCAGCAACCCGTGGGGCACGCGCGCGTGGCGGCCGTTCTGCCCGTCGCCGAGTGCCTGGAGGACGGGTGGCTGACGCGTGCGGGGCAGGACGAGGTCGCGGCGACCGTGGACGTGCGGCCGTACGGCGGGCCCGGCGGGGAGGACTGGTTCATCGTCTCCGACCTGGGCTGCGCGGTCGGCGGGGCCGGCGGCATCGGGCGGCACGACGAAGGCGTCGTCCTCGGCGTCGGCGGCGCCTCCACCACCCTGGCCGGCATCACCGTGCGCACGCCCGTCGCCGCCGCCCTCGACCTGGGCACGGGCTCCGGCATCCAGGCCCTGCACGCCGCCCAGCACGCCACGCGCGTGACGGCGACCGACGTCAACCCCCGTGCCCTGCACATCACCGCCCTCACCCTGGCGCTGTCCGGCGCCCCGGCCGCCGACCTGCGTGAGGGCTCGCTCTTCACGCCGCTGCGGGACGACGAGACGTACGACCTGATCGTCTCCAACCCGCCGTTCGTCATCTCCCCCGGGGCCCGGTTGACGTACCGCGACGGCGGGATGGGCGGGGACGATCTGTGCCGGACGCTCGTTCAGCAGGCGGGGGAGCGGCTGAACGAGGGCGGATTCGCGCAGTTCCTCGCCAACTGGCAGCACGTCGAGGGGGAGGAGTGGCAGGAGCGGCTGCGGTCCTGGGCACCGCAGGGGTGCGACGCGTGGATCGTGCAGCGCGAGGTGCAGGACGTCACGCAGTACGCCGAGCTGTGGCTGCGGGACGCGGGCGACCACCGCGGTGACGCGGCCGACTATCAGGCGCGGTACGACGCCTGGCTGGACGAGTTCGAGGCGCGCAAGGTGAAGGCGGTGGGCTTCGGCTGGATCACCCTGCGCCGGACGGGGGCCGCGACGCCCTCGGTCACGGTCGAGGAGTGGCCGCATCCGGTCGAACAGCCGCTCGGCGAGACGGTCCGGGCGCACTTCGCCCGCCTCGACCACCTGCGCGCCCGCGACGACGCCGCCCTGCTGGAGGAGTGCTTCCGGCTGGCCCCGGAGATCGTCCAGGAACAGGTCGGACTGCCCGGCGCCGAGGACCCCGAGCACGTCGTGCTGCGGCAGAACCGCGGCATGCGCCGGGCCACCAAGGTGGACACGGTCGCCGCGGGCTTCGCGGGCGTGTGCGACGGCTCGCTGACCGCCGGGCGGATCCTCGACGCCATCGCCCAGCTCATGGGCGAGGACCCGGTGCTGCTGCGGGACCGCACGCCGGCGCAGATCAGGCTGCTGGTGGAGCAGGGGTTCCTCGAACCGGCGCAGTGACTTCCCGCACGATCACGCCCCACGCCGCGGTCGTCGTCACGCCGCGTCGTCGTCGCGCCGCGGTCGTCGTCGCGCCGCGGTGACCGCCACGGCCCGGTCACCGTCACAGCCAAGGTGACGGTGACCGGACAGGAGCGGGGGCGGGGGCGAAAACCGGCCAAGGCGGCCGGGAACGTCTCGCACCATGATTTTTTCCTCGGCGATCCGGGCCCTTCCGCGTCCTGTCGGCTCCCGCCGGCGGGGCGGACCGGACGCCGAGGCCCGGTGATCCACAGGCCCGTCGCCCGCACGTTCACGTCAGGTTCGCCCGGACGCCGCCCGCGCGTGTCAACCTCCGGAAAACAGATCCGCACGGACCGGAGAAAAGGGGCGCGTCGAGCCATGGAGAGCGGACCGGCGATCTTCGCGGGATTGACGTTCGCCCTGTTCGGAGCGGCCCTCGCGGCCTGGACGGCGACCCGCGTGCGACGCCGTGAGCCCGTCGCCCTCGGTGTGAGTCCCGTCGCATCGGCGGCCACCGCGAGCGTGGTCGCGTTCGTCTCCCTCGCCGTCGGCGCCTGGTGCCTGACGCAGGTCTGACGGCAGGTCCGGCAGGCGCTCGGGATCTCTCACCTGGCTAATTGAGAGGTGGCGCTCCGGATCGGCGCCCGAACGGCCTCGGCCACTCCGGGCGGCAGGAATGGCGGTAGTCGGGTTACCGTTCGAGTGGCCGTTGCGGGCTTTTCCCGTTTGACACGGGGGCGGGATGTACCGTCACACTCCGCAGCGTCACCATGACCCGACCCCGGGACCAAGGCCTGGGGAGGCCCCAGCGTCGACCGGAGAGAAGAGCGAAGTTGTCCCCGACCAGCGAGACCGCACAGGGCGGCCGCCGACTCGTCATCGTCGAGTCGCCTGCCAAGGCGAAGACGATCAAGGGCTACCTCGGCCCCGGCTACGTCGTCGAAGCGAGCGTCGGGCACATCCGCGACCTCCCCAACGGCGCCGCGGAGGTGCCGGAGAAGTACACCGGCGAGGTGCGCCGCCTCGGTGTGGACGTGGAACACGACTTCCAGCCGATCTATGTCGTCAACGCCGACAAGAAGGCGCAGGTCAAGAAGCTCAAGGACCTGCTGAAGGACTCCGACGAGCTCTTCCTCGCCACCGACGAGGACCGGGAGGGCGAGGCGATCGCCTGGCACCTCCAGGAGGTCCTCAAGCCGAAGATCCCGGTCAAGCGCATGGTGTTCCACGAGATCACCAAGGACGCGATCCGGGCGGCCGTCGCCAACCCGCGCCAGCTCAACCAGAAGCTCGTCGACGCCCAGGAGACCCGCCGCATCCTCGACCGCCTCTACGGCTACGAGGTCTCGCCGGTCCTGTGGAAGAAGGTCATGCCGCGCCTGTCGGCCGGCCGCGTCCAGTCCGTCGCCACGCGCCTGGTCGTCGAGCGGGAACGCGAGCGCATCGCCTTCCGCTCCGCCGAGTACTGGGACCTGACCGGCACCTTCGGGACGGGCCGCGCGGGCGACGCGTCCGACCCGTCGTCGCTGGTCGCACGCCTGCAGACGGTCGACGGCAGGCGGGTCGCGCAGGGCCGCGACTTCGACTCCCTCGGGCAGATCAAGAGCGCCAACACCCTGCACCTCGACGAGGCCGCCGCCCGCGCGCTGGCAGCCGCCCTGGAGAACACCCGCTTCTCCGTCCGCTCCGTCGAGTCGAAGCCGTACCGCCGCTCGCCGTACGCCCCGTTCCGTACGACGACGCTGCAGCAGGAGGCCAGCCGCAAGCTCGGCTTCGGTGCGAAGGCCACCATGCAGATCGCGCAGAAGCTGTACGAGAACGGCTACATCACCTACATGCGTACGGACTCGACGACCCTGAGCGAGACGGCGATCGCCGCCGCCCGCGCCCAGGTCACGCAGCTGTACGGCGCCGACTACCTCCCGCCGCAGCCGCGCACCTACGCCGGCAAGGTCAAGAACGCGCAGGAGGCGCACGAGGCGATCCGTCCCTCGGGTGATCGTTTCCGCACGCCCGCCGAGACCGGTCTGACCGGCGACCAGTTCAAGCTGTACGAGCTGATCTGGAAGCGGACCGTGGCCTCCCAGATGAAGGACGCCATCGGCGACAGCGTCACCGTGAAGATCGCCGGCGCCGCCTCCGACGGCCGCGACGTCGAGTTCAGCGCGTCCGGCAAGACCATCACCTTCCACGGCTTCCTCAAGGCCTACGTCGAGGGCGCCGACGACCCCAACGCCGAGCTGGACGACCGCGAGCGCCGGCTGCCGCAGGTCGCCGAGGGCGACGCCCTGACCGCCGAGGAGATCACGGTCGACGGGCACGCCACCAAGCCCCCGGCCCGCTACACCGAGGCGTCGCTGGTCAAGGAGCTGGAGGAGCGCGAGATCGGCCGCCCGTCGACGTACGCGTCGATCATCGGCACGATCCTCGACCGCGGCTACGTCTTCAAGAAGGGCACGGCCCTCGTGCCGTCCTTCCTCTCCTTCGCCGTGGTCAACCTGCTGGAGAAGCACTTCGGCCGGCTCGTCGACTACGACTTCACCGCCCGCATGGAGGACGACCTCGACCGCATCGCGCGCGGCGAGGCCCAGGCCGTGCCGTGGCTGAAGCGCTTCTACTTCGGCGAGGGCCCCGGCCACGGCAGCGGCGCTGCCGACGCCGGCAACGGTGACGGGGACCACCTCGGCGGCCTCAAGGAACTGGTGACCGACCTCGGCGCGATCGACGCCCGCGAGGTGTCGTCGTTCCCCGTGGGCAACGGCATCGTGCTCCGCGTCGGCCGCTACGGGCCGTACATCGAGCGCGGCGAGAAGGACGCGGAGAACCACCAGCGCGCCGACATCCCCGAGGACCTCGCGCCCGACGAACTGACCGTCGAGCTGGCGGAGGAGCTGCTCGCCAAGCCGAGCGGCGACTTCGAGCTGGGCACCGACCCGAGCACCGGCCACACCATCGTCGCCAAGGACGGCCGCTACGGCCCGTACGTCACGGAGATCCTCCCCGAGGGCACGCCGAAGACCGGCAAGAACGCCGTCAAGCCGCGCACGGCCTCGCTGTTCAAGTCGATGGCGCTGGACACGGTGACGCTGGAGGACGCCCTCAAGCTCATGTCGCTGCCGCGCGTCGTCGGCACGGACACGGACGGGCAGGAGATCACCGCGCAGAACGGCCGCTACGGGCCGTACCTGAAGAAGGGCACGGACTCGCGCTCGCTGCAGTCCGAGGACCAGATCTTCACGATCACGCTGGAGGAGGCGCAGGCGATCTACGCCCAGCCGAAGCAGCGTGGCCGCGCGGCCGCCAAGCCGCCGCTGAAGGAACTGGGCGAGGACCCGGTCAGCGGGAAGCCGGTGGTGGTCAAGGACGGCCGGTTCGGCCCGTACGTCACCGACGGGGAGACCAACGCCACGCTGCGCTCCGGCGACAGCGTCGAGGCGATCACCCCGGAGCGCGGATTCGAACTGCTCGCCGAGAAGCGGGCGAAGGCGCCCGCCAAGAAGACGGCGAAGAAGGCCCCCGCGAAGAAGGCGCCGGCGAAGAAGACCGCCGCCGCCAAGACGACGGCGGCCAAGAAGACGACCGCGGCGAAGAAGACGACGGCGAAGAAGACGACCGCCAAGTCGGCGGCATCCAAGACCGCGACCGCGAAGAAGACCGCCGCGAAGAAGGCGACGGCTTCGAAGTCGGCGGCGGGCGAGGACTGAGCGGGCCGCGACGGGCCGGACCGGCCGGGAGCTGATCGGGCCGGGACCGGCCCGGGGCTGATCGGCGGGACTGGCCGGGTTGGGACTGGCCGGCCGCCTCCGACGGGTCGGCCGACGGCTCGCCCGTCCGCCGGTCGGCGGCCCGATGGTCGCCGGCTGCCCCACGGGCGCGGCGTTTCGGCCATATGTCCGGTCCGTCGCAGGTACCCCCGCGTTCGCGAAACGAACGCCCCGGCATCGTACGGATGTCGGGGCGTGCACACGTTCGGGCGGGTCCACCGGAGTGCCGGTCCGGCCCGATAGGCTGAAAGCATGACGCGAGCCGAGCAGCCAACGGCCCATCAGCCGGCCCCCGACGACGCCCTGGTCGCCGACTCCCGCGAGCGCGCCGTCCGCGCCCTGCTGCGCCGCCCGCAGCTGAAGCGGTTGTGGAGCGCACAACTGGTGAGCGGGGTCGGTGACGTTCTCGCGCTCCTTGTGCTGGTCCTCCTGGTCCTCCAGGCGGCCGTCGCGGAGGGCTCCTTCGGCGGCGGCTACCGGGGCGCGGCGTTCGCAGTGGCGACCGTCCTCGGGGCGCGCATTCTCGCCACGCTCCTCTTCGGGGCGGTCCTGCTCGGCCCGCTCACCTCGCTCACTTCCCAGGACGGCCCGCTGGACCGGCGCTGGACCATGGTCGGCGCGGACGGGCTGCGTGCCGCGCTGCTGATCGTCGCGCCGCTGTGGATCGACTGGACGCCGGACAACGCGCTCGTCGCCCTGCTCGCCACCGTCTTCGTGACCGGCGTCGCCGAGCGCTTCTGGACGGTGTCGCGCGCGAGCGCCGCCCCCGCGCTGCTGCCCGCCCCGCCGCCGGAGGGCGCGACGGTACGGCCGCTGCCGGACCACATGGACGCACTGCGCCGCCTGTGGCTGCGCACCGGCTTCGCCGCCGTCCCGCTGGCGGGCGCCGCGCTGGTCACCGCCGGGCTGTTCAACAACCTGCTGGGCGCCGGGGTCGACTGGTTCGCCCAGCATCAGGCCGCCCTCGCCTCGTACGTCGCGGCCGGGCTGTTCGCGGCGTCGCTGTCCGTGCTGACCTTCCTCGACGTGCCCGCCACCCGCACCCCCCGCGCGCGGTCCCCGCTCGAAGGGCTGCGCCGACCCAAGGCGGGCGCCGGCGCCGACAAGGGCCGAACCGGCGCCGTCCCGCTGCTGGTGCTCGCCTGCGCGGCCGTCGCCGCCGCGGTCGCCGCCGCCGGCGCGGTCGCCGTGCTGCACGCCAACGACCTCGGCGGCGGCCCGGTGACGTACGGGTTGCTGGTGCTGCTGCTGACGGGCGGAGTCGTCGTCGGCGTCCGTACGGCGCCGAAGGTGCTCGTGACGCTGTCCCGGCGGCGGATGCTCGCGCTCGCCCTCGCCTTCACCGGCGTCGCCCTGCTGGCCGCCGGCCTCGTCCCGGACGTCGCCACCGTGCTGCTGATCGTCGCGCTGGCCGGCGTCGGCGCGGGCGCGGCGGCGAACACCGGGCACGCGCTGCTCGACCAGGAGACGGAGGAGCACCGGCGGGCGCGGACCACCGAGCATCTGCACGCCGTCGTCCGGGCCGTCGTCGCCCTCGCCGTCGTGGCCGCGCCCGTGCTGGCCGCACTGATCGGGCCGCACCGCGTGGAGAACGGCAAGTTCGTGTTCGCGCACGGCGGAGCGGCGTACACCCTGATGCTGGTCGGCGCGCTGCTGCTGCCGGTGGCCGCGCTGGTGCTGGCCAAGCTCGACGACCGTTCCGGGGTGCCGCTGCGCCAGGACCTGCGCGACGCGCTGCTCGGCGGCGACGACCCGGTGCAGTCGCCCGCGGGCTCCGGCTTCTTCATCGCCCTGGAGGGCGGCGACGGCGCCGGGAAGTCCACCCAGGCCGAGGCGCTCGCCGAGTGGATACGGGCCAAGGGCCACGAGGTGGTGCTCACCCGCGAGCCCGGGGCCACGCCCGTCGGCAAGCGGCTGCGCTCCATCCTGCTCGACGTGTCGAGCGCCGGGCTCTCGCACCGCGCGGAGGCGCTGCTGTACGCCGCCGACCGCGCGGAGCACGTCGACACCGTGGTGCGGCCGGCGCTGGAGCGCGGCGCCGTCGTCATTTCGGACCGGTACATCGACTCGTCGGTGGCCTACCAGGGGGCCGGCCGGGACCTGTCCCCGACCGAGATCGCCCGCATCAACCGGTGGGCGACCCACGGCCTCGTCCCGCACCTGACCGTGCTGCTGGACGTCGCACCGGAGACCGCCCGGGAGCGGTTCACGGAGGCGCCGGACCGGCTGGAGTCCGAGCCCGCCGAGTTCCACGCGCGCGTGCGCTCCGGTTTCCTCACGCTGGCCTCCTCCGACCCCGGGCGCTACCTGGTGGTGGACGCCGGCCAGGAGCCCGAGGCCGTCACCACCGTGATCCGGGCCCGGCTCGACCAGTTGCTGCCGCTCTCCGAGGCCGAGATCAAGGCGCAGGAGGAGGCGCGGCGCAAGGCCGAGGAGGAGGCCCGCCGCAAGGCGGAGGAAGAGGCCGCCCGCAAGGCCGAGGAGGAGCGCCTGGAGCGCGAGCGCCAGGAACTGCTCGCCCGGCTGCGCGCCGAGGAGGAGGAGCGCAAGCGGCGCGAGCTGGAGGAGGCGCAGCGGCGCGAGGCCGAGCGGCAGGCCGAGGAGGCCAGGCAGCGGGCCGAGGAAGCGCGCAGGCGCGCGGAGGAGGAGCGGGCGCGGCTGCTCGCCGAGGAGAAGGCGCGCGCGGAGGAAGAGGAGCGGCGCCGGGCCGAGGAGGAGCGGCGGCGCAAGCAGGCCGAGGAAGAGGCCAGGCAGCGGGCGGAGGAGGCCCGTCGGCGCGCCGAGGAGGAGCAGCGCCGGCTGGCGAAGCAGCGTGAGGCCGAGGCGGCGCTGTTGCGGGCCGAGGAGGCGCGCAGGGCGGCCGAGCAGGCAGCGGCGGCAGCGGCGCAGGGCCCGCGCCCTCCGGCGCCGCCCGCCGTCCCGACGGATGCGGCGACCGTGCCGACGCCGGTGGTGACCCCGACGAACGCGACGGGCGGGCCGCTGGAGGAGACGGCGGTCCTGCGTCCGGTGCGCGACGAGGCGGCGCCGCGGGACCGCGGCGCCGCCGACGCCGAGGCCACCACTGAGCTGCCGCAGCCTTTGCCGGGGGCCGCGGACGAGACGGCCGTGCTGCCGCAGGTGACGCCCGCGGGCGCGGCGGACGAGACGGCGGTCCTGCCGCAGGTCCCGCCGGGGGCCGACGGGGCGGCCGTACGGCCCGCAGCGCCGGGACAGGACCCGGCGGACCGGGTCCCGCCCGGCTACTTCCGGGGCGAGCGGCCGGACGCCGCGGGATTGCGGGCGGAGGCGGCCGAGGACCGTACGCGGGAGCTGCCGCAGGTCGGCGAGGACGGGACGCCCCGGCGCAGGCCGCGGTCCGACTGGGCCGAGGAGACGCCGCTGGACGACCTGCCGACGCTGGCGGACGAGCTGCTCGGCCCGCACGACGACAGCCGCGACGACGCCCATGCCGACGCCCACGACCACGGCTCCGGCGACGGTTCGCGCGACGGAGACCAGGGGCGCCGCGGGTGGGGCCGGGGGCGCAGGAGCTGACCGTCGCGGGCGTTGTCAGTGGTCGCCCGCACAATGGACGGCGTACCGCGAACGTGACGGAAGGGCGGCGTGACCCATGAGCGTGTGGGACGACCTCGTCGGGCAGGAGAGGATCGGCGAGCAGCTCGCCGCCGCGGCACGGGACGCCGACGCCCTGGTCACGGCCGCGTCCGCCGACGCCCCGCCGCCCGAGGCGTCGAAGATGACGCACGCCTGGCTGTTCACCGGCCCGCCCGGCGCCGGCTACGTCCAGGCGGCGCGGGCCTTCGCCGCCGCCCTCCAGTGCGTCAGCCCCGACCGCGCGCTCGGCGGCGCGCCGGGCTGCGGCTTCTGCGACGGCTGCCACACGGCCCTGATCGGCACCCACGCGGACGTCACCACGGTCACCGCGGTCGGCGCGCAGATCCGCGCCGAGGACATGCGGGACACGGTCCGTCAGTCGTTCACCGCCCCGGCGAACGGCCGCTGGCAGGTCATCCTGGTGGAGGACGCCGAGCGGCTGAACGAGAAATCGGCGAACGCCGTCCTCAAGGCCGTGGAGGAGCCCGCGTCCCGCACGGTGTGGCTGCTGTGCGCGCCGTCGGTCGAGGACGTGCTGCCCACCATCCGCTCCCGGTGCCGGCTGCTGACGCTGAGCACCCCGTCGGTGGACGCCGTCGCCGACATGCTCGTCCGGCGCGAGGGCGTCGAACCGGACGTCGCCATGGCGGCGGCCCGCGCCACGCAGGGGCATGTGGAGCGGGCGCGCCGGCTGGCCACCGACCCGGAGGCCCGCGCGCGCCGCGCCGCCGTGCTGAAGCTGCCCCTGCGCGTCGACGACGTCGGCGGCTGCCTCAAGGCCGCCCAGGAACTGGTCGACGCCGCAGCGGCGGACGCCAAGGCGCTCGCCGACGAGACGGACGCCAAGGAGACCGAGGACATGAAGGCGGCGCTCGGCGCGTCGCAGGGCGGCCGGATGCCGCGCGGCACGGCGGGCGTGATCAAGGACCTGGAGGACAACCAGAAGCGCCGCCGCACGCGCACCCAGCGCGACAGCCTCGACGTCGCCCTGTCCGACCTCACCGCCTTCTACCGAGACGTCCTCGCCCTCCAGCTCGGCTCCCGCATCGCGATCGCCAACGCCGACGCCGAGGACGCCCTGGAGCGGATCGCCCGCGGCAGCACGCCCGAGTCCACCCTGCGCCGGATCGAGGCCGTCGCCGCCTGCCGCGAGGCCCTCGACCGCAATGTGACGCCGCTGCTGGCGGTGGAGGCGATGACGATGGCGCTCAGAGCCGGCTGAGCGGCGAGGGGTCCGCCGCGCGTTGACGGCGTCGCCCGTCCGTGGCACATCCGCGACGCAGCGCGCCGAAGTGATCGCGCAGCGTTACGATCACGGGATGCACACCAACCGTCCCCTTCCCGGGTCCCGCAGCGCGCGCAGGTCCGGTCGAGGCGCGCGCACCGCAGCCGCGCTGATCGCGCTGGCGGCGATGCTGGGCGCCGCGGCCTGCTCGCCCGGGAGTCCGACGAGTTCCACGTCGGCGGCCGGCGATCCCGCCGTGCTGGTCGCGCTGTCCGGGGCGACGCCGTCCGGGCTCGCGCCGTACTACGAGCAGAAGCTGAAGTGGCGCGCCTGCGGGGTGCCCGGCTTCGAATGCACCACGCTGCTGGCCCCGCTCGACTACGACCGCCCCGGCCAGGACGGCGACGTCCGCCTCGCGGTCGCCCGCAAGAAGGCCACCGGGCCCGGCGAGCGCCTGGGCTCCCTCCTGGTGAACCCGGGCGGACCGGGCGGCTCGGCGATCGGCTACCTCCAGGAGTACGCCGGTATCGGCTACCCGGCCGAGATCCGCGCCCGCTACGACATGGTCGCCGTCGACCCGCGCGGGGTCGCCCGCAGCGAGCCCGTCGAGTGCCTGGACGGTCCGGCCATGGACGCGTACACGCAGACGGACGGCACACCGGACGACGAGCGGGAGACGGCCGGGCTGATCGAGCAGTACCGGAAGTTCGGCGAGGGCTGTGGCGAGGACGCCCCGAAACTGCTGCGGCACGTCTCGACGGTCGAGGCGGCCCGGGACATGGACCTCCTGCGGGCGGCGCTGGGCGACGAGCGGCTCAACTACGTCGGGGCGTCGTACGGCACGTTCCTGGGAGCGACGTACGCCGGGCTGTTCCCGGAACGGTCGGGGCGGCTGGTGCTGGACGGCGCGATGGACCCGACGCTGCCCGCCCGCAGGCTCACCCTGGACCAGACGGCGGGCTTCGAGACGGCGTTCAGGGCGTTCGCCGAGAACTGCGTGACGCAGAACGGCTGCCCGCTCGGCGGCAAGGGAACCAAGCCGGAGCAGGTCGGGCGCAACCTCAATGCCTTCTTCGAGAAGCTCGACGCCAAGCCGCTGCCCACGGGCGACGCGGACGGACGCCGGCTCACCGAGTCCCTGGCCACGACCGGTGTCATGGCAGCGATGTACGACGAGGCGGCCTGGCCGCAGCTGCGCGAGGCGCTCACGGCGGCGATGAAGGAGGGCGACGGCGCGGGCCTGCTCGTCCTCTCCGACGGCTACTACGAGCGGGACGCCGAGGGCCGGTACTCCAACCTGATGTCCGCCAATGCCGCCGTGAACTGCCTCGACCTCCCGCCCGCCTTCGACGCCCCGGACGAGGTCCGCGAGGCCCTGCCCGACTTCGAGAAGGCGTCCCCGGTCTTCGGCGAGGGCCTCGCCTGGGCGTCCCTGAACTGCGCGTACTGGCCCGTCGGCCACACCGGCGAACCGCACCGCATCGTGGCGAAGGGCGCCGCCCCGATCGTCGTGGTCGGGACCACCCGCGACCCCGCGACCCCCTACCGCTGGGCCCAGTCCCTGTCCCGCCAGCTCTCCTCGGCCCGCCTCCTGACCTACGACGGCGACGGCCACACGGCGTACGGCCGAGGCAGCGACTGCATCGACCGCACGATCAACGCCTACCTCCTGCGCGGCACCCCGCCGACGGACGGGAAGCGCTGCTCGTAGCACCGGCGCGGGCCGGTACGAAGCACCTCCGGAAACTGTGTAGACTTACCGACGTTGCTGATCGCACCATGGTGCGACCGGCGCGCCGCCTTAGCTCAGATGGCCAGAGCAACGCACTCGTAATGCGTAGGTCTCGGGTTCGAATCCCGAAGGCGGCTCCATTGAAACCCCAGGCCAAATTCCTTTGACCTGGGGTTTTTTGCGCTACCGGACGCGTCAACGACACCGGTCACGGGCCGCGCGTCGGTCCTCGGTCTCAGTTCTGGTCTCAGTTGTGATTTCCGGGCCGGGCCTGGCGTCTCCCCCGCGGCGCATCGTGTCCTTCGAGCTACGAGACGCAATCGTCTTCAGACCGCGGCCACGACCTGCCTGCCGGCGTCATGCTGCACCGCCCGTGGGGCCTCGGCGGGCGGTGCCGTCCGGTCCCGCCGCACCGCACGCCGCCCGCCCGCTCACTTCGCGTCCGCGTAACACCTCACCACCGCCGCCGTGAACGGAAACCGCACCGGCGTCTCGCCGAACGTCAGTCGCGCGGCCAGCTGCGACGCCTCCCGGATCGCCGCGACCACCGTCTGCGCCTCCTCCTCGGGACAGTGCACGATCACCTCGTCGTGCTGGAAGAAGACCAGCTCGGCCGCCATGTCCGCGCAGGCGCGCCGGAGGGCGGCGAGCAGGAGCAGGGTCCAGTCGGCGGCGCTGCCCTGCACGACGAAGTTGCGGGCGAACCGCCCCCGCGCGCGGGCGTTGGTGGAGGCGTAGCCGGGGACCCAGTCCTGGGCGCGCCCGTCGCCGCCCGGGTCCTCGACGGCCGGGTCGTCCTGGGGCAGGCCCGCCTCGTCCGCGCCGCTTCCGCCCGCCCCGGCGGCCGGCGGGCAGGTCCGGCCCAGCCAGGTGCGCACCAGCCTGCCCTCCTCGCCCGCGCGGGCCGCCTCGTCGACGTACTCCACCGCTTTCGGGAAGCGGCGTCTGAGCGCGGCGAGGTTCTTCAGCCCGTCGCCGGAGGTCTGGCCGTAGATCGCGCCGAGCACGGCGAGCTTGGCCTGGTCGCGGTCGCCGGCGAAGGCGCGGTCGGAGACGGACTGGTAGAGGTCGGTCTCCCGGCCGGCGACCTCCATCAGGCCGGGGTCGCGGGAGATCGCGGCGAGGACGCGCGGTTCCATCTGGTCGGCGTCCGCGACGACCAGCCGCCAGCCCGGGTCGGCGACGACGGCGCGCCGGATCACCTTGGGGATCTGCAGGGCGCCCCCGCCGTTGGTGACCCACCGCCCGGTCACCGTGCCGCCCGCCTGGAACTCGGGCCGGAACCGCCCGTCCCGCACCCAGTCCTGCAGCCAGGACCAGCCGTGGGCGACCATGATCCGGTACAGCTTCTTGTACTCGATGAGCGGTTTCACCGCCGGGTGGTCGACGGTCTCCAGCTCCCAGCGGCGGGTCGAGCCCACCTTGATCCCGGCCTGCGCGAAGGCCTTGACGACGTCGGCGGGCAGATCCGGGCGGACCCGGCGGCCGAAGGCGGCGGACACCTCGTCGGCCAGCTCGGCCAGCCGGCGCGGCTCGCCGCCGCCCGCGTACCGCTCGCCCAGCAGGTCGTGCAGCACCTCACGGTGCACGGGCGCGCTCCAGGGGACGCCCGCGTGGTTCATCTCGGCGGCCACCAGCATCCCGGCCGATTCGGCGGCGGTCAGCAGCCGCATCCGGTCCGGGTGGGCGGCCCGCTCGTGCCGCCGCAGCTGCTCGGCGTAGACGGCGAGGAGGTCGTCGAGCGGGAGCCGGGCGCCCTGTGGCTCGAACAGCGGTGACTGCGCGCCCGGTTCGGCGGAGCGCGCAGGAGGGTCGGGCGGCACGGGGCCGCCCCGCAGCCGGGCGAGGGCGGCGGCGGCCGAGCGTGGCTCGCCGTACCGCCCTTCGTGGCCCAGGAGGAGGGTCTCGGCGTCCTCGACGTCGTAGCACCGCTCCACTCGCACCCCCGTGGCGAGCAGCCGCGGATAGACCTCGGCAGTGGACCGCCACACCCACCGCGTCACCCGGGGCCTGCTGCGCACCGCCTCGGCGAGATCCTCCTCCCGGACCACCGGCCCGGCGGGCAGCCCGTCCGGACCGAGGGGGGCGACGTCCACGCCACCGTCCTCGGCCGGAGCGAGCGCCCACCTGTCGGCCATGAACGTGAGTGTCGCACCAGGGTCTGACAACGGCCCCGCGCGACGGCCCGGGAGCGATGGCCCCCATGGCCTGGGGGCGGCACTTCAGCCCTGTTCCGGCTAGTCCTGCTCCGGCTCCGCCTTCGTCGGCTGCTGCTGGATCAGCGCGAGCACGTCCGCGACGTACTGCTCCACCGCCGCCTTGGTGATGCCGAGCCCGGACAGCACGCCCTCGCCGTTCTCGAACTCCAGCAGGGCGAGCAGGACGTGCTCGGTGCCGATGTAGTTGTGGCCGAGGCGCAGGGCCTCGCGGAAGGTCAGCTCCAGCACCTTCTTGGCGTCGGGGCCGTAGGGGATCAGCTCCGGTACGTCGTCGGCGGCCGGGGGCAGGGCCGAGGCGGCTGCCTGGCGTACGGCGTCGAGGGGGACGCCCTGCGCGGTGATCGCCTTGGCGGCCAGGCCCTCCGGCTCGGCCAGCAGGCCGAGGACCAGGTGCTCGGGGCGGCCTTCGGGCGTGCGGGCGGCGACCGCCTCGTTGTGGGCGGCCATGACGGTGTTCCGCGCCCGGGGCGTGTAACGGCTGAAGCCCTGGTTGGGATCGAGGTCGGCGGACTCCTTCGGTACGAAGCGCTTCTGGGCGGCCTGCCGGGTGACGCCCATGCTCTTGCCGATGTCGGTCCAGGACGCGCCGGAACGCCGGGCCTGGTCCACGAAGTGGCCGATCAGGTGGTCGGCCACGTCGCCCAGGTGCTCCCCGGCGAGCACGGCGTCCTGGAGCTGGTCGAGGGGCTCGTCGTGGACCTTCTTGATGGCCGCGATGAGGTCGTCGAGACGGACGGATGACGTGATGGTCGGGTTCGTCGCCATGTGTCAACCGTAGGTTGCACCCCCAACGGTGTCAACCGTCGGTTGACACATCCGGTCCGCCGCCGTCGCCCCCTCCCGGCCTACTTCGGAGTCGCCGCCAAGCGGACGGCCAGCCCTGCGAACACCGTCCCCGTGAAGACGCTCAACCCTCGTGCCACGCGCCGGCTCCGGCGCAGCAGCGCGGACAGCTTGCCGGAGAGCAGGCCGATCGAACCGTCCACCGCGAAGCCCATCACCACGAAGGTCAGCCCCAGCACCATGAACTGGCCGGGGACGTGGCCCAGCGCCGGGTCCACGAACTGCGGCAGGAAGGCGACGTTGAAGACGATCACCTTCGGGTTGAGCAGATTGGTCACCGCGCCCTGCCAGAAAGCCCGCCACCGCCCCGCCCCGGCGCCTTCCGCCGGCTCCCCGCCCGGGACGTCCCGCGCGACCGGCGCCGCCGGCTCCCGGAACGCCCGGTAGGCCAGGTACAGCAGATACGCCGCCCCCGCCCACCGCAGCACCTGGTACAGCACCGGCAACGTCGTGAACAGCGCCGACAGCCCGAGCGCCGCGGCGACGGCGTGCACGAACATGGCACAGGCGACCCCGGCCGCAGCCATCACCCCGGCGACGGGTCCGCCCTTCCCGCCCATGGCCACGACGAACATCATGTCGGGCCCCGGAGTGACGCACAGGGCCAATGCGGCGACGAGGAACGCCGTGTACAGATGCGGGTCCACCATGTGCGCCATGCTCGGTGCGGGCCACCGCGCGGGCGAGCGAATTTCGTGGAGTGAGACGCGCCCGTGACACGATCGCCGGGTGGACGACACGACCAACACCGTCGAACGCGCCTTCGAGGCTGCCCTGTATGCCCCCGGCGACGACCACGTCGCCCTGGACACCGGCGCCTCGCTGCTCGCGGCCGACCCCGCGGCGGACGCGGAACTCGCCGCGCGGGGGCGCGGGTTCGTCGCCGACCTGTGGCGGCGCGGCTGGGAGCCCGCCGACGTCGTACGGATCGTGCGGCGCGACCTCGACGACGTCCACGTACGGCTCGCCGCCTCCCTGATCCGGTCCCAGGCGTCCGACGACCGTCCGCGCGGACCTCGCTGGACCGCCCAGATCGCCCAACTCGGCCGGCTGGACCCGCAGGCCGGAAAGGAGCCCTCGGGCGACCGCTTCGCCCACGCCACCGCCGTCCTGGAGCTGTACCGGCTGCTGGCGCGCCTGCCCGCCCTGGAGTCCCTGGACGAGCCGCGGCCCCGCACGCCCGCCCGCGGCAGGCCACAGGGCGAGTCGAGGGCGCTGGGCCGTATCCGCGCCCTGCTCGCCAAGGCCGAGGCGACGAGCTACCCGGACGAGGCCGAGGCGCTCACCGCCAAGGCGCAGGAGCTGATGGCCCGGCACAGCATCGACGAGGCCCTGCTCGCCGCGCACGCCCCGGCCGCCGACGAGCCCACCGCATGCCGGATCGGCGTCGAACCGCCCTACGAGCAGGCCAAGGCGGTGCTGCTGGACGCGGTCGCCTCCGCCAACCACTGCCGGGCCGTGTGGAACGAACCCTTCGGCTTCTCCACCGTCGTCGGCTTCGCACCCGACCTGGAGGCCGTCGAACTGCTCTACACCTCGCTCCTGGTGCAGGCGACGACCGCGATGACCAAGGCGGAGGCCGCCCAGCGGGCCCGCGGCCGCAAGCGCACCAGGACCTTCCGGCAGTCCTTCCTCGCCGCCTACGCCCACCGCATCGGCCTGCGTCTGGAGGCCGCCGCCGAACAGGCCGCCGAGGAAGCCGCCGCCGAGGCCGCCGCCCGGGGCGAGGTGGCCGACGAGCTCCTGCCGGTACTCGCCTCCCGCGAGGTCGCGGTCACCGGACGGATGGAGCAGCTGTTCCCGGAGACCACCACGACCCGGCTGCGCGGAGTGACCGACGCGGCCGGTTGGACGGAGGGCGCCCGCGCGGCCGACCGGGCGGAGGTGAGAGCGCGCCGACGGCTCGAGTGAGGCCGGCCCTTCAGTCGCCCGCCTGCTGGAAGGCGCCGACCGACGCCTCGGGCGCCGCCTCCCCGCCCGCCACCGGCCCGTACGACCACGGGTGGCTGCCGCCCTCCGCCGCACCCGGCAGCGCGATCTCCAGGGCCTCCACGGCGAGGCTGCCCGCGGCACCCTCCTCGCCCCGCACGTACGTGAGGGTGAACGACGCGGCGGCGCCCTCGGCGAGCGTCAGCTTCTGCGCCTTCGCCGCCTCGTCGACCGGTACGGCGACCTTCTCGCCGCCGGCCGAGAACTTCACGACGGGGAAGCCGTCGAGGATGCACTCGGAGCCCTCGTTGGTCAGCGTCACGGGCAGGTTGCCGGTGTCCCCGGCGACGGGGGCGGCGTTGGCGGGGCCGACCTCGACGGCGATCCCGTCGGCCGCGCACGCGGCGGCCGCCGCGCGGGTCGTCCTCCCGCCGCCGTCCCCTCCCGCGTCGCCCTCGCCGGCGCCGCCACTGTCACAGGCGGTCAGGAGCAGGGCCGCGGCGAGGGCGGCGACGGTGAACGGTACGGACGGCACGGAGCGCATGAAGAATCCCCTGTGAGGTGGTCGGTGAGGTGGGTCGTGACGAACCCTCAGGATCATCACGTACGGCGGACCCGGCAGGTCACGCGCCCCTGCCGAACGCAGCCCTGCGCCCCGCCGAACGCGCCCGTGCGCCCCCGCCGAACCCAACCGTCACGCCCCGCAGCCACCACGGGGGAAAGCCGCGTACGGCGCACCCCCCACCCGGCGTTCGCGCAGCCGCGATGGCGGGTGGGCCGCGTACGGCGCACCGCCCACCCGGCGTTCGCGCAGCCGCGATGGCGGTTGGGCCGCGTACGGCGCACCGCCCACCCGGCGTTCGCGCAGCCGCGATGGCGGGTGGGCCGCGTACGGCGGGAAGGGGACGGGCCGGGGGTGTCCGCCCGCAGCGGTTGGCGCGTCAACACGGGTACCTCTTGCGACAGACCG
>NZ_JBEXOP010000016.1:0-164963 GCF_040611575.1 Streptomyces sp. NPDC006610
GCCGACGGTCCACAGACCGAAGGTGAACTTGTCATCGGGGGTGGGCTGGTACGTCATGCCACGGCTCCTTGCTCGCTGACTATTTCGTCATGGCGGTTTACAAATTAGTATGCCAACGCAGCTCTGGGAAGAGACATCGTGTCTCCGACCGCCATCACATCCCCGCCGAGCAGCGGAAAAGGGAGAAAATCCGATGTCAGCAGCCGAGGGTCCGCTCGTCGTCGGTGTGGACTCGTCCACCCAGTCCACGAAGGCGCTGGTCGTCGACGCCGCCACCGGGCGGGTGGTGGCGAGCGGCCAGGCACGGCACACCGTGTCCTCCGGAGCCGGCCGCGAGAGCGACCCGCGCCAGTGGTGGGACGCCCTGTGCCAGGCCCTGGAGCAGTGCGGCGACGCCGCCCGCGAGGCCGCCGCGGTGTCCATCGGCGGCCAGCAGCACGGCCTCGTCACGCTGGACGAGCACGGAGAACCGGTGCGCCCCGCCCTGCTGTGGAACGACGTGCGCTCCGCCCCGCAGGCCCGTCGGCTGATCGAGGAGCTGGGCGGCGCGAAGGTCTGGGCGGAGCGCGCGGGCAGCGTGCCGGCCGCGTCCTTCACCGTCACCAAGTGGGCCTGGCTCGCCGAGCACGAGCCGGAGGCGGTACGCGCGACGAAGGCGGTGCGCCTGCCGCACGACTACCTCACCGAACGTCTCACCGGCCAGGGCACGACCGACCGCGGCGACGCCTCGGGCACCGGCTGGTGGGCGTCCGGGACCGAGTCGTACGACGCGGAGATCCTCGCGCACGTGGGTCTCGACCCGGCGCTGCTGCCGCGTGTGGTGCGTCCCGGCGAGGTCGCGGGCACCGTGCGCGACGGCCATGACCTGCCGTTCTCCAAGGGCACCCTGGTCGCGCCGGGAACCGGCGACAACGCCGCCGCCGCGCTCGGCCTCGGTCTGCGGCCCGGTACTCCGGTGCTGAGCCTCGGCACCTCGGGCACGGTGTACGCCGTCACGCGGCAGCGGCCGGCCGACCCGACCGGCACCGTGGCGGGCTTCGCCGACGCACGCGGCGACTGGCTGCCGCTGGCGTGCACCCTGAACTGCACGCTCGCCGTCGACCGCGTCGCCGCCCTGCTGGGCCTGGAGCGGGAGGCCGTCGAGCCCGGCACGAGCGTCACCCTGCTGCCGTACCTGGACGGCGAGCGAACCCCCGCCCTGCCCAACGCCTCGGGACTGCTGCACGGCCTGCGCCACGACACCACGCCCGGTCAGCTTCTGCAGGCCGCCTACGACGGCGCCGTCCACTCGCTGCTGGGCGCGCTGGACCTGGTCCTCGACGAGGACGCGGACCGCTCGACGCCGCTGCTGCTGATCGGCGGCGGCGCCCGGGGCACGGCCTGGCAGCAGACGGTACGACGGCTCTCCGGACGGCCCGTGCAGGTGCCCGAGGCCAAGGAACTGGTCGCCCTCGGCGCGGCGGCGCAGGCGGCCGGGCTGCTCACCGGTGAGGACCCGGCGGCGGTCGCCCGGCGCTGGGACACCGCCCGGGGACCGGTGCTGGAGGCCGTGGAGCGGGACGACGAGACGCTGGCGAGGATCTCCGGGGTACTCTCCGACGCGGCCCCGCTGCTGCTGGAGCGCGGGACGGAGAGCCACTGAGGACGGGGGGCATGACCGCACCGCTGCACAAGGACCACCCGGCCGGCCCGGGGCGTGCCCTGCCGGACACCCAGCAGGGCATGCGCCGCCGCAACCTGGCCCGGGTGATGCACACGGTCAGCGCCGAGGGTCCGTTGTCGCGGGCCGCGGTCGCCTCGCGCATAGGTCTGACCCGTGCCGCGGTCTCGACCCTGGTCGACGAGCTGATCCGGGCCGGCCTGATCGAGGAACTGGGCCCCGAGCGGCCCGGCCGCGTCGGCCGGGGCCGTCCCGGATCGGCCCTCGCCGTCAGCGGCAGCGGCCCTGCGGGGATCGGCGCGGAGATCGGCGTCGACCACCTGGCGGCGTGCGCGGTCGACCTGCGCGGACAGGTACGGGTGCGAGTGGTACGGCCCGGCACCAACCGCGGTCGTGCCCCCGAGCCGGTCGTCGGCGACCTCACCGCGCTGATCCGCCAGGTCGTCGCCGAGGCGGAGCGCGAAGGGCTGTGGCCCGCGGGTCTCGCCGTGGCCGTGCCCGGTCTGGTGGCCGGCGACGCCCGCACCGTCGTCCGCGCCCCGAACCTCGACTGGCACGACACGGACCTCGGCGCCCTGCTGCCCCCGGAGCTGCCGCCCACCGTGGACAACGAGGCCAACTTCGGCGCCCTTGCCGAACTGTGGCTCGGTGAAGGCACGCCGCGGGACTTCCTGCACGTGTCGGCGGAGATCGGTATCGGTGCGGGTGTCGTCGTGGACGGGCGACTGCTGCGCGGAACCCGCGGTTTCGCGGGCGAGCTGGGCCATGTCCCGGTCCGGCCGGACGGTCCGGAGTGCGGCTGCGGCGGGCGCGGGTGCCTGGAGCAGTACGCGGGTGAGGAGGCGGTGCTGCGGGCGGCCGGTCTGGAACCCGGCGAGGACCGGGTCGGCTTGCTGGCAGGCCGCGCCACCGATGGCGACGAGGAGGTACGACGGGCCCTGCGCGTGGCGGGCGAGGCGCTCGGCATCGCGCTGACCGGCGCGGTCAATCTGCTGGACCCAGAGAGCGTGGTGCTGGGCGGCGCGCTTTCCGGGCTGGCGCCCTGGCTGCTGCCGTCGCTGCGGACCGAGCTGGCCCGGCGGAGCGCGGGTCCGGCCTGCCCCGTGACCGTGTCCGGGCTGGGCCCCGAGGGGCCGCTGCTCGGGGCCGCGCACTCGGTGGTGCGGGCGGTGCTCGACGATCCGGCGGGGGTGGCGGGACGGGACCGGCCCGCCGTGTGAAGTAGTCCCCACTCGTGTGGGGGAGCGAGTTTTCCACAACCGGATGGCTGTCCACCACGCCTCTCGGCCCGGTCGGCGAGCCCCGTACCGTGATTTCACACGTGACGCCCCAGGCTCACGTCCCAGGGAAATCACTGTCGAACGGGGGACGGCTCATGCCGAAGGAGACGCGCAGCGGAACGACGATTCCCGCACCGCTGCAGATGCAGCGGCAGGCGGGACGGGCCGTGGCGCTCCCCGGGCGCCGCCGGATTCTGCGGGGAGTCGCGCTCGCCGCAGTGCCCTACGCGCTGCTGCCGAGGCCGACGGCGGACGCACGCACGCCGGCCCCCGACCACCCGTCCGCCCAGTGGCAACCTGCGAACAGCGCCAACTACACGGTGGCGGACAGCTCCGTCGTCCGCCCGATCGACCTCGTGGTCGTCCATGTCACCCAGACCTCGTACGCCAACGCGCTGGCCGTCTTCCACAATCCGAAGAAGGCGGTGTCCTCCCACTACCTGGTGCGATCGGCCGACGGTCATGTGGCGCAGTGCGTCCGCGAGTCCGACATCGCCTGGCACGCGGGGAACTGGGACCGCAACGTCCGCAGCATCGGCATCGAGCACGAGGGCTGGGTGGACCGGCCCGGTCACTTCACCGACGTGCTCTACGAGCGGTCGGCGCGGCTGACCGCGGCTATCTGCACGCGGCACGGCATCCCGAAGGACCGCGCGCACATCATCGGGCACTACGAGATACCGGGCACGGACCACACCGATCCCGGGCCGCACTGGGACTGGCGGCGCTACCTGCGGCTCGTCGACTCCTTCTGAGCCGCCCGACCGGTCACCGGTACGCGGGGCCGCCTGGGGCGCAGCCGGCCACTCCGGGTCCTCCCGGCGACAGGGCCCGGGGGCCGTCGGCGTCGTCGCCCCGGACGCATGGCAAGGCGTCACGACCGAGGGACGGTGGACCGGGGAACGCGTTGCCCACAACGAGTCCGCCCGCAACGCGACAACCACCACCCACCGATTCAGCACAGCGCCCGGCGGCGGCAGGCGGCAGGCGGCAGGCGGCAGGCGGCAGGCGGCAGGTGACAAGGGCGCGACGCGCGGAACGACACGCGAAACGGCCGCACAGGCGGCACCCGAACGCTCTATGGCGCGGTGGCGCCCGCCTCCAGGCGCAGGCGGGCTCCCTGGCGCAGGAGTTCGCGCTGGACGAGTGCGTGGGGCACCTCGCGCGGTGCCCGGCCCTGCTGGGTCGCCAGCGCTGCACAGACGCCCGCCGCCTGACCGGTCGCCATGGCGATGGGCATGACCCGATAGGAGGAATGGGCCACATGGGAGCCCGAGATGCAACGGCCCGCGACGAGCAGACGGTCGGTGTCGCGCGGCAGCAGACAGCGCAGGGGGATGTCGTAGAAACGTCCCGGCGGGACGCGCATGAGGATGGTGCCGGAGCCCTTCGGATTGTGGATGTCGACGGGGTACGCGCCGTGCGCGACGACGTCGGGGAAGGACCGGGCCTCCATGACGTCGTGCCCGGTGAGGTGGTAGTCGCCGAGGATGCGGCGCGTCTCGCGCACCCCGATCTGGGTGCCGCTCTGCACCAGGTAGGACTCCTCGAAGCCGGGTACGTGCAGGCGCAGGAAGCGCTCGATCTGTTCCAGTTGGCGGCGGGCGGTGTACTCCGCGCGGCTGAGATCCCACACGTCGATGCCCAGGGCACCGGTGACCCGGGTGCTGTTGACGCTCACCTCGCCGGCGTGCGGAGTGCCGAAGAACAGCATGTCCTCGCGGGGCAGGGTGAGTTCACCCGCCTTGGTGGCCTCTTCCACGAGGTCCCACAGGCCGTGCACGCCGCGCCACTGGTCGGGGTGGTCGTGCACGTACGCGGAGAACTTCGGCCGCATGAAGTCGACCATGCGGAACATCAGCGTCATCGGCTGCACCAGCCCGTCCTGGGGCCGGCCGACCTCACAGGCGGCTCCGCAGGCCGCGGCGACGTCGCCGTCACCGGTCCCGTCGACCACGACGTCGGCGTCGATCGCCACCGGACCGGACTTGGTCTCGAACACCACCCGCCAGCCGTCGTCCAGGGGAAGCGCTGCGGAGGCGAAGGAGTGGAACAGCATCCGCACGCCCACCTCGTCCAGCAGGTCCAGGAGGACGAGTTTGAAGATCTCCGGGTCGAAGGGCACGGTGTAGCCGGTGCCGAGCGAGGGCGGGATGCAGCCGCCGCGCTCGTTCAGCCGGTCCAGCAGCCGCCACAGGAAGCCGGCGACGACCGCCTCGCCCTCGCCGTGGTCGGTCGGCAGCAGCCGGTCCCCCTGTTGGCCGGGTTCGGTGAACACGGCCTGTTTGCGCTCGTTGTGGAAGGACATCAACGGCATGACGAGGGCGACCGTGGCATTGCCGCCGAGGAAGCCGTACCGCTCCACCAGCACCACGTCGGCGCCGGCATCGGCCGCCGCGTAGGCCGCGGCGGTGCCGGCCGGGCCGCCGCCGACGACCAGGACCTGCGTACGGCCCCCGTACTGGGCGTCGCGCGGGGGCAGGGTGATCGTCCGGGGTTGTTGCGGTCGTTCCAGGATCGGCATCGCTTCTTCCCGTCGGCTGATGGGTCCGGCTGCGGCCCGCCCGGCGTCGGCGGGCGGGGCCGCCGGGAGTTCCGCGTCCGGGGGCGGTCAGTTCGCGGTTCCGGTACCCGGCCTGAGCAGATGCAGCCCGGGCTGCTCCGCCTCGGGGGCGCCGACGGCCTCGTCCAGCGTGTCGAGCACCGCCTGGCAGCGCACGCAGGTCTCCTCGGACAGGGCTCGCAGCCTCGCGATGCGTTCCTCGAGGTCGGGGCGGCGCTGAGGGAACTCGTCCCAGAGCCGGTCCACCTCGGCCAGCAGCAGCCCGGCCTGTTCGCGGGCCACGCCGACGAGCGCGGGCGCTCCCATCCGGCGGGCGAAGTCGAAGACCTTGCCCGAGTAGGGCAGGGGCAGCACGGGCAGGCCGGAGAGAGCGGCGAAGATCACGAAGTGCAGGCGCATGCCGACGACGAGGTCCAGATGGCTCATGAAGCCGAGGACCTGCCCCGGGCTGTAGACGCTGTGCAGGATCCGCCCCCGGTCGGGAGCGGTCATCCGGGAGAGCACACCGTGGGCGTGGTGGACGTCCTGGCGTTCCATGGGCACGAAGACCACATGGGCGTCCAAACGGCGCACCAGGAAGTCCGCGACATCGGCCAGCAGGGCGTGGTAGTCGCTCTCGTCGAGCTTCTCCGCGGCCCGGCCCGGCTCGCGGACCGACATTCCCACCAACCGGTTGTGCTCGGGAATGCCTTCCTGTCGCATCATCTGCTCGGTGAAGGGTTCCGGCGGCAGCAGCAGCGCCGGATCCGCGGTGACGACCAGATCGCGTTCGAGTCCGGCCTCCTCGAGCACCAGCCGGGACTCCTCGTCGCGGACGACGACCTCGTCCATGGCCGTCAGCACGGTGCGCACGGCCTCGCGGTCCTCCGCCTCGCGCAGCGGACCGGCTCCGACCGCGTAGGCGAAGGTGCGCACGCCGTGGGCCTGGGCGGCTGCGACGAGCCGCAGGTAGCGGCGCGCCTCGCCGTCGTAGAGGATGCCGCCGCCGCCGAGGACCAGCAGGTCGAGGCCCGACAGGACGTCGAGGATCTGCTTCTGCGGGACGCCCTCCCAGTCGACGACCTCGTCGGCGGACGGGTGGTGGGCGCGGGTGTGTTCGGCGTTGCGGCTGAAGACGACGAGCCGGGCCTGCGGGCGGTGGGTGCGCAGACAGCTCAGGACGCAGGTCAGGATCGCCTCGTCGCCGAGGTTGTAGCCGCCGTAGGAGCCGAGGAGGCCGATGCGCGGGGCCAGACGTTCGGACGGCGGAAGCTGTGTGGTCATGGTCATCCGGAACTCCTGTTCCGTGGCGCTGAGCAGGGTGTTCGTCCGGGGCGCACGGGCGGGGCGACGGGCCTGAGCCCGGTGGGCCGCCGCCGCGCGTTCGGGCACGGGTTGCCTCCGCGACTCGGGGGAAACACCCGACGTGGTTTTTCGGGCGGGAAGAGGGCCGGTGCCGGGTCGCGGCCAGGTTGTCCCGCCCGGCCGGGACCGGCCCGGCGGACGACGGGTACGCCCATGGTTCCACGGGTCTCGGACGCGCACCATCGCAGTGCGTCTCCACGCCCCGGCGGTCACGACGGCAGGCGGGGACCGCCGGGGCGGACCGCCGGGATCAGGCTGGGGCCGGTAGGAAAACCGGCGTCCCGGGCCCACGGATCGGGCGGTCCGGCCCCCGTTCCCCCCGCGGTCACGCTCCGTGGATCACTCCGATGCAGTACACCACCGAGCCGCGGCCGTTTCGGCGGCGGAGGCTGGCAGGGGTACTCGCCCGTGCAGAGGAGACCTGAATGACCAGTACTTCTTCACGCGACTGGGAGCACGCCGTCGTCACCGGCGGCGCCGGCTTCGTGGGTTCGCACCTGTGCGCGGCCCTGCTGGACGCGGGCACCGCGGTCACCTGTGTGGACGACTTCAGCACCGGCCGCCCGGAGAACGTCTCGCCGCTGCTGGACCGCCCCGGGTTCATGCTCGTGCACGCCGACGTCTCCGAGCGGCTCCCGGTGGAGCGGCCGCCCGACCTTGTTCTGCACTTCGCCTCCCCGGCCTCGCCGGCGGACTATCTGCGGCTGCCGCTGCACACCATGGAGACCGGCAGCGCCGGCACCCGCAACGCGCTGGAGCTGGCGCACCGGTCGGGGGCGCGGTTCGTGCTGGCGTCGACGTCCGAGGTGTACGGAGATCCGCAGCAGCACCCGCAGGACGAGCGGTACTGGGGGCATGTGAACCCGGTCGGTCCGCGCAGCGTGTACGACGAGGCCAAGCGGTTCGGCGAGGCCCTGACCACGGCGCACGCCGAGGCGGAGGGCACGGACGCCTGCATCGTGCGGCTGTTCAACACCTACGGCCCCCGGATGCGCGGCCACGACGGCCGTGCCGTGCCGACCTTCGTCCGCCAGGCGCTGAGCGGCGAGCCCCTCACGGTCACGGGGGACGGCCGCCAGACCCGGTCGCTGTGCTATGTCGACGACACCGTCCGCGGCATCCTCGCGGCGGCGGCGCACGGCATGCGCGGACCCGTGAACATCGGGAACCCCACCGAGATCACCATGCTCGACCTGGCCCGCCTGGTGATCGAGCTGACCGGGTCCGCCTCGGAGATCCGGTTCATCGAACGGCCGACCGACGACCCGGCGGTCCGCTGCCCGGACATCACGCTGGCCCGCGACAAGCTCGGCTGGGAACCCCGCGTGCGCGCGGAGGACGGACTGCGACGCACGATCGACTGGTTCCGGGCGACCGCGGAGTGCGAACCGCGTGCCGCGGACCTCGCACCGGCCGCAGACGACCACTGAGCCGGCCCCGCCCACCACCGGCACACGCCCGGCTCACCACGACGCGAGAGACCTGGGAACCCCATGCGCATCCTCGGAATCAACGCCCTCTTCCACGACCCCGCCGCCGCCCTGGTGATCGACGGCCGAACCGTCGCGGCCGCCGAGGAGGAGCGGTTCTCCCGCCGCAAGCACGGCAAGCGGCCGGTGCCGTTCTCCGCCTGGGAACTGCCGGAGAAGGCGGCCGCATGGTGCCTGCGGCGGGCCGGCCTGCGCCCGCAGGACCTCGACGCCGTCGCCTACTCCTACGACCCCGGTCTCGCCCGGTCGGCCGACGCCATGGGACTGGACGACCCCTGGGACCATCTGCGGCAGACGTACGCCCGGGAGGCGCCGAACTTCCTCGCGACCGCGCTGCCCGGCCTGGACGCCGCGAAGGTGCGCTTCGTGCCGCACCACATGGCGCACGCCGCGTCCAGCGCGTTCGCCGCTCCCGACGCCGGCGACTCCTCCGTCCTGGTCCTGGACGGGCGCGGGGAACGGGCCTCCCACCTGGCGGCCCGCCGCGTCGGCGACCGGCTGGAGGCGCTGCACGCCCAGGAGCTGCCGCACTCCCTGGGCCTGGTCTACGAGGAACTCACCGAGCATCTGGGATTTCTGCGTTCGTCCGACGAGTTCAAGGTGATGGCGCTCGCCTCGCACGGCACCCCGCGGATGCTTGCGGAGCTGCGCCGGTATGTGCATCCGACCGGGGACGGCGGGTTCCGCGCCACCGGGGTGCCCTGGCACGAGCTGTGCCCGCCGCGCGGCGCCGAGGAGCCGTGGACGCAGGAGCACGCGGACGTGGCCGCGAGCGCGCAGGCCGTGCTGGAGGAGACGCTGCTCGACCTGGTGCGCTGGCTGCACGGGCGGACCCGCCACAGCGTGCTCACGCTGGCCGGCGGAGTCGCGCTGAACTGCGTCGCCAACTCCCGTATCGCACGGGAGGGCCCCTTCTCCCGGGTGTGGGTGCAGCCGGCGGCCGGTGACGCCGGCACCGCGCTGGGCGGGGCGCTCCTGCTGACCGCGGAGAGGGGGGAGGCGCCGGAGCCGATGCCGGGCGCCGACCTCGGGCGGGACTGGTCCGACGCCGAGCTGGGGGCGTGGCTGAAGACGGCCGCCGTGCCGTTCGAGCGGCCCGCGGACATCGCCGAGACGGTGGCGGAGGCGCTGGCGGACAACGCGATCGTGGCGTGGTTCCAGGGGCGTTCGGAGTACGGACCCCGGGCGCTCGGCCATCGCTCGCTGCTGGCCCATCCGGGTCACGCGGGCAATCTGGAACGCCTCAACGACGTCAAGGGGCGGGAGCAGTTCCGGCCGGTGGCGCCGATGGTGCTGGCCGACCGGGCGGGCGAGATCTTCGACGGGCCGCTGCCCAGCCCGTACATGCTGTTCGTGCACGATGTGGCCGCCGAGTGGCGGGAGCGCATCCCGGCGGTCGTGCACGTCGACGGCACCGCCCGGATCCAGACCGTGGATCCGGAACGGGAGCCGCTGGTGGCGCGCATGCTGAGCGCGTTCGAGCGGCGCACGGGGCTGCCGGTGGTGGTCAACACCAGCCTGAACACGGCGGGCCGGCCCATGGTGGACGATCCGCGCGACGCGCTCGAGTGCTTCGGCTCCTCCCCGGTGGACCTGCTGGCGATCGGTCCCTACGCGATCCGGCGCGGCGACCTCTTCCGCACGGCCGACGACGGGAGGGCCTGATGACGGAGCGAACGGCGCCGGGCACGGCCGACTACGCGGTGGTGATCCCGACGCTGGGCCGCCCCAGCCTGACCGTGTGCCTGCGTGCGCTCGGCCGGGCGGGCGGTCCCCGGCCCGACCGGATCGTCCTCGTCGACGACCGCCCCGAGGCATCGCAGGCGCCCTTGGACGTGCCCGAGTCCCTGCGGTCCCTCACCACCGTCGTGCGGGGTGGCGCCCGCGGACCCGCCGCAGCGCGCAACATCGGCTGGCGGGCGGCCGGGCGGGCGCCCTGGATCGTGTTCCTCGACGACGACGTCGTGCCCGGTCCGTCCTGGGGCGAGGATCTGACCCTCGACCTGGCCGCAGCGAACCCCCGCACGGGCGCGGTCACCGCGCGGATCGACGTCCCACTGCCGCCGGACCGGCGGCCCACCGACTGGGAGCGCAACACCGCGGGGCTCGCCACCGCACGCTGGATCACCGCGGACATGGCGTACCGGCGGGCGGCGCTGGAGGCGGTCGGCGGTTTCGACGAACGCTTCCGCCGGGCGTTCCGGGAGGACGCGGATCTGGCGCTGCGGGTGCTCGCCGCCGGATGGGAGATCGCCCCCGGGGAACGCTGCACGACCCATCCGGTGCGTCCGGCCGACCGGTGGGTCTCCGTGCGCGCCCAGGCGGGCAACGCCGACGACGTGCTGATGACCCGGCTGCACGGCCCGACGTGGTGGCGGCGGGCGGGCGCGCCACGCGGGCGGCTGCCCCGCCACCTCGCGGTGACCGGGGCGGCGGCGGCATCGCTGGCCTGTGCAGCCCTGCGCCGGCCGCGGGCGGCCTCGGTCTGCGCCGCGGTGTGGCTGGCGGGGACGGCCGAGTTCGCGCTGGCCCGGATCGTCCCGGGGCCGCGCACCCGTGACGAGGTCGCCACCATGGCGTTGACCAGCGTGGCCATCCCACCCGTCGCCGTCTGGCACTGGCTGCGCGGGCAGGTGGTCCATCACGGCACCCCGCCGGTCACCGCGCACGGCCCGGACGAGCCGCCGCTCGTGCCGCTGCGGCCGGACGAGGACCGGGAGCGGGTGCGCTCATGACGCCCCGTCGCCCGACCGCCACGACCGGGCCCTGGCTCTACGCCGGGCCGCCCGCCGCCGCCTCCCGCCCCCACGGTGTCGGCGGGCGGCTTCCGGCGGCGGTCCTGTTCGACCGCGACGGCACCCTCGTGGCCGACGTGCCCTACAACGGCGATCCCGCGCGGGTCGAGCCGATGCCGACGGCGCGCGCGGCCGTCGACGAGGTCCGGGCGCGGGGTGTCCCCGTCGGGGTGGTGAGCAATCAGTCCGGCGTGGCCCGCGGGCTGCTGACGCGGCGTCAGGTGGAGGCGGTGCAGCGGCGGGTGGAGGAGGTGCTGGGCCCGTTCGAGGTGTGGGCGGTGTGCCCGCACGGTCCGGACGAGGGCTGCGGCTGCCGCAAACCCGCGCCGGGTCTGGTGCTGGCGGCCTGCGCACGGCTCGGGGCGCCGGTGGAACGGACGGTCGTCATCGGCGACATCGGTGCGGACATGGGCGCCGCGGAGGCCGCCGGTGCGCGCGGGGTCCTGGTGCCGACGCCGACGACCCGCCCCGAGGAGACGGCAGCCGCCGCGTGCACCGCGCCGGACCTGCTGACGGCGGTGCGGCTCGCCCTGGCTACCGGAAATGCCGCAGACCCCGCCGCGCACCCCCTCGCCCCGGACCTCTCCGCCCCGGACCTCTTGACCCCGGCGGACGAAGTCCGCGCGGACACGGCCCGCGCGAGCGGCGCCCTCGCCGATGGCGTCAGCGTCCCCGCCGACGCCGTCCTCCGGACCCCGGAGGTGTCATGACGGTCCCCTCCTCCACGCTCCCCCGTTCCCTGGTCGTCCGTCTCGACAGCGCGGGCGACGTGCTGCTCGCCGGCCCCGCCGTACGGGCCGTGGCAGCGGGTTCGTCGTACACCGCGCTGCTCTGCGGACCACAGGGCGCACGCGCCGGGCAGTTGCTGCCGGGCGTGGACGAGGTGCTGGTGCACGACGCCCCCTGGGTGGGCCTGGAACCGGCGCCGGTGTCCCGCGCGGACACCCGGGAGCTGCTCCAGACCCTGGCCGCCCGGCGCTTCGACCGCGCCCTGATCCTGGTGTCGTACCACCAGAGCCCTTTGCCGACGGCCCTGCTGCTGAAGCTGGCGGAGGTCGGCTGGACGGCGGCCGACAGCGAGGACTACCCGGGCGCGCTGCTCGACCTGCGGCACCACCGGCAGCCGCACCGGCACGAGGCGGAGGCGGCCCTGGACCTGGCGCGGGACGCCGGTTTCGCCTTGCCGCCGGGCGACGACGGGGCGCTGCGCGTGACGCCGCCCCCGGACACCACCCACCTCACGGGATCCGAACCGTATGTGGTGCTGCATCCCGGGGCGGCGGTGCCCGCTCGGGCCTGGAGCGCCGAGCGGGCGGCACGGGCCGGGGCGGCGCTGTCCGCCGCGGGATACCGGGTCGTCGTCACCGGCGGGCCCGGGGAGCGGGAGCTGACCGCGCGCGTCGCGGGCGCCCACGCCCTGGACCTCGGCGGCCTCACGGATCTGCGGCAGTTGGCGGGCGTCCTCGCCGGGGCGCGGGTGGCGGTGTCCGGCAACACCGGTCCGGCGCATCTGGCCGCCGCGGTGGGGACGCCGGTGGTGTCGCTGTTCGCCCCGGTGGTGCCGGCCGAGCGGTGGCGGCCGTACGGCGTGCCGCATGTGCTGCTCGGGGACCAGGACGCGGTGTGCGCCGGCAGCAGGGCCCGTCGCTGCCCGGTGCCCGGACATCCCTGTCTCGACGGGGTCGCCGACGCGGAAGTGCTCGCCGCGGTGGCGACGCTTTGGGAGAAAAGATCACAAAATCACCCATTGGTGACGAATAACTTCCATCACTCGAGGAAGTCGAAGCACTCGGGCCGGGACAGCGAACACGACGGCACGGAGCGAGGAGCGACCCGATGAACATTCTGCTGTGGCATGTGCACGGCTCCTGGACCACCGCTTTCGTGCAGGGCCCGCACACCTACCTCGTTCCGGTCACCCCCGCCCGCGACGCCGACGGACTCGGCCGGGCCGTGACGTTCTCCTGGCCTGCCTCGGTGCGGGAGGCGACGCCCGAGGATCTGCCGGACACCGACGTCGACCTCGTCGTCCTCCAGCGTCCGCACGAACTGGAGCTGGCCGAGCGCTGGCTGGGGGGCCGCCGGCCCGGACGCGACGTGCCCGCCGTATATCTGGAGCACAACGCGCCGGACGGCGACGTGCCCGCGACGCGGCATCCCTTCGCCGACCGCGACGATCTGACGCTGGTTCACGTCACGCACTTCAACCGTCTGTTCTGGGACTGCGGCACCACCCGCACCGAGGTGATCGAGCACGGCATCGTCGACCCCGGCCACCAGTACACGGGGCGGCTGGCCCGCGCGGCCGTCGTCGTCAACGAACCGGTTCGGCGCGGCCGTCACACCGGCACCGATCTGCTGCCCGCGCTCGCCGAGGCGGCGCCGCTGGACGTCTTCGGCATGCGCACCGAGGGCCTGGCGGAGCATCTCGGCCTGCCCGAGGAGCGCTGCCGCAGCGCCGACCTCCCGCAGAGCGAGCTGCACGCGGCCATGGCCGAACGCCGGTTCTATCTGCACCCGGTGCGCTGGACCTCCCTCGGCCTCTCGCTGCTGGAGGCCATGCACCTGGGCATGCCGGTGGTGGTGCTGGCCGCCACGGAGGCGGTCGAGGCGGTGCCGCCCGGCGCGGGCGTCCTGTCCACCCGCCCCGAAGTCCTCGCCCGCGCCGCCCGGCACTACCTCAACGAGCCGGAGGCCGCGGCCGAGGACGGCGAGCGGGCGCGCCAGGCCGCGCTCGGACGGTACGGGCTCAAGCGCTTCCTGAACGACTGGGAGCGTGTGATGACGGAGGCGTGCTCATGACCTCATCTGTCGGTTCCCTGCTGCACACCCTCGACGGCGATGGACCGGGTTCCCTGTCCATCGCGCTCGTCTCCGAGCACGCGAGTCCACTCGCCGCGCTCGGCGGCGTGGACGCGGGCGGGCAGAACGTCCACGTCGCCGCGCTCGCGGGCGCCCTCGCCGACCGCGGCCACCGGGTGACGGTGCACACCCGCCGCGACGACCCGGACCTGCCCGAGCGGGTCCGGCTGCGCGAGGGCGTCGAGGTGCACCATGTGCAGGCGGGGCCGGCAGAGCCGATACCCAAGGACGAACTCCTGCCGTACATGGAGGACTTCGCCCGTCACCTGACCCGGGTGTGGCGGGCCCGTCCGCCCGACGTGGTGCACTCGCACTTCTGGATGTCGGGACTGGCCTCGCTGTGGGCCGCGCGCCCGCTGGGCCTGCCCCTGCTGCACACCTATCACGCGCTCGGCACCGTCAAGCGGCGCCACCAGCAGCTCGCGGACACCAGTCCCCCGCAGCGGATCGCGCACGAGACCGAGGTGGGCCTGGACTGCGACCGGGTCGTCGCCACCTGCCGCGACGAGGTGGCCGAGCTGGGCCGGATGGGCATCCCGGAGGACAAGGTCGCGATCGTGCCGTGCGGGGTCGACACCGAGTTGTTCACCCCGCGCGGTCCGGCCGCCCGGCACCGCACGCAGCGCCACCGGCTGATCCAGCTGGGCCGGCTGGTCCCGCGCAAGGGGACGGCGGTCTCCGTCGCCGCGCTGGCCCTGCTGCCCGACACCGAACTCCTCGTGGTGGGCGGCCCGCCACGGGGTCGGCTGGGCGACGATCCGGAAGTGCGCCGACTGCGCGGCATCGCGCGGCGGATCGGCGTCGCCGACCGGGTCCACTTCACCGGCGGGGTGTCCAGCCGACAGGTTCCCGCGCTGCTGCGGGGCTCGGACGTGGTGCTGTGCCCGGCGGACTACGAGCCGTTCGGCATCGTGCCGCTGGAGGCGATGGCCTGCGGCAGGCCGGTCGTCGCGAGCGCGGTCGGCGGCCACCTCGACACCGTCGCGGACCCGGCGACCGGCCGCCTGGTCCCGCCCCGCGACCCGCAGTCCCTCGCCCGCGCGGTCGCCGATCTCCTCTCGCGCCCCGAGGCACGGGAGGCGTGCGGCGCGGCCGGGCGGCGACGGGTGCTGCGCAGGTACGGCTGGGGGCGCGTCGCGGCCGAGACGGAGGCCGTGTACTGCGCCGTCCTGGACGCCCGGTCGGCCGTGACGGAGGTGGTGTGACGCCGGCCCCGAGCCGCGCGGGCACCCCTTCGGCCGCCCCGTCCGCTCCCGAAAGCCACCCGGTCCCATTCCCGACCCCCCTGACGACTGATCCCTCCACCCACCGGGCCACGGCCCCGGCCCCGACCCCCGACAAGCGTTCCGACGACCCCCGGAGCACCGACGTCCGAAGGAGGTGTGGGCCCGGCCGCCGTCCCGAGCGACGCGGCACGCCCGACCAGCATGACCGAATCCTCACCTTCCCCGGCGGTCCCCGCCCTCGAAGCCGCGCAACTGCACTGCCGGTCGCTGGAGCAGGCGCTCCTCCGGCTGCGCCGGGACGGCGGCCTGGCCCGCATCGCCGACTGGGGCGGGCGGCTCGCCGCCGTCCTGCCCGCCGGCGGCCGGCTGCTCGCGGCCGGCAACGGCGGCAGCGCCGCCCAGGCCCAGCATCTGACCGCCGAGCTGGTGGGCCGCTATCGCAAGGAGCGCCCGGCGTACTCGGCGATCTCCCTGCACGCGGAAACCTCCAGTCTGACCGCCCTCGGCAACGACTACGGATTCGACCAGGTGTACGCCCGCCAGGTGGCCGCCCATGGCCGGCCCGGCGACGTCCTGGTGCTGCTGTCCACGTCCGGCCGCAGCGCCAACCTGATCAGCGCGGCCGTGGCCGGCCGGTCGGCCGGTCTGCGCGTGTGGGCGATGACCGGGCCCGGCCCCAACCCCCTGGCCGAGGCGGCGGACGAGACGCTGAGCATCGTCGGCGACACCACGGCCACCGTGCAGGAGGCCCATCTGGTCGCCGTGCATCTGCTCTGCGAGGCCTTCGACGCGGCCGTCGCCCCGCGCGGCGGTTCCGCGGCGGGCGCCCTCGCGGCCCGGCCGGTCGCCGCCCGCCGGGAGGCGTCGTGAGGGGCCCGCGACCGCTCGTCGTGGTCGGGGACGTGCTGCTCGACGAGGACATCGAGGGCGTCGCCTCCCGGCTGGCGCCGGACGCCCCCGCGCCGGTCGTCGATGTGACGCGCGACCGGCGGCACCCGGGCGGGGCGGGCCTCGCGGCGGCGCTGGCTGCCCGTGGCGGCCGTGAGGTGACCCTGGTGACCGCGCTCGGCGACGACGCCGCCAGCGAGGCGGTGCGCCGGGAGCTGCGCGGCCGGGTCCGGCTGGTGGAGATCCCGCTGACGGGCAGTCTGCCGGTCAAGACCCGGGTGATGGCCAGTGGCCGTCCCCTGGTGCGGATAGACCGGGGCGGCGGCACGCCCGGCGAGCCCGACGACGCGGTGCGCGAGGCGCTGCGGCAGGCCCATGCGGTGCTGGTCGCGGACTACGGGCGGCACACGGTGAGCGCCGTGCGTGAGCATCTGGCCGCCGTCACTCCGCGCACACCCCTGGTGTGGGACCCCCATCCGAAGGGGGACACGCCGGTTCGGGGCGCCCGGCTGGTGACGCCGAACGCGTCGGAGGCGCGCGGGCTGTGCCCCGGTGAGGGCGACTCGCTGCGCGCGCACGCCGAGCGCGGGACCGAGTTGGCCGAGCGCTGGCAGGCGGCGGGCGTGGCGGTGACGCTCGGGGAGCGCGGGGTGCTGCTGGCCCGTCCCGGGGCCGGAACGCCGATGCTCATCCCGCCGCCCTTCCGGGCCGTCGGCGATCCGTGCGGCGCGGGCGACTGCTTCGCCGCCGCGACCGCGACGGCCCTGGCCGACGGCGCGCTGCCGGAGGAGGCCGTGCAGCGGGGCGTCGCCGAGGCCGCCGCGTTCGTGTCGGAGGGCGGCGCCGGAAATCCGGCGCTGTGGCGAACCGCGACCGCCCCGGCCACTGCCGAGACGCCGGTCCGGGACGCCTTCGCCCTCGCCGAACAGGTCCGCTCCCGGGGCGGCACGGTGGTGGCGACCGGCGGCTGCTTCGACCTGCTGCACGCCGGGCACGTGGGTCTGCTGGAGAGCGCCCGGGGCGTCGGCGACTGCCTCATCGTCTGTCTCAACTCCGACGCCTCCGTGGCCCGGTTGAAGGGCCCTGGGCGCCCGCTGAACCATGTGGCGGACCGGGTGCGGGTGCTGGAGGCGCTGGGCAGCGTCGACGCGGTCGCCGTGTTCGACGAGGACACGCCCGAGGAACTGCTCGGCCGGCTGCGGCCCGACGTGTGGGTGAAGGGCGGCGACTACTCGGTGCAGGAGCTGCCCGAGGCTCGGGTGCTGCGCGCCTGGGGCGGGCAGGCGGTCGTCCTGCCCTACCTGGACGGGCGTTCCACCACGTTGCTGGCCCGCCGGGCGGCGGAGGCGGCCGTGCGGCCGGGGCCGTCGTGACCGGCGTACGGCCGCGGGCGCTGGTGCTGCGGGCGCTCGGGCTCGGGGACCTGCTGACCGCGGTGCCCGCGCTGCGGGCGCTGCGCCGGCGGCTGCCGGACCACGAACTGGTGCTCGCCGCGCCCGAGCGGCTGGCCGGCGCGGTGGCCGCCACCGGCCTGGTGGACCGGCTGCTGCCCACGCACGCCCCCGGCCGGTCCGTCCCCGACGACCTGCCGTGGGACGGCCCGCCGCCCGACCTCGCCGTCGACCTGCACGGCAACGGACCGCCCAGTCACCTCCTGCTGGCCCGTCTGCGCCCGGCGCGTCTCCACGCCTTCGCCCACCCGGACACCCCCGGCATCCCTGGCCCCGAATGGCGCGAGGACGAGCACGAGCGGGAGCGGTGGTGCCGTCTGCTGCGCTGGTACGGCGTCCCGGCCGACCCGGCGGACCTGGCCGTCCCGGCTCCCGACGCGCCCTCCCCGGCGCCGGGCGCCGTGGTCGTCCACCCCGGCGCCGACGCGCCCGCGCGCTGCTGGCCGGCGGAGCGGTTCGCTGCGGTGGCGCGGGAGCTGTGTCGGGAGGGGCACGAGGTGGTGGTGACCGCGGGGGCGGGCGAGGCCGCGCTCGCCGAGGCCGTCGCCACGGGGGCGGGCCTGCCCCGGTCCGCCGTTCTCGGCGGCAGCGGCGACGTGCCGTTCGCGGAGCTGGCCGCGCTGGTCGCGCGGGCCCGTTGCGTGGTGGTCGGCGACACCGGGCTGGCCCATCTGGCGACGGCGCTCGGCACCTGTTCGGTGGTCCTGTTCGGACCGGTCGCGCCCCGGCTGTGGGGGCCGCCGCCGGACGGGCGCCACCGCGTGCTGTGGCACCCCGACGACGACTCGCCGCGCCCCGGCGACGCGCACGGCCGGCGTCCGGACGAGCGCCTGCTGAGGATCACGGTCGACGAGGTGCTGACGGCGGTGCGCACACTGCCGCGACCCGAGCCGCAGCCGCACCCCCGCCCTCACCCGGTACCGACGGCCACGAGCGGCTGAGGCGTCAGGCCGCCGTGCTGAGCTCGGGCTGCGCCGCTCCGCCGCGCTCCTCGGTGCGCACGGTGACCGGCACGGGCGTCCTGCGCTCCCGCAGCAGGTACCCCGCCGCGATCGAACCGGCGATGACCAGGCCGCCGGCGGTCAGGGCGCCGCGCGCTCCCGCCCACTCCATGAGCAGGCCCAGCGCGGGCGGCCCGGCCAGCCCCCACCCGGTGCTGATGCTGCCCCACACCCCGAGCACCCGGCCGCGCAGCTGCGCCGGCGGATCGGTCTGCAGCACGGTCGTGCCGGCGGTGTCGGACACGGACTCCACGACGGCCATGGGCAGGACCAGCACCAGCAGCACGGCGAGCGAGGGCGACAGCCCCGCCACGGCCTGGAGCAGACCGCCGGTGGCGGCGAGGGCGCCCACCAGCCGCACCGATGGCCGGCGCAGCCTGGCGCCGAGCACCGCGCCGACGATGCCGCCGACGGCGAGGACCGTGGACACCGTGCCGAACTCCCCGGCGCCGCCCGCGAGCGGGCCGGTGACGAGCACGGCGAGGGTGAGCCCGTAGTTCCGCCCGAAGACGGCGCTGACGCCGGTGATGCCGGCGAGCGCGACCAGCCGGGGACGACGCAGGAAGAAGACCAGGCCCTGCCGCACGGTGAGGTCCTCACGGGCCGGCTCGGAGCCGCGCTGCAGGTCCTCGCGGGCCGGCTCGGAGCCGCGCTGCAGATTGTCGCGGGCCGGCTCGGAGCCGCGCTGCGCGGGGATGAAGGGGACGGTGTCCGGAAGGCCCTTCGCCTTCTTCCCGATCCTGACCCTCTTCCCGGTCCTCGCCTTCTGCCCGCTCGTCGGGCCCTTGCTCCCCGCCACCGTCACCGCCCCCGCCGCCGGTCGCAGGAACGGCACCACCGAGGCGACGAAGAGGAACGACAGCCCGTTGGCGGCATAGGCGGCGGCCGTGCCCAGGAAGCCGACCGCCACCCCGGCGAAGGCCGTGCCCGCGAGCCGGCCGGCGCTGTGCACCAGGGACCCCACGCCGATGGCGGAGGGCACGTCCTCGGCGGGGACCAGGTCGTTGCCGAGCAGGGCGCAGGCGGGCCCGTCGACGGTGGCGATGGTGCCGGTGACCGCCGCCAGCACGAGCAGCACGGTCAGGTCGAGCCGGCCTGTCGCCACCAGCGCGGCCGTCACCAGGGCGACGAGGCCGAGCAGCGCCTGGCTGACCAGGGCCGTCGGCTTGCGGGGCCAGCGGTCGACGGCCGCGCCGCCCACGAGGCTCACCAGCAGCGCGGGGGCGGCCTGCACGGACACGGACAGACCGGTCGCGGCGGCCGAACCGGTGATCTGCAGCACGAGCAGGTTCTGCACCGTGAGCTGCATCCACGTACCGGCGTTCGAGACGAAGTTCGCCAGGGACCACCAGCGCATGCTGCGGTAGCGCAGGGACCGCCAGGGCGACCGGTCGGCGGCCCGCGGCGCGGAGGCGGACACGGCGGGGGCGGGAAGAGAAGGCACAGGTGTACTCGGATGGAGCGGGGTCCCGGGGGACACGGTCGGGGTGGACGGCCGTCCGCGGGAGCTGTGAGGGACCGGCTGCGCTGCGCGGTCGCTCCACCCGGGTCCGGCGGGCCTGCCGCGACGCCCGAAGAGGCGGTCGTGGAGGCTTCCGTACCCGGACCCCGGAGTACGGCGGCGCCCATCGTGGCAGACGGGACTTCACCCTGGTCGCCCGCGCCTTCGCCCCCGAGGGCGGCGAACCCCCAAGTCACGCCAGGGACAAGCAACTTGGAGAAGCTTGTGCACTTGCTCACAAGGGCGGCGGACAATGCCCGGCAGGGGCGTGTTACCCGGACGGGCGGGACGGGCACCCGGTGCCCTGAAGGACTGCCCCCCAGGAAACCGATCCTTCACCATGGAGGAACCATGGCCGGTATCAGCCCCCCTGACCTGCAGAAAGCCCTGTCCGGAGCGGAGTACCCGGCCGACCGCGATCAGCTCGCGGAGGTCGCCCGGAGCAACAAGGCGCCCAAGGAGGTCACCGAGCGGATCGAGCACCTCGGGCAGAAGAGGTTCGAGAATCCCGCCGAGGTGAGCAAGGCCGTCTTCAACGAGAAGTGATCCGCACCGCACGTGAAGGCGGCCGGGCACGGAGCCCGGCCGCCTTCACGTGCGGGCAGCCGTGCGCGGCGTTCAGCCGAAGCCCTCGCCCCCTCCCGTCGTTCAGCCGACGTACCGCCGCGCCGGAGAAGACCGCCGCGCCTCCTCCAGCGCCACCAGCCGGGCCTCCAGGTCGGCCGGCACGGGATCGCGCTGTCGGAGCACCCAGGGCAGCCCGGCGACCGCCCGCCCGAAGGCCCGCACGGACGCCCGGTCGCGCGGCACCGTGCGCATCAGGTACCAGGTCCGCCGCAGCGCCGACGGCCAGGGGCGCCGCAGCCAGGTGAACCAGAGGGTGTTGCGGATGCCCAGCACACGCCGCTCGGTGCTGTCCCGCACCGGTGAGGCGGCGTGGTGGATGGTCAGCTCGGGCACATAGCTCAGCCAGTGCCCGCGGCGCAGCAGGTCGGTGGCCAGGAGTTCCTCCTCACCGCCGATCCACAGGCCCGGGTGGAAGCCTCCGACGGACCGGAAGGCCTCGGTGCGCATCACCGTGGCCGCGGCGAGGAACGAGCCGAGGGCGGGGCCGGGCAGCCAGTCGGGGCCGGTGAGGGGCGAGTCGCGCAGTTCGGCGACGACCGGGTCCTCCTCCCCCGACGGCTCGACGACGATGCGCGCCGTGACGGCGGCGAGCCGCGGGTGCGCGTCGAGGAGGTCCGCCGCGTGCCGGAGGCAGCCCGGGTCCCACCAGGTGTCGTCGTCGCAGAAGGCGACGTACGGGGTGCGTGTGTGCCGTACGGCGAGGTTGCGGCCGACGGCCCCGAGGTTGCGTCCGGGTCGCAGCAGGGTCGTCTCCGGGAACTCCCGGGCGACGGCCTGCGCGGTGCCGTCCTCGGACCCGTTGTCGGTGACGATCACCCGGGGCCGCTCCGGGAGGGCCCGCAGGGTGCGCAGGGTGCGCAGCAGTTCGGCGCGGCGGTTGCGGGTGATGATGACGACGGTCGTCCGGGGATCGGGGCCGTGGGCGTCGGCGGCCGGGGCGAGGCCGGGGCGCGCCGGCCGGGACCGGGGGGTGTCGTGCGTCATGTCCTGTCCTTGTCGTCCAGCAGCCGGGCCGCCTGTTCGACCGGGCCGGGCAGGGGCCTGCGATACCGGAGGGCCCGGGGGAGGCGGGCGAGTGTGCCGCCCAGCGCGCGCCGGGCTTCCCCCTCGCCGCGGGCGGCGTCGGCGACGAGGCGGCCGGTGTGCCGCAGGGCGATCGATGGGGGGCGGCGCAGCCAGTCGGTGAGCAGGGCGTTGCGGCGCTGCACCGCGGAGCGGCCGGGCCGTTCGCCGGGGTCGGGGTGGTGCACGGCGGTGACCGTGGGCACGTGGACGACGCCCCAGCCGCGGGCGGCGAGGTCGTAGGCGAGCAGGCTCTCCTCGCCGCCGAAGAACAGCACCCGGTGGAAGCCGCCCGCGTCGAGGAAGGCCTGCCGCCGGACGACGGCCGCGCAGGCGAGGAAGCCGAGGACCGGGCGGCCCGGGAGGTCGTCGGCGGGCGGCAGGGGCGAGGTCGCCAGCACGGAGTTCAGCGGGTCCTCGGTGGCGAGGGGCCCGACCAGGGTGCGGGCGGCCAGCAGGCCGAGGCGCGGATGCGCGTCGAAGAGGTCGGCCGCGTGGTCCAGCGCGCCCGGCGCCCACCAGGAGTCGTCGTCGCTGAAGGCCACGTACGGGGTGGCCGCGTGCCGGACGGCGAGGTTGCGGCCGAGCGCGCCGGTGTTGCGCCCGGCGGCGACCACGCGCGCCCGCACCGGGTGGGCCCGGGCCGCGGTCACCGTCCCGTCCGTGGAGCCGTTGTCCACGATGACGACCGGGGGCCGTTCGGGCAGCGCGGCGAGCCGGTCCAGGGTGCGCAGCAGGCCGTCCCGGCGGTCGCGGGTGATCACGGCGACCGTGACGCGGGCCGGGCGGCCTGCGGAGCGGGCGGAGTTCGGGGCGGCGAGGGGGTCGGGCATGGGCCACCTCCTGGAGGCGCGCGGTAGTGGTTCGCGGAGCGGCGGCGCCGGCCGTCACGCTCCCTGCGCGAGGATGTTCCGTACGGCGTCCCGCACGTCCCGGGCGGTGGTGCCGCCGGGGTCGAGCCGGACGCCGGGGGCCTTGGGCGGCAGCGGCCGGTCGGTGAGCGCGACGACCGGTGTCCCGGTGGCCGCCGTCAGCAGGGCGGCTCCGGCGCTGTCGGTGACGGCGGCGTCGGCGGCGCGCAGCACGCCGGCGAAGCGCCGGGGGTCGGTACGGCCGCCGAGGTCGACCGCCGTCCCGTCGGCGACGAACCGGGTCGTGGCGCGGTCCCCGGGACCGCCGGTGACGACGACGCGGTGTCCGGCGTCGGCGAGCAGCGCGACCGTCTCGCGGCAGCGGTCCGGGTCGCAGGAGGAACCGGGGTGGACCACTACGTACGGGCCGTTTCCGGTGAGGCCGGTGGTGTCCGGGGCGGGGACCACGCGCAGCCGTCCGTCGTCGCCGGGGCGGGGCGCGAAGCCCATGGCCGCCGCCGTGTCGAGGGCGGCCTCGGCGTCCGGCCGGTCCGGCGGGAGACGGTGACCGACGTCGATGGGGCCGGCCTGTCCGTCGGCGCGCGCCGGGCCGGGGCCGACGTGACCGGATCCGCCCGCCCCTTCCGCTCGCTGCCCGCCCGTGAGCCGCGCGCCGATCCTCGCGACCCGCGCCCGTCGCAGCAGGCGTGCCGTGGGCAGCGGGTCGTGCGCCTCCGGCGGGAGGACGAGCGCCACGTCGTACCCCGCCTCGCGCAGGCGCCGCAGACGGCCCTCGCCGTCGGGCCCGGGCGGTTCCCAGGGCGCGTCCCAGACGAGGACGTCGTCGACGTGCGGCAGCAGCCGGGCGGCGGGCGCGCCGTCGGGGCCGCACATCACCGTCACCCGGGAGGCCAGGGTGGCCACGGCGCGCACGGCGGGCCCGGCCAGCAGCACGCCCGCGAAGCCGTCGGGGCGCACGACGAGCGCCTTCACCGCAGCGGCTCCGTCCGGCCGGGCGGCGGGGGCTGTTCCGCGAAGTGGGCGATGGTCCGCTTGAGCCCGTCGTCGAGGCCGACTCCGGGACTCCAGCCGAAGATCTCCCGGACGTAGTGGGTGACGGGCCGCCGACGCGCGGGGTCGTGCGGGCGGGCGGGGCCGAACCGCACGGTCGAACGGGCGCCGGTCAGCGCGAGGACCCTGCGGGCCAGGTCCAGCACGGTCGTCTCCTCGTCGCCGCCTATGTTCACGGGCCGTACGGACCGGCCGGCGGCGACCCTGAGCACGCCGTCGACGACATCGTCGACGTAGCAGAACGACCGGGTCTGGCGGCCGTCGCCCTCGATGGTGAGCGGTTGCCCGGCGAGTGCCTGCCGGACGAAGGTGGGCACGGCCCGGCCGCCGTCCGCCCGCATCCGGGGACCGTAGGTGTTGAACACGCGCACGATTCCGGCGTCGGCGCAGTGGGCGGTGGCGTACGCGGTGGTGAGGGCCTCGGCATAGCGGGTGGCCTCGTCGTGGGCGCTGCGCGGGCCGACGGGGTCGAGGTGGCCGCAGTACTCCTCGCTCTGCGGATGCTCCTCGGGGTCGCCGTAGACCTGGCAGGCGGAGCCGAGGAGGAACCGTGCTCCGGACCGCTCTGCGAGGGTCAGCGCGTTGCGGGTGCCGAGGCGGGCGGTGTCGAGCGCGATGAGGGGCCGGTACCCGGGGTCCGACGGCGCGGCCGGTCCGGCGAAGTGCAGCACCAGGTCGTACGGGCCCGCGAGGGCGTCGAGGCCGGGGCCCGTGACGTCGAGTTCGAGGACCCGGAAGCCGGGGCGTCCGGTCAGGTGGCGGACGTTGTCGCGGGACCCCGTCGACAGGTCGTCCACGCAGTCGACGTCGATCCCGCCGTCGAGGAGCCGCTCGCACAGGTGCGAGCCCAGGAATCCGGCGCCGCCGGTCACCAGGACCCGTTCCCAGCGGGGCCGGGGCAGAGGCAGCGCGGAGAACGTCATCGGCGACATGACCACGACCTTCCTTCCGCCGGTCAGCGCCGGCCGAGTGCCCTGCGCGGCCCGTTTTCATACTCCGCCGTCCGGTGCGCGTGTGCCACCTGGTGGGGGGCGGCCACGGCCCGGCGTCCGCCGCCCGCCACCCGTGTCGCGCGTCACCGCCGCCCATCACCCGCCGCGGCTCGGGGCGTCCCACGAACAGGCCGAACCCGCCGTCAGACGGTCCCGCTCCCGGCGCCTCGCCCGTCCGCTCCCGGCCTGCCCGTCCGCTCCCGGCCTGCCCGTCCGTCGCCCTGCCGGACCATGCCGTCCGGGACGCCTGCGCCCGTGACGAAGCCTCGGGAAGATGGCTGAAGCCTCGTCAGACGGCGGGACGGCTCGGCACCGCAGGGGGTTACCGGCGGCTGCCTCGGCGCTCGCCACACAGGCCGCCGTGTCCCCGGTCTGTGCTGTCCCGGGGCGTTGCGGCGCGGGCCGCCGGCCGGCGGGGAACCACGCCCGAGGCGTGCCTGCCGCTCGCGGACTGCACCAGTACGCCTACCGGCCGACTCCGTCGGCGCGCTCGCCCTGGCCAGGAGGCGGCGGCGCCCTACGGCTGCCGCCGTGCAGCCCGCACGGCGTCGGTGCCGCACGCCACGCCGCACCCGCACCCGGGCGGCCTGCGGGCGGCCGCCGCCCGGGCTCGACGGCCGGCGTGGCCGACGGCACGTGACGCGTGCTGCTCAGTGCGCCGGAGCGCATCACGGCACCACCGCAGCACCCCGGCACCCCGACACCGCGGCACCGCGGCACCGCGGCACCGCACCGTCCCGAGCCCGCCGAACTCCCGGAACCGGTGCGACGCCGGAGGCGACCGTCGCCCTCGGCCTCGCCCCCTCCCGCCGCCGATCAGGGGCTGAGGCTCCCCACCAGTTCGGCCGTGGCCGTGATGCCGCTGTGAATGGTGGGGGCCACGCTCGAACCGGCGAGGTAGAAGCCCAGCAGCAGGCAGACCAACGCGTGGGAGAACTTCAGCCCGCCGCTGCGCACGAAGATCACCGCGAGGATCAGGAGCAGCAGCACCACAGAGATGGAAACGGCCATCGTCAACCTCCTCCGCCACGCCGCCACGTCTGATTCACGGCGTTCGGCCGCAAGTGTGGCGTAGCGGAGGGTTCGTCCGGGCGGCTGACCTGTCCACCGAACGTGTGGTGTCACCCCAAGGCGTGGGCGTCCAGGAACGCCTCCAGTCCGCTCAGGTCGTCGGTGTTGAGGAAGTCGACGTCGGCGGCGACCAGTTCGCCCCACAGCGCGTCGCGGGCGGGGCCGGGCATGTCGGGGGTGGCCCAGAAGCGCACCTTCTGCCCTCGGGAGTGGGCCGCCTGCACGATGGTGCGCAGCTTCTGCCGCTCGGTCTCGGGGAAGGCGCCCTCGCCCCGCCAGGTGAAGTTCAGCGTCCAGTTGTCGCTGATCAGAGGGACGAAGGAGGCGGGCGCCGAGGTGCCGAGGTCGGCGAGGCGGCCGTCGTAGAACGCGTGACGCACGGTCTGCGCCTCCATGGGCGCGCGGGCGGCGCGGTGGCCGGAGACGACGGCGGTGACGGGACCGGGGAAGACCCGGCCGTGCGCGTACGTGGTGAACAGGTGCTTGTAGCGGCGCAGACGACGGTCGAGTTCGAGGTACGTGGAGGCGCCCTCGGTCTTGAGGTCGATGAGCAGCTGGAGGGAGCCGCGGTGGCCGCGGTGGACCCGGCCGTGGTGGGCCCTGACGCGGGCGGCGAGCGGGTCGAGGTAGAGCGACTCCAGGGTGCGGGCGGGATCGAGATCCTCGGGGTCGTGGGCGACGAGGAGCTGGTCGCCCACGAGGTGGATGTCGGCCTCGACGCTGCCGAAGCGGTGGTCGAGGGCGTCCAGGAGGGGGCGCGGGTGCTCGTAGTCGTTGTGGGCGTGAGCGCGCCACAGCGGACGGGGGTGGCGCCCCCGGTCACTGGCCAGCGCGGTCGCGCCGGGCAGGGCGACGGCGCCCGCGAGGGCGGCGCCGAGGGTGGTGAGGGCTCTGCGGCGGGTGGTGGTGAGGGCCATGCTCTGCCTCCCTGACGGGCCGGACGGATCTCCAGGGAGTATGCGATTCCGTTCGGCTCAACAGGCAGGTGCGGGACCGGTGTTGGCCTGACCGCCGCCATGAGTTCACTTCGCCGGCCGTGAGCGCACCGAAAAGCCCGCCCCTGGTGGGACGGGCTTTCCCCGTGGTCGGCGCGGCCGTCGGTTCAGGGGGCCCGGAGGTCCACCAGGTCGGCCAGGGCGGCGCGATGGGCGCCGGCCGTGCCGTAGGCGAGGGAGTCGGCCTTGGCCCGCTTGAGGTAGAGGTGCACCGGGTGTTCCCAGGTCATCCCGATTCCGCCGTGGAGTTGGAGCGCCTCCTCGGCGGCCCGTACGGCCACGGACGCGGCGTAGGCCTGGGCGACGGCCACCGCGATCGCCGTCTCGGAGTCGTCGTCGCCGCGCGCGAGGGCGTCGGCGGCGGCGCGGGCGGTGGCGCGGAGGGTGACGGTCTCCAGCCACAGTTGGGCGAGCCGGTGCTTGAGCGCCTGGAAGCCGCCGACGGGCCGGTTGAACTGCTTGCGCTCCTTCAGGTAGCGCACCGTCTCGGTCAGCGACCAGTCGGCGAGCCCGAGTTGTTCGGAGGCGAGCAGTCCGGCGGCGGCGCGCAGGGCACGGCGCACCGCGGGTCCGGAGTCGCCCAGGCGGCGGGCCGGTGCGCCGTCGAGCCGCACGGTGGCCACCGGGCGGGTCAGGTCGAGGGACGTGCGCGGGGTGACGGCGGCGTCGGAGGCGGCGACCGCGTGGAGCGCGCCGTCGTCGGCCGGGACCAGCAGGATGTCGGCGACGGCGGCGTCGGCGATGCCGGTCAGCTCGCCGCGGAGGGTGCCGTTCTCGGCGTGGACGGTCGGGAACGCGGCGTCCGGGGCGGTGTGCAGCCCGACGGCCAGCGCGCCGACCGACGCGCCGGACGCCAGTTCGGTGAGCAGGTCGTCGGCGCCGCAGGCCAGCAGCGCCTCGGTGGCGACGACGGCGCTGGTCAGAAACGGCACCGGCGCGACCGCCCGGCCCAGTTCCTCCAGCACGACGGCGACTTCGCGGTGCGTGGCGCCCTGGCCGTCCAGCGCCTCCGGCACCAGGAGGCCCGCGAGGCCCATGCCCTCGGTGAGCGCCTTCCACAGCGACAGGTCGTGGGGCGCGTCCGACTCCGCGCGGGCGAGGACGCGCGCCGCGTCGCAGTGGTCCGCGAGCAGGTCCCGGACGGCGGCGCGCAGTGCCTCTTCCTCCGGCGAGTACAGCAGGTCCGGCTGTGCGCTCATCGGGCCAGGTCCTTCCATGTGACGTCTTTGTCGGTGCGCGGCTCGGCGGGCAGCCCGAGGACGCGCTCGGCGACGATGTTCAGCAGGACCTCGCTGGTCCCACCCTCGATGCTGTTGCCCTTGGCGCGCAGATAGCGGTAACCGGCGTCGCGGCCGGTGAAGTCGACGTGCTCGGGGCGGCGCATGGTCCAGTCGTCGTACAACAGGCCCTCTTCGCCCCGGAGTTCCACCTCCAGGCCGCTGATCTCCTGGTTGAGGCGGGCGAAGGAGAGTTTCATGCCGGCGCCCTCGGGGCCGGGCTGGCCGGCGACGAGCTGCTGGCGCAGGCGTTCGCCGGTGAGGCGGGCCGCCTCGGTCTCGACCCACAGCGTCAGCAGGCGCTGGTGCAGTTCGTGGGTGCGCAGTTCGGGGCGTTCGCGCCAGGTCCTCGCGACCGGGCCGATCATGCCGCCCTCGCGGGGCAGGCGCATGCCGCCGATGGCGACGCGCTCGTTGTTGAGGGTGGTCTGCGCGACGCGCCAGCCGTCGCCGACGTCGCCGAGGCGGTGGGCGTCGGGGATGCGCACGCCGGTGAGGAACACCTCGTTGAACTCGGCCTCGCCGGTGATCTGGCGCAGCGGGCGGACCTCGACGCCGGGGTCGGTCATGTCGCAGACGAAGTACGTGATGCCCCGGTGCTTGGGCACGGCAGGGTCGGTGCGGGCGATGAGGATGGCCCAGCGGGCGAGATGCGCGCTGGACGTCCACACCTTCTGCCCGTCGACGACCCACTCGTCGCCCTCCCGCACGGCCCTGGTGCCGAGGGCGGCCAGGTCGGAACCGGCGCCCGGCTCGCTGAACAGCTGGCACCAGACCTCCTCCCCCAGCCACAGGGGCCGCAGGAACCGGCGCTTCTGCTCCTCGGTGCCGTACTCCAGGATGGTCGGCGCGGCCATCCCGAGGCCGATGCCGATGCGGCGCGGGTCGTTGTCGGGTGCGCCGGCGGCCTCCAGTTCCGCGTCCACGACCGCCTGGAGCGAGCGCGGCGCGCCGAGTCCGCCGAGGCCCTCGGGGAAGTGCACCCAGGCCAGTCCGGCGTCGAAGCGGGCCCGCAGGAACTCCGCGCGCCCGGTGGTCGCGGGCGGGTGCGCGGCCAGCAGGTCCCGGGTGCGGCGGCGCAGGTCTTCGGCGTCGGTCATGCGACGGCTCCGTTCTCGGGTGCGGCGCCCGCGGGTCCGCCCCCGGACGCGTGCTCGGGGACGACGACGACCCGGCCGGTCGTCACCCCGTCGGCGACCCGCTGGACGGCCGCTGCGGCGTCGCCCAGGGGGGCCCGCTCGCTCACCAGGGGCCTGATCGCGCCGCGGGCGGCGAGTTCGGTGAGCTGCTCGTGGCAGTGCGCGACCAGCTTGGGGTTCTTGGTGTTGTACAGGCCCCAGTGCAGGCCGAGGATGGAGTAGTTCTTCACGAGGGCGTGGTTGAGGGCCGGGCTCGGGATGGTGCCGCTGGCGAAGCCGACGATCACGATCCGCCCCTCGAAGGCGACCGTCTTGGCGGACTGGGCGTAGGCCGCGCCGCCGACCGGCTCGTAGACGACGTCGGCGCCGCGTCCGCCGGTGGCTTCCTTCACCGCCGCCACGACGTCCTCGGCGCGCCGGTCGATCACCACGTCGCAGCCGAGTTCGCGGGCGACGGCCGCCTTGCCGGGGCCGCCGACGACACCGATGACGGTGGCGCCGGCGGCCTTGCCAAGCTGCACGGCCGCGCTGCCGACCCCGCCGGCGGCGGCGTGCACGAGCAACGTCTCGCCGGCCTCCAGGCGGGCCCGGCGGTGCAGGCCGAACCAGCCCGTCTGGTAGCCGATGTGGAGGGCGGCGGCCTCCGCGTCGTCCAGCGCCTCGGGCGCCGGCAGCAGGGCGGCGGCGTCCGCGACGGCGTACTCGGCGAAGCCGCCGTACGGCAGCAGCGGGGTGGCGATGACCCGGCGCCCGTCCTCGGTCTCGCCGCACACCTCGACGCCCGGCGTGAAGGGCAGCGGGGGCTTCACCTGGTAGTGGCCCCGGCACATCAGCGCGTCCGGGAAGTTGATGTTCGCCGCGCGTACCCGCAGCACGACCTGGCCGTCGCCGGGCGTCGGCGGCGCCACGTCCGCAAGGCGCATCACCTCGCTCGGCTCGCCGTTCTCGTGCACCTGCCATGCCTGCATGAAGGGCCTCCACGCGACTTCGTCGTCCGACCGGGTCGATCGCATACTAAGCGGTCGCTTGACGATCGGGGAACAGTCGCGTCCGTCACGGCTGGACGGGGTGGGCGCGCACCCCGGAACGGCTTCCTCCGGGACGCAGGGGACGAGTGCGTCCGCGACGCTCCGCGGCGGTGGCCTCCCTCACGGCCGGGCCGGCTTGGCGCGCACGTGCATCCGCTCCCCCTGCGGCCCGAAGAGGCTGAGGAACTCCGCCGGCCCCTCCCCCGTCGACCCGAACCAGTGCGGCACCCGGGTGTCGAACTCGGCCGCCTCCCCGGCCCCCATCACGATGTCGTGCTCGCCCAGCACGAACCGCAGCCGGCCCGAGAGGACGTACAGCCACTCGTAGCCCTCGTGGGTGCGCGGCTCCGGCTCCTCCGTGCGCCGGGGCACGAGCACCTTGAAGGCCTGGAGCCCGCCGGGCTGCCGGGTGAGCGGCCAGTACGTGCGACCGTGCCGCACGATCGGCTTGCTGCGCACCCGCGGGTCGCCGACCGGCGGTGCGCCCACTAGCTCGTCCAGCGGCACCTGGTGGGCCCGCGCGATCGGCAGCAGCAGCTCCAGGCTGGGCTTGCGCAGGCCCGACTCCAGCCGCGAGAGCGTGCTCACCGAGATGCCGGTCGCCTCCGAGAGCGCGGCCAGGGTCACCTCGCGCTCCTTGCGGATCCGCCGCAGCCGCGGCCCCACTTCCGAGAGAACCTCGTCCGTCGTCATGCCCGCCATTGCAGTTTCGGCAAAGCGGTTTGTCAATCCCGTGGCTCGTGGACGACGTTGTGGGTGGAGGTGGTCACGATGACCGAAGAGACCGATTACGAAGTGATCGTCGTCGGCGGCGGGGCGGCCGGTCTGTCCGCGGCGCTCGTCCTGGGCCGCGCCCGGCGCCGCACCCTGGTGGTCGACGCGGGCGAGCCGCGCAACGCGCCGGCCGCGCACATGCAGGGCTTCCTGTCACGGGACGGCATGCCGCCGGCCGAACTGCTCGCCGTCGGCCGCGAGGAGATCGCCCGGTACGGCGTGGAGCCGGTCCGGGACCGGGCGGTGGCCGCCGCCCGGGTCGACGGGGGATTCGCGGTGACCCTGGCGGGCGGGCGCACGGTGCGCGGCCGGCGGCTGGTGATCACCACCGGCCTCAAGGACGAGCTGCCCGACGTCCCCGGGGTCGCCGAGCGGTTCGGCCGGGACGTGCTGCACTGCCCGTACTGCCACGGCTGGGAGGTCCGCGACCAAGCCTTCGGAGTACTGGCCACCAGCCCCCTGAGCGCGCACCAGGCGCTGATGGTGACCCAGTGGTCCAAGGACGTGACGTTCTTCCTGCACCGGGTCGCCGAGAGCGAGCTGTCCGACGACGACCTGCGCAGGTTGGCCGCCGCCGGGGTCGAGGTGGTCTCCGGCGAGGTGGCGGAGGTGGTGGTCGAGGACGACCGGATCACCGGCGTGCGGCTCGCGGACGGGAGCGCCCACGCCCGTTCGGTGGTGTTCGTCGCGCCGCGCCCGGTCCCGCAGACCTCCCTGCTGCGGCAGCTCGGCGCCGCGTTCCACGAGACCCCGTTCGGCGCCTACCCGGTGGTCGACGCGACCGGTCTGACGAGCGTGCCGGGCGTGTGGGCCGCGGGCAACGCGACGGGCTTCGGCGAGCAGGTGGTGAACGCCGCGAGCGGCGGCTACCGGGCGGGCGCCACCATCAACGGCGACCTGCTGATGACCGACCTGGACGCGGCGGTGCGGGTGTAGACCCCGCCGTCGCGGTGCACCATGACTGCATGCTGCTGGCCCGGCTCGCCGACGTGTCCCGGGAGGTCGCCGCCACCTCGGCGCGGTCCCGCAAGATCGCGCTGCTCGCGGAGCTGTTCCGGGAGGCGGAGGCCGACGACGTGCCCGTGGTCATCCCCTACCTCGCCGGCCGGCTGCCGCAGGGGCGGCTCGGCATCGGCTGGCAGGCGCTCGGGCGCCGGGTGCCCCCGGCGGACGCGCCGAGCCTGACGGTGCGCGAGGTGGACGCCCGGCTGACCGGGATCGGCGCGGTGAGCGGGCCCGGCTCCCGGGCCGAGCGCTCCCGGCTGGTCGGCGAGCTGATGGGCGCGGCCACCGAGGCGGAGCAGCGCTTCCTGGTCGGGCTGATCACCGGTGAGGTCCGGCAGGGCGCCCTGGACGCGCTGGCGGTGGAAGGGCTCGCCGAGGCGACCGGGGCGCCGCCCGCGGACGTGCGCCGCGCGGTGATGCTCGCCGGGTCCCTCCAGGACGTGGCGCGGGCCCTGCTCGCGGACGGGCCCGGGTCGCTGGACCGGTTCCGGCTCACCGTCGGCCGCCCGGTGCACCCCATGCTCGCGCACACCGCCGGCTCGGTCGCCGAGGCGGTCGGCAAGCTGGGCGTCTGCGCGGTGGAGGAGAAGCTCGACGGCATCCGCGTCCAGGTGCACCGCGACGGCGACGCCGTCCGCCTCTACACCCGCACCCTGGACGACATCACCGACCGGCTGCCGGAGGTCACGTCGGCAGCGCTGGAGCTGCGCGGGGAGCGCTTCGTCCTGGACGGCGAGGTCATCGCCCTGGACGCGAGCGGCCGGCCGCGCTCGTTCCAGGAGACGGCGGGCCGCGTGGGCTCCCGGGTGGACGTGGCCACGGCCGCGGCGGCGGTGCCCGTCTCCCCCGTCTTCTTCGACGTGCTGTCCGTGAACGGCCGCGACCTGCTCGACCTGCCGTTCGCCGAACGCCACGCCGAACTGGCCCGGCTGGTCCCCGAGCCGATGCGGGTACGGCGCACCGTGGCCGCCGGCCCCGACGACGTGCCCGCGGCCGAGGAATTCCTCGCCGAAACGCTCCGGCGCGGCCACGAGGGCGTCGTCGTCAAGGCCCTGGACGCGCCCTACAGCGCGGGCCGTCGCGGCGCCTCCTGGCTGAAGGTCAAGCCGGTCCACACCCTCGACCTGGTGGTGCTGGCCGCCGAGTGGGGCCACGGCCGGCGCACCGGCCGGCTCTCCAACCTGCACCTGGGCGCCCGCACCGCGGACGGCGGCTTCGCCATGCTCGGCAAGACCTTCAAGGGCATGACCGACGCGATGCTGACCTGGCAGACCGAGCGGCTGCGGGAGCTGGCCGTCGAGGACACCGGCCAGGTGGTGACCGTACGCCCGGAACTCGTCGTCGAGATCGCCTACGACGGCCTGCAGCGCTCCACCCGCTACCCGGCCGGCGTCACCCTCCGCTTCGCCCGTGTCGTCCGCTACCGCGAGGACAAGCGCCCCGAGGACGCGGACACCGTCGAGACGCTGCTGGCCGCGCACCCGGAGGTGGCCCCGTGACCCCGCGGCGCAGCGCCGGACTGCTGCTCTTCCGCCGCACCGGCCGGGGCGTCGAGGTGCTGCTGGGCCATATGGGCGGCCCCTTCTTCGCCCGCCGGGACGCCGGGGCGTGGACCGTGCCGAAGGGCGAGTACGAACCGGACGAACCGGCCTGGGAGGCGGCCCGGCGCGAGTTCCGGGAGGAACTGGGCCTGGCGCCGCCCGACGGGGAGGCCGTCCCGCTCGGGGAGGTGCGGCAGGCGAACGGCAAGACCGTCACGGCCTGGGCGGTGGAGGCCGACCTTGACCCGGCGGCCGTCGTGCCCGGCACGTTCACCATGGAGTGGCCGCCGAGGTCGGGCCGCATCCAGGAGTTCCCCGAACTGGACCGCGTCGCGTGGCTCGCCCTCGACCGGGCGCGCGAGCTGATCGTCGGGGCGCAGGCCGCGTTTCTCGACCGGCTGGCGGAGCACTCGGCCCGGTAGCCCCCTCACGCGTTGCGGCCCGCCGCGGCGCGCGGGAAGGTCGAAGCACAGCCGCCCCAGGAGGTCAGCCATGCCCATCGCGACGGTGAACCCGGCAACCGGCGAGACGGTCAAGACGTACGAGGCCATGGGCGCCGAGGAGGTCGAGCGCCGGCTCCAGCTGGCCGAGGCCACCTTCCGCACCTATCGGACGAGCGCCTTCGCCGAGCGCGCCCGGCTGCTGAACCGGGCCGCCGACCTGCTCGACGAGGATGGGCGGGACATCGCCCGGGTCGTGACCACCGAGATGGGCAAGCCGGTCAAGCAGGCCCGCGCGGAGGCCGCCAAGTGCGCCAAGGCGTTGCGCTGGTACGCCGAGCACGCCGAGGAACTGCTCGCCGACGAGGAGCCCGCCGCCGCCGACGTGCGCGACTCCGGCGCCTCCCGGGCCCTGGTCCGCTACCGGCCGCTGGGCCCGGTGCTGGCGGTGATGCCGTGGAACTTCCCGCTCTGGCAGGTGATCCGGTTCGCCGCGCCCGCGCTGATGGCGGGCAACGTGGGCCTGCTCAAGCACGCCTCCAACGTCCCGCAGACGGCCCTGTACCTGGAGGACCTCTTCCACCGGGCGGGCTTCCCCGAGGGCTGCTTCCAGACCCTGCTCGTCGGCTCCGCCGCGATCGACGACATCCTGCGCGACGAGCGTGTGCGGGCGGCCACCCTCACCGGCAGCGAGCCCGCCGGGCGTGCGGTCGCCTCCACCGCCGGGGAGATGATCAAGAAGACGGTGCTGGAGCTGGGCGGCAGCGACCCGTTCGTCGTCATGCCGTCCGCCGACATCGACCGGGCGGCCGAGGTCGCGGTGACCGCGCGGGTGCAGAACACCGGGCAGTCCTGCATCGCCGCCAAGCGCTTCATCGTGCACACCGACGTCTACGACGCCTTCGCCGAGCGGTTCACCGAGGGCATGCGGGCGCTGCGCGTCGGCGACCCGATGGACGAGGAGACGGAGGTCGGGCCGCTCTCCAGCGAGCGGGGACGCGCGGACCTCGAGGAACTGGTGGACGACGCCAGGCGGTCCGGCGCCACGGTGCTGTGCGGCGGCGAGCGCCCCGACGGCGACGGCTGGTTCTACCCGCCGACCGTCCTCGCGGGCATCACCCGCGAGATGCGCATCCACCGCGAGGAGGCCTTCGGCCCGGTCGCCACCCTCTACCGCGCCGGCGACCTGGACGAGGCCGTCCTCATCGCCAACGACTCGCCCTTCGGCCTCAGTTCCAACGTGTGGACCCGCGACGAGGCCGACGTCGACCGCTTTGTGCGCGACCTGGAGGCGGGCGGCGTGTACGTCAACGGGATGACCGCGTCCCATCCGGCGTTCCCGTTCGGCGGGGTGAAGCGGTCCGGGTACGGGCGTGAGCTGTCCGGGCACGGAATCCGCGAGTTCTGCAACATCACCACCGTATGGCACGGAGCGTGAGCCTTGCGCGGCTACGATCCCCTTTGTGAACCGCGAAGTGACTCTGCCTCTGATCGTCGACGACCGCGGTACCTTGCAGGTGGCGGCGGCCGATGTGAGCAAACTGCTGCGCACGGTGGGCGGCCGGTGGCTGCACCTGGTGGAGGCCGGGCAGGACGGGCTCGACGAGGACACCGTGGCCGCGCTGACCATCGAACTGGCGAAGCTGGCCGACCGCATCGACGTGGCCTGCATCGCGCACAGCAGCGGCGCGCGCGGCTGACGCCCTTCCCCGCCGCCGCACGTCTCCTCCCCTGTACGGAGTAGTCCCGCGCGAGATCGGCGTGCCGCCGGGCGATCGTGGATTCAGCACCCTCTGAGGTGAACCACCTACGAAAGCAGGCACGGTTCATGGCGACTCTGTGCAGACCCTCGGTGTCGGTCCCGGAACACGTGATCACGATGGAGGAGACGCTCGAGCTGGCGCGCTCCCGTCACGCCGATCATCCCCAACTGCCGCTGGCCCTCCGCCTGATCGAGAACACCGGCGTGCGCACCCGGCACATCGTGCAACCCATCGAGGAAACCCTCCAGCACCCCGGGTTCGAGGACCGCAACAAGATCTACGAGGCCGAGGCCAAGGCCCGTGTCCCGGCCGTCGTGCAACGGGCGCTCGACGACGCGGAACTGCTCACCACGGACATCGACGTGATCATCTACGTGTCGTGCACCGGCTTCATGATGCCGTCGCTCACGGCCTGGCTGATCAACGCGATGGACTTCGGCTCCACCACCCGGCAGATCCCCATAGCCCAGCTCGGCTGCGCGGCCGGCGGCGCGGCGATCAACCGGGCCCACGACTTCTGCACGGCCTACCCCGAGGGCAACGCGCTGATCGTGGCCTGCGAGTTCTGCTCGCTGTGCTATCAGCCCACCGACCTGGGCGTGGGGTCGCTGCTGTCCAACGGCCTGTTCGGGGACGGCATCGCCGCCGCAGTGGTCCGCGGCCGGGGCGGCACCGGCGTCCGGCTGGAGCGCAACGGCTCCTACCTGATCCCCAAGACGGAGGACTGGATTTCCTACGACGTCCGGGCCACCGGCTTCCACTTCCTGCTGGACAAGCGGGTGCCCGGCACCATGGAACCGCTCGCCCCCGCCCTCCAGGAACTGGCCCGTCGGCATGGCTGGGACGCCTCCGACCTGGACTTCTACATCATCCACGCCGGCGGGCCGCGCATCCTGGACGACCTCAGCAAGTTCCTGGGGGTCGAACCGCACGCCTTCCGCTTCAGCCGGGCCACGCTCACCGAGTACGGCAACATCGCCAGCGCCGTCGTCCTGGACGCGCTGCGCCGGCTGTTCGACGAGGGCGGAGCGCAGGACCGGGCGCGCGGACTGCTGGCCGGGTTCGGGCCCGGCATCACCGCGGAGATGGCCGTGGGCAGCTGGCGGATCGACGAGGCGACCTGAGATGACGACCGAAGAGACGATGCCCCGCCCCGCGCCGCCCGTGCGCGAGTGGCCCGCGCTCGACCTGCCCGGCACCGACTTCGACCCGGTGCTGCGGGAGCTGATGACCGAGGGTCCGGTCACCCGGATCCGGCTGCCCAACGGCGAGGGCTGGGCATGGCTGGTCACCCGCTACGACGACGTGCGGATGGTCACCAACGACCCGCGCTTCAGCCGCGAGGCGGTCATGGACCGGCCGGTCACCCGGCTCGCCCCGCACTTCATCCCCGCCCGCGGCGCGGTCGGCTTCCTGGACCCGCCGGACCACACCCGGCTGCGCCGCTCGGTGGCCTCGGCGTTCACCGCGCGGGGCGTGGAGCGGGTGCGGGACAAGGCCCGGCTGATCCTGGACGAGCTGGTGGACGAGCTGCTGGAGGCCGGTCCGCCCGCCGACCTGATCGAGGCCGTGCTCGGGCCGTTCCCCATCGCGGTGATCTGCGAGCTGATGGGCGTGCCGGCCACCGACCGGCACGACATGCACACCTGGACCCAGCTGATCCTGTCCTCCTCGCAGGGGGCGGAGGTCAGCGAGCGGGCCAAGGACGAGATGGGCGCCTATTTCGCGAACCTCGTCGGCCTGCGCGAGGGGGCCACCGGCGAGGACGTGACCTCGCTGCTCGGGGCGGCGGTGGGCCGGGGCGAGGTGACGCTGGAGGAGGCCGTCGGGCTGGCGGTGCTGATCCAGATCGGCGGCGAGGCGGTCACCAACAACAGCGGGCAGATGTTCCACGTCCTGCTCAGCCGGCCCGAGCTGGCGGAGCGGCTGCGCTCGGAGCCCTCCCTGCGGTCGCGGGCGATCGACGAGCTGCTGCGCTGGATCCCGCACCGCAACGCCGTGGGCCTGTCCCGGATCGCCCTGGAGGACGTGGAGATCAGGGGCCACACCATCCGTGCGGGCGACGCGGTCTACGTGTCGTACCTCGCGGCCAACCGCGACCCGGACGTCTTCCCCGACCCCGACGCCATCGACCTGGACCGCAGTCCCAACCCGCACGTCGCCTTCGGCTTCGGGCCGCACTACTGCGTGGGCGGCATGCTGGCCAAGCTGGAGTCGGAGCTGCTGGTCGACGCGCTGCTCGACCGGGTGCCGGGCCTGAAGCCGGCCGTGCCGCCGCAGGAGGTGCCCTTCAAGAAGGGCGCGCTGATCCGCGGGCCCGAGGCCCTGCCGGTCACCTGGTGAGGGGGACGATGACCGCGACGGAAGGCCTTCTGGTTCCCCCGGGGCACGGGCGGGTCGTCGAGACGCCCGCCCAGCAGGTGACGTTCAAGGTGACGGGCACCCACGCGCGGGCGGCGTCCACCTTCGAGGTGGTGGTGCCGCCGGGCTTCGACGTCGGCGCCCATGTGCACGCCCGCAGCGAGGAACTGTTCTACGTGCTGGAGGGCGAGCTGGACGTGCTCGCCTTCGAGCCGCTCGTCCGCACCGCCGACGACTGGCAGCAGTGGCGGTCCCGTTCGGGCGAGGGCGTGGTGCGGGCGACCCCGGGCACGGTCATCGTCGTGCCGCCGGGGTGCCCGCACGCCTTCGCCAACCCGACGGACGAACCGGCGAAGATGTTCTTCCAGTCGTCGCCGCCCCCGGACCACGAGCGCTACTTCGAGGAGCTGCTGGAGATCCTGGACGCCGGCGGTCCCCCGGACCACGAGGCGATCGCCGCCCTGCGCTCCCGCTACGACATCCAGCAGCTGACGCCGCTCAGGCACCGGTGACGCCGCCGGGCGCGCGGCGCGCCTAGCGGATGGGCATCCCGGACACCGTCCGGGCGATGACCAGCCGCTGGATCTCGCTCGTGCCCTCGAAGATGGTGTAAATGGCGGCGTCCCGGTGCATGCGCTCCACCGGGTACTCCCGCGTGTAGCCGTTGCCGCCCAGGATCTGGATCGCCTGGGCGGTGACCTTCTTCGCGGTCTCGCTGGCGAACAGCTTGGACATCGATCCCTCGGCGCCGGTGAACGGCTTGCCGTTGACCGCCATCCACGACGCCCGCCACACCAGCAGCCGCGCGGCGTCGATGGACGTGCGCATGTCGGCGAGCTGGAAGGCGACGCCCTGGTTGTCGATGATGGGCCGGCCGAACTGCTCGCGCGTCATGGCGTAGTCGAGGGCGACCTCGTACGCCGCCCGCGCGGTGCCCACGGCCATCGCGCCGACCGCCGGACGGGACGCCTCGAACGTGGCCATCGCGGCGTTCTTGACGCGCTCGCCGCCCTTCTTCGCCCTCTCCCGGGCACGGGCGAGCCGCTCGTCGAGCTTTTCCTTGCCGCCGAGCAGGCAGGACCCGGGAACCCGGACGTTGTCGAGGACGACCTCGGCGGTGTGCGAGGCGCGGATGCCGTGCTTCTTGAACTTCTGGCCCTGGGACAGGCCGGGCGTGTTCGGCGGGATGATGAAGGAGGCGTGGCCCTTGGAGCCGAGGTCGGGGTCGACCACGGCCGCGACGACATGGACGTTGGCGATGCCGCCGTTGGTCGCCCAGGTCTTGGTGCCGTTGATCACCCACTCGTCCTTGGCCTCGTCGTAGACGGCGCGGGTGCGCATCGAGGCGACGTCGGAGCCGGCGTCCGGCTCGGAGGAGCAGAAGGCGGCCACCTTCACGTCGCTCGGGTCGCCGTACATCTGGGGGATCCAGGTGCCGATCTGCTCCTCGGTGCCGTTGGCGAGGACGCCGACGGCGGCCAGTCCGGTGCCGACGATGGACAGGGCGATGCCGGCGTCGCCCCAGAACAGCTCCTCCATGGCCATGGGGATGCCGATGCCGGTGGCGTCGAAGTACTGCTGGGCGTAGAAGTCGAGGGAGTAGATGCCGACCTTCGCGGCCTCCTGGATGACCGGCCAGGGAGTCTCCTCACGCTCGTCCCATTCGGCGGCCGCGGGGCGGATGACCTCGGCGGCGAAGCCGTGCAGCCAGTCCCGGACCTCCTTCTGTTCGTCGTTGAGCTCCATGGTGAACCCGGCCATGTCCCCTCCAGCGGCGCACATGTGTTACTTGCGGTAACATCAGTCTGTTACCCGTGGGTAGGAAAAGTCAACTCACCAGCGGGCCCCGGCAGCCCGTTCGATGCCGGGCGTGTGCCGGGTGTTAGTTTGCGCAGGCGTCACCGAATCAGCACGGGTGGGGAGAGCTCATGGACACCACGCAGCGGACCGAGCAGCAGCGGTCCGCCGACCGCCGACGGCGCGAGCTGCTGGAGGCCGCCGACCGAGTGGTGCTGCGCGACGGTCCGCAGGCCTCGATGAACGCCATCGCCTCCGAGGCGGGCATCACCAAGCCGATCCTGTACCGCCACTTCGGCGACAAGGGCGGACTCTACGCCGCCCTGGCCCAGCGGCACACCGACGCCCTGCTCGACTCCCTGCGGGCGGCGCTGGACGCCCCGGCCGACCGGCGCGAACGCGTCGAGGCGACGCTGGAGACGTATCTGGCGGCGATCGAGGCCCGGCCGCAGGTGTACCGCTTTCTGATGCATCCGTCGGAGGCCTCCCAGAGCGACCAGGAGTTCGACGTCGGCAAGCACTCCGCGCCGCTGCTGCGCAGGATGGGCGAGGAGCTGGCGCAGGTCATCGAGGAGCGGCTGGACCTCGGGCCGGAGAGCCACCGGCTGGCGCGCGTGTGGGGGCACGGCATCGTCGGCATGATGCACGCCGCCGGCGACTGGTGGCTGGGAGAACGGCCCTGCAGCCGGGCCGAGTTGGTGCGCAGCCTGGCCGACCTGCTGTGGGGGCGGCTGGCCGCCGCCGGGGACCGGGCGGGCGGCCCCGGCTTCTGACCGCGCGGCCCGGCTCACCCGCTCCACGAGGCCCGCGTCACCCGCCGCATCAGCCGGCGCCGGCGCCATCCCTCCACGCGGTCGGCGTAGACCGTGCCCTCCAGGTGGTCGCACTCGTGCTGCAAACACCTGGCAAAGAAACCGGTGCCGTGGACCGTGACGGGCTCACCGGTCACGGTGAAGCCCTCGACCACCGCGTGGTCGTACCGTTTCGTCCCCGCCTCCAGCCCCGGCAGGGACAGACATCCCTCCGGGCCGCGCAGCACCAGTCCGTCGGTCTCGACCAGGCGCGGGTTCACCACATGGCCCAGATGCCGGACCTCCTCGTCGTCCGGGCAGTCGTAGACGAAGACGCGCAGCGACTCGCCGATCTGGTTGGCGGCCAGGCCGACGCCCCGAGCCGCGTACATCGTGGCGAACAAGTCCTCGACGAGGCCGGAGAGTTCGGGGCCGAAGTCGGTGACCTCGGCGCAGGGGGCGTGCAGGACGGGGTCGCCGAACAGGGTGAGGGGCCGCACCCGCCCCCGGGCGCCCGGGATGGAGCCGTGTCGCATGGCGGCAAGGGTACGGGCCTCGCCGGCGCGCACACCGCGCGCAATCGTGACGGTGCCGGGATTCGGGCAGGTGAATGAAGCTCGATAGGCTGGGGCGACACCACGCTGCCGATTGCTGTGGCGCGGCGCGTACGCAAGGAGGATCGAGAACTGATGGCAGGCAACTCGGACCCGCTCACGCCGCGGGCCAAGCTGGCCGTGACCGCGGGCAAGGCGGTCGCTGCGGCATCGCGTGCCGCGGGACGCGGCAGCGGTTCGGTGATCGGTGGCCGGGTGGCCCTCAAACTCGACCCCGACCTTCTCGCCCGGCTCGCCCAGAACCTGGACGTCGTCCTGGTCTCGGCGACCAACGGCAAGACCACTACGACCCGGCTCATCGCCGAGGCCCTGCGCGCCGCCGGGCCGGTGGTCTCCAACGCGCTCGGCGCCAACATGCCGGCCGGCATCACCTCGGCGCTCGCGGGCGGCTCGGACGCGAAGTTCGGGGTCATCGAGGTCGACGAGAAGTACCTCGCGGGGGTCGCCCGGGACACCGATCCCAAGTGCATCGCCCTGCTCAACCTCTCCCGCGACCAGCTCGACCGGGCCGCCGAGACGCGGATGCTCGCGGAGAACTGGCGCGAGGGCCTGGCCGGCTCCAAGGCGGTGATCGTCGCCAACGCGGACGACCCGCTGGTGGTGTGGGCCGCCTCGTCCTCCCCCAACGTCATCTGGGTCGCCGCCGGGCAGATGTGGAAGGACGACGCCTGGTCCTGCCCGTCCTGCGGCGGCGTGATGCAGCGCCCCGGCGACGACTGGTTCTGCGGCCAGTGCGGCTTCCGCCGGCCGACGCCGAGCTGGGCGCTGTCCGGCGACCACGTCCTGGACCCGCACGGCTCCGCCTGGCCGATCCACCTCCAGCTGCCGGGCCGCGCCAACAAGGCCAACGCCGCCTCCTCCGCCGCCGTCGCGGCCGTCTTCGGCGTGCCGCCGCAGGTCGCCCTGGAGCGGATGTACCAGGTGCAGGCGGTCGCCGGACGCTACGACGTGGTGCAGTTCATGCAGCGCGACCTGCGGCTGCTGCTCGCCAAGAACCCCGCGGGCTGGCTGGAGACGTTCTCGCTCATCGACCCGCCGCCGACCCCGGTGATCCTCTCCGTCAACGCGCGCAGCGCCGACGGCACGGACACCTCGTGGCTGTGGGACGTCGACTACACCCGTCTGACCGGCCACCCGATCTTCGTCGTCGGCGACCGCAAGCTGGACCTCGCGGTGCGCCTGGAGGTCGCCGACCAGCACTTCCAGGTGTGCGAGAACCTCGACCAGGCCGTGCAGCTGGCCCCGCCGGGCCGGATCGAGGTCATCGCGAACTACACCGCGTTCCAGGACCTGCGCCGCCGCGTCGGCAACTGACCACGAAGGACGAGCACTTCATGAGCGACAACAGCCTGCGGGTCGTCTGGATCTACCCCGACCTGCTGAGCACCTACGGCGACCAGGGCAACGTCCTCGTCGTGGAGCGGCGGGCCCGGCAGCGCGGCCTGGACGTGGCCCGCATCGACGTGCGCAGCGACCAGCCGATCCCCACCTCCGGCGACATCTACCTGATCGGCGGCGGCGAGGACCGTCCGCAGCGGCTCGCGGCCGAGCGGCTGCGCCGCGACGGCGGCCTGTACCGGGCCGTGGAGAACGGCGCGATCGTCTTCTCGGTCTGCGCCGGCTACCAGATCCTCGGCCACGAGTTCATCAACGACCTCGGCCAGCGCGAGCCCGGCCTCGGCCTGCTGGACGTGGTCTCGGTGCGCGGCGAGGGCGACCGGTGCGTCGGCGACGTGCTGGGCGACATCGACCCGCGGCTCGGCCTGCCCCCGCTGACCGGCTTCGAGAACCACCAGGGCGTCACGCATCTGGGCCCCACCGCCCGCCCGCTCGCCCGGGTGCGGTTCGGCAACGGCAACGGCACCGGGGACGGCACGGAGGGCGCGTACAACGACACCGTGTTCGGCACCTACATGCACGGCCCGGTGCTCGCCCGCAACCCGCTCATCGCCGACCTGCTGCTGAAGCTGGCGCTCGACGTGAACGCGCTGCCGCCCACCGACGACCGCTGGTACGAGGCGCTGCGCGACGAGCGCATCTCGGCGGCGCAGCAGCCCGCGTAGCCCTTTGCGCAGGGCCCGTCTGATGGGGCATCCGCACAGGTGAGCGGGGTCGTCCAGCAGGCGGACGCATGGTTCGGCGGCGACCCCCGCTGCCGCTAGGGTGGCGGGGATCGAGCCGGACAGGGCGGTCCGGCCCCGGCCCTTTTCGAGAAGGTATTTCGGGCTATGCGCATTGGTGTCCTCACGTCCGGCGGCGACTGCCCCGGCCTGAACGCCGTCATCCGGTCCGTCGTGCACCGCGCCGTCGCCGACCGGGGCGACGAGGTCATCGGTTTCCGGGACGGCTGGAAGGGCCTCCTGGAGTGCGACTACCTCAAGCTCGACCTGGACGCGGTGGGCGGCATCCTCGCCCGCGGCGGCACGATCCTCGGCTCCTCCCGGGTCCGCCCGGAGCATCTGCGCGACGGTGTCGAACGGGCCAAGGGGCATGTGCGGGAACTGGGGCTCGACGCGATCATCCCGATCGGCGGCGAGGGCACGCTGAAGGCGGCCCGGCTGCTGTCGGACGGCGGTCTGCCGATCGTGGGCGTGCCGAAGACCATCGACAACGACATCGCCGTCACCGACGTGACGTTCGGCTTCGACACCGCGGTGACCGTCGCCACGGAGGCGCTGGACCGGCTGAAGACCACCGCCGAGTCGCACCAGCGGGTGCTGATCGTGGAGGTCATGGGCCGGCACACCGGCTGGATCGCCCTCCAGTCCGGCATGGCCGCCGGCGCCCACGCCATCGTGGTGCCCGAGCGGCCCTTCGACATCGAGGAGCTGACCGCCCGGGTCGGCGAGCGGTTCGAGGCCGGCAAGCGGTTCGCGATCGTCGTCGCGGCCGAGGGCGCCAAGCCGAAGCCCGGCACCATGTCGTTCGACGAGGGCGGCAAGGACGTCTACGGCCACGAGCGGTTCGCCGGCATCGCGCGGCAGCTGTCGATCGAGCTGGAGCAGCGGCTCGGCAAGGAGGCCCGGCCGGTCATCCTCGGGCACGTCCAGCGCGGCGGCACGCCGACGGCGTACGACAGGGTGCTGGCGACGCGGTTCGGATGGCACGCGGTGGAGGCGGTGCACCGGGGCGAGTTCGGGCAGATGACCGCGCTGCGGGGGACGGACATCGTGATGGTGCCGCTGGCGGAGGCGGTCGAGACGCTGAAGACCGTGCCGGCGGAGCGCTACGCGGAAGCGGAGTGCGTGCTGTAGTCGTCCGGCGCGTGCGGGTGCACGGGCCGTGGCCGCCCCCGGTGACGTACGTCGCCGGGGGCGGTTCTAGTCTGGTACGGACTTAACGCCCAACCCCCACGAAACAGGAGCCGGCCGATGGAGCACAGCGGGCATGGCATGTCGGTGGATCTTCCGCCGTTCACGCTGGGGCGAGGGCTCGCATGGTCGCCGGACCTGTTCTTCCTCGTCGCCTGCCTGGCGGGGCTCGCCCTGTACGGCTGGGGTGTGGTCCGGCTGGCGCGGCGCGGGGACAAGTGGCCGGTGGGGCGGACCGTGGCGTTCGGCGCCGGCGTGGTGAGCATCGGGCTGATGATGTGCACCGCGCTGAACGACTACGGCATGGTCATGTTCAGCGTGCACATGGTGCAGCACATGGTGATCAGCATGCTGTCGCCGATCCTGATCCTGCTCGGCGCCCCCATCACCCTGGCGCTGCGCGCGCTGCCCCCGGCGGCGCGGGGCCGCAAGGGTCCCAGGGAGCTGCTGCTGGCCCTCCTGCACAGCCGCTACATGCGGGTCGTCACCCATCCGGCGTTCACGATCCCCATGTTCATCGCCAGCCTCTACGGGCTCTACTTCACGCCGCTGTTCGACTTCCTGATGGGGTCCCGGCCGGGGCACGCCGCGATGATGGTCCACTTCCTCATGGTGGGAGTGGTGTTCTTCTGGCCGATCATGGGCGTGGACCCGGGCCCGCACCGGCCGGGGTATCTGATGCGGATGCTGGAGCTGTTCGCGGGGATGCCGTTCCACGCGTTCTTCGGGATCGCGCTGATGATGGGCTCGACGCCCATGGTCGACACGTACGCCGACCCGCCCGCCTCCCTCGGCATCGACGCGCTCTCCGACCAGAACGCCGCCGGCGGCATCGCCTGGGCGTTCAGCGAGATCCCGTCCGTCCTGGTGCTGATCGCCCTGCTGTTCCAGTGGTACGCCTCCGAGCAGCGGCAGGCCCGCCGCAAGGACCGGGCCGCCGACCGCGACGGCGACAAGGAGCTGCAGGCCTACAACGCCTACCTGGCCTCCCTCGACGCCCGCGGCCGGTAGGCGCGGCCGTTCCGGAAATCGGTGCGGATTTCGCCGTGTGCGTGGTGTGAAGGCGCAACGGGGGCACCATGGAGGGAACGGACCACGAGGAGGGTGTCGCGATGCCCGGATCCACGGACGGCTCGACGAAGACGATGGGGGTGCTCACCGTCGGCGGACTCGTCGTGGTGACCGCCTACACGGTGGCGCTCGGCAGCAACGGCTGGCTGTGGTTCGGCTGGATCGTGCTGGGGCTGATCACGCTCGGCATGGTCGCCACGCACACCACCCCCTGACCCTCTGCCGCGCGCGCCTCACTCCCGGGTGAGGCGCGCCCCCGAGTGGACGCCGGGCTGGTACTTCGGCAGCCGGGCGGTGACCTTCATGCCCGCGCCGACGGCCGTCTCGATGACCAGCCCGTAGTCGTCGCCGTAGACCTGGCGGAGCCGGTCGTCGACGTTGGACAGGCCGATGCCGCCGGACGGGCCGACCTCCCCGGCGAGGATGCGGCGCAGCAGCTCGGGGTCCATGCCGACGCCGTCGTCCTCGATCACGACGAGCGCCTCGGCGCCCGCGTCCTGCGCGGTGATGCTGATGCGGCAGGTGTCGGTCCGCCCTTCTATGCCGTGCTTCACGGCGTTCTCGACGAGCGGCTGCAGGCACAGGAAGGGGAGGGCGACCGGCAGCACCTCGGGGGCGATCTGCAGGGTGACCGAGAGCCGCTCCCCGAAGCGTGCCCGCACCAGCGCCAGGTAGTGGTCGATGGCGTGCAGTTCGTCGGCGAGGGTGGTGAAGTCGCCGTGCCGGCGGAACGAGTAGCGGGTGAAGTCGGCGAACTCCAGCAGCAGCTCGCGGGCGCGCTCGGGGTCGGTGCGCACGAACGAGGCGATCACCGCGAGCGAGTTGAAGATGAAGTGCGGGGAGATCTGGGCCCGCAGGGCCTTGATCTCGGCCTCGATGAGACGGGTGCGGGACTGGTCGAGGTCGGCGAGCTCCAGTTGGACGGAGACCCAGCGGGCGACCTCGCCGGCGGCCCGGACGAGGACGGCCGACTCGCGGGGCGCGCAGGCGACGAGCGCCCCGTGCACCCGGTCGTCGACGGTGAGCGGAGCGACGACGGCCCAGCGCAGCGCGCAGTCGGCGGCGTCGCAGGTGAGCCGGAACGCCTCGCCGCGGCCGGTCTCCAGCGGGCCGGCCAGCCGTTGCATGATCTCCTCGCGGTGGTGGGCGCCGACGCCGTCCCAGGCCAGCACATGGGTGTCGTCGGTCAGGCACAGGGCGTCGGTGCCGAGCAGCGTGCGCAGTCTGCGGGCCGACTTGCGGGCGGTCTCCTCGGTGAGGCCGGCGCGCAGCGGGGGCGCGGCGAGGGAGGCGGTGTGCAGGGTCTGGAAGGTGGCGTGCTCGACGGGAGTGCCCAGCTCGCCGATGGTCTCCGGGGGCCGGGCGGTGCGCCGTCCCAGCCAGAAGCCGGCGGCCAGCAGCGGCAGTGCGGCGACGCACAGGCCGGCCAGGAAACCGCTCAAGGCTTCACCTCCGTGCGCAGTTCCTCGGGCAGGTGGAAACGGGCCAGGATCGCCGCCGTGCCGGCCGGCACCCGCCCCGGGGTCGCGAGCGAGACCAGGATCATGGTGAGGAAGCCGAGCGGCACCGACCACAGCGCGGGCCAGGCCAGCAGGGCGTGCGACGGGCCCTCGCCGGGGAAGCCCGCCATGGTCGCGGCGACCGCCAGGAAGGCCGAGCCGCCGCCGATCACCATGCCCGCGGCGGCGCCCGGCGGGGTCAGCCGGCGCCACCAGATCCCGAGCACCAGCAGCGGGCAGAAGGACGACGCGGACACGGAGAAGGCGAGCCCGACCGCGTCGGCGATGGGCAGTCCGCCGACCAGGGTGCTCACCGCGAGCGGGGCCGCCATGGCCAGCGCGGTGCCGAGCCGGAAGTGCCGTACGCCGCGGGAGGGCAGCACGTCCTGGGTGAGCACGCCCGCCACCGCCATGGTCAGCCCCGACGCCGTGGACAGGAACGCGGCGAACGCGCCGCCCGCCACCAGCGCCCCGAGCAGGTCGCCGCCGACGCCGCCGATCATGCGGCCCGGCAGCAGCAGCACGGCGGCGTCGGCGTCCCCGGTGAGGGTGAGTTCGGGGGCGTAGAGCCGGCCGAGGGCGCCGTAGACCGGCGGCAGCAGGTAGAAGCCGCCGATCAGGGCGAGCACGGCGACGGTCGTGCGGCGGGCGGCGACGCCGTGCGGGCTGGTGTAGAAGCGGACGACGACGTGGGGCAGTCCCATGGTGCCGAGGAACGTGGCGAGGATCAGCCCGTACGTGGCGTACAGCGGGCGTTCGGTGGTGCTCTCGGCCCGTGAGGGCGACAGGGCGTCGGTGCGCGACTCGGCCGCCGGGACGGGGGTGCCCCGGTCGAAGGTCAGCCGTGTGTTCCGCTCGATGCGGTGGGTGCCGGCGGGCAGTCGGAGGCGTTCGTCGGTGTGGGGGCGGCCGTCGACCGTGCCGTGCACCGTCACCGTCAGGGGGCTGTCGAGTTTCAGGTCGACGGTGTCGTCGATGCGCACGACGCGCTGCTCGCGGAAGGCGGCCGGTTCGTCGAAGGCGTCGCGCGGAGCGCCGTCGCCCTGCCAGGAGACGATCAGGAAGAGGGCGGGGACCAGGAGGGCGGTGAGTTTGAGCCAGTACTGGAAGGCCTGCACGAACGTGATGCTGCGCATGCCGCCGGCGGCGACGATCGCGGCGACGACGACGGCGACGATGATCCCGCCGAGCGGGTCGGGCGCGCCGGTCAGCACCGCCAGTGTCAGTCCCGCGCCCTGGAGCTGGGGCAGCAGGTACAGCCAGCCGACGCCCAGCACGAAGGCGCCCGCGAGCCGCCGCACCGCCGGGGAGGCGAGCCGGGCCTCGGCGAAGTCGGGCAGGGTGTAGGCGCCGGAGCGGCGCAGCGGTGCGGCGACGAACACCAGCAGGACCAGGTAGCCGGCCGTGTAGCCGACCGGGTACCAGAGCATGTCGGGGCCTTGGACGAGGACCAGTCCGGCGATGCCGAGGAAGGAGGCGGCGGAGAGGTACTCGCCGCTGATCGCGGCGGCGTTCAGCCGGGGGCCGACGGTGCGGGAGGCGACGTAGAAGTCGGAGGTCGTGCGGGAGATGCGCAGGCCGAAGGCGCCGACGAGGACGGTGGCGACGACGACGAGGGCGACGGCGGGGACGGCGTATGCGGAGTTCACGGCTGGTCCTCGGTCCCGGGCGGCGCGGTCAGCGGTCTTCCACGAGGCGGACGAAGTCGCGTTCGTTGCGCTCGGCCCGGCCGACGTACCAGCGGGCGAGCAGCACGAGGGGCGCGTACAGGCCGAAGCCGAGCACCGTCCACTCCAGGCGGCGGGCGTCCGGGGTGACCGCGAAGAGCAGGGGCAGCGGGCCGACCAGCAGCACCAGCACGCCGACCACGGTGAACGCGGCGCGCAGCTGGGTGCGCATCAGGGAGCGGACGTAGGCGTGGCCGAGGGTGGTCTGCTCGTCGATTTCGGTGCGCGGGCGGTAGTAGCCGAAGGCTCCGCGGGGGCGGCGGCGCGGTCCGGTGACGACGACCCGGCGTTCGGTGGGTTCCTGGGGCATGCGCGGGTGTCCTAGCTCGTGGTGCGGCGCATCAGCAGGTCGCGCAGTTCGCGTGCGTGACGGCGGCTGACCTGGAGTTCCTCGGAACCGATCAGGACGCTGACGGTGCCGGCGTCGAGACGGAGCTCGCCGATGTGGCGCAGGGCGACCAGATGGCGGCGGTGGATGCGGACGAAGCCGCGGGCGCGCCAGCGGTCCTCCAGCGTGGACAGCGGGATGCGCACGAGGTGGCTGCCCTTGCCGGTGTGCAGCCGGGCGTAGTCGCCCTGGGCCTCGACGTGGGTGATGTCGTCGACGGCGACGAAGCGGGTGACGCCGCCGAGTTCGACGGGGATGTGGTCGGGGTCGGGCTCGTGCACGGGGATCCCGGGGGCGGCGCCGCGCCGTTCGGCGGCCCGGCGCACGGCCTCGGCGAGGCGTTCCTTGCGGACGGGCTTGAGCACGTAGTCGACGGCCTTCAGGTCGAAGGCCTGGACGGCGAAGTCCTCGTGGGCGGTGACGAAGACGACCAGCGGCGGGCGGGCGAACCCGGTCAGCAGCCGGGCCAGGTCCAGTCCGTCCAGGCCGGGCATCTGGATGTCGAGGAAGACGACGTCGATGGCCTCCGGCCCGTCCGGTCCGCTCTCCAGCGCGCGGTTGATCCGGCGCAGTGCCTCGGTCGCGTCTCCGGCCCCCTCGGCGCTGCCGATCCGCGGGTCCGCGTTCAGCAGGTACACCAGTTCCTCCAGCGAGGGGCGTTCGTCGTCGACAGCCAGGGCGCGCAACATGAACGTGGAGTCTAAGGGCCATCCTCGCGCCTGCACACGGGCGAACGGGGACGTATCCGGATGGATACAGTGCCCGCATGAACAGCAGGCCGGCGCCCTTCGACGAGCTCGACCGGAAGATCGTCACCGCGCTCATGGCGAACGCCAGGACCAGTTTCGCGGAGATCGGCGCGGCGGTCGGGCTGTCCGCGACGGCGGTGAAGCGGCGGGTGGACCGGCTGCGCGAGACGGGTGTGATCACCGGGTTCACGGCGACGGTGCGGCCGTCCGCGCTGGGCTGGCGCACGGAGGCGTACGTCGAGGTGTACTGCGAGGGCGCGGCGCCGCCCCGGCGGCTGGCGGAGGTGGTGCGCAACCATCCCGAGATCACCGCGGCGATGACGGTGACCGGGGGCGCGGACGCGCTGCTGCATGTGCGGGCGCGGGACGTGGAGCACTTCGAGGAGGTGCTGGAGCGGATCCGGACGGAGCCGTTCATCCGCAAGACGATCAGTGTGATGGTGCTGTCCCATCTGATACCGGAGAGCCCGGAGGCGGGCGCGAGCCAGCCGGCGCCCGAGGAGGGGCCCAGGGACGCACCGACCGTGCGCTGAAGGCCGAAGAAACGCAGCATCGCTGCGTGAACGCGCAGCTCTCGTTCCTTGTCGGCCGTGTGCGGCGCTTCCTACCGTGGTGTCAACCCCGAGTCGACACCGTTGGAAGCGGAGGAACCCCTCTGTGCCCGAAACACGTGTCCCGCGCCCACGGCGCTTCCTCGTCTGCGAACCCGGACACTTCGCCGTGCGGTACGCGATCAATCCCTGGATGCATCCCGACGTCCGGGTGGACGTCGATCTCGCGCAGGAGCAGTGGCGGTCGCTGGTCCGCGCCTACCGGGCCCACGGCCACACGGTCGAGACCGTGGAGCCGGTGGCCGGGCTGCCCGACATGGTCTTCGCCGCGAACGCGGCGGTCGTGGTGGGGGGCCGGGTCTTCGGCTCCCTGTTCCACGCACCGGAGCGGCGCCCGGAGTCCGTGCACTACGACAAGTGGTTCAAGGCGGCGGGCTTCGCCGTGCACCGTCCCGAGTCGGTGTGCGAGGGCGAGGGCGATCTGATCCCCGCGGGCTCGTTCGTGCTGGCGGGCACCGGCTTCCGGACGACGGTCGCGGCCCATCGCGAGGTGCAGGAGTTCTTCGGCGTGCCGGTGATCGGGCTGACCCTGGTGGACCCGTACTTCTACCACCTGGACACCGCGCTGTTCGTGCTGGACGACGGGCCCGGGGAGAACATCGCCTACTACCCGGACGCCTTCTCGCCCGGCAGCCGCGAGGTGCTGGCGCGGCTGTACCCGGACGCGGTGCTCGCCACCCGCGAGGAGGCGCTGGCCTTCGGGCTCAACTCGGTGTCCGACGGACGCCACGTGTTCCTCTCGGCTCAGGCCGGCTCGCTGGCCGAGAAGCTCGCGCGCCGCGGTTACGTCCCCGTCCCCGTCGACCTGTCGGAGTTCCGCAAGGCAGGCGGCGGCATCAAGTGCTGCACCCAGGAGATCCGCTCATGACCGCTCCCGCCCGTACGCGTTCGTCCGCCGATCTGATCCGCGCCGAGGAACCGGTCCTGGCGCACAACTACCACCCGCTGCCCGTGGTCGTCGCCCGCGCGGAGGGCGCGTGGGTCGAGGACGTCGAGGGCCGGCGCTACCTCGACATGCTGGCCGGCTACTCGGCCCTCAACTTCGGGCACCGGCACCCCGCGCTGGTCGAGGCCGCGCACCGTCAGCTGGACCGGCTGACCCTGACGTCCCGCGCGTTCCACAACGACCGGCTCGCCGGCTTCGCCGAGCGGCTCGCGCGGCTGACCGGGCAGGACATGGTGCTGCCGATGAACACCGGCGCGGAGGCGGTGGAGAGCGGCATCAAGGTGGCCCGCAAGTGGGCCTACGACGTGAAGGGCGTTCCCGCGGACCGGGCCACGATCGTGGTCGCTGCGGACAACTTCCACGGCCGCACGACGACGATCGTCGGCTTCTCCACCGACGAGACCGCCCGCGCGGGCTTCGGCCCGTTCACGCCGGGCTTCCGGGTCGTGCCGTACAACGACCTGGCCGCGCTGGAGGCGGCGGTAGACGGGACGACGGCGGCGGTGCTGATCGAGCCGATCCAGGGCGAGGCCGGGGTGATCGTCCCGGACGACGGCTATCTGGCGGGGGTGCGGGAGCTGACCCGCCGTGCGGGCTGCCTGTTCGTCGCCGACGAGATCCAGTCCGGGCTCGGCCGCACGGGCCGCACGCTCGCCGTCGAGCACGAGTCGGTCGTGCCGGACCTGGTGCTGCTCGGCAAGGCGCTCGGTGGCGGCATCGTGCCGGTGTCCGCGGTGGTCGGACGCCGGGAGGTGCTGGGCGTGCTGCGGCCCGGGGAGCACGGCTCCACCTTCGGCGGCAACCCGCTGGCGGCGGCGGTCGGCACGGCGGTGGTCGAGCTGCTGGAGACGGGCGAGTTCCAGCGCCGGGCGGGCGACCTCGGGGAGATTCTGCGGGACGGCCTGTCCTCCCTGGTCGGCAAGGGCGTCGTCGGCTTCCGCGCACGGGGGCTGTGGGCGGGCGTGGACATCGACCCCGCCCTCGGCACGGGCCGCGAGATCGGCGAGCGTCTGATGCGCGAGGGCGTCCTGGCCAAGGACACCCACGGCTCCACCATCCGGCTGGCGCCGCCCCTGACGATCACGGCGGAGGAGCTGCGGTCGGCGCTCGGGGTGCTGGAGCGGGTGGTGACGGCCGGCGCGTGAGAGCGCCGGCCGGCGGCCAGGCCCGGTGCCGTGCCGATGCCGTGCCGGCCGGGTCCTCGGCAGGACGCGGCCGGCCGGTGCGGGCTCCACGGCCGAAGCCCACGTCGGTGCGGCCAGAATCGTGCCCGCGCCGCACGGGGCGCATCCGGCGACCGGCCGCCGGAACCGCCGCCCCTGCGCCCCCGGGGGCCGGGGCCACCCCGTGGCGCCCGCACACCGTCGCGCGCTCCCGGGCCCCGTGGCGGCCCGTACCGCGGCAGGCGCCGAGCCCGGCCCCCGGGTCGCGCCCCTCCCTCCCGTCGGCCGCTCCCGCCGCGGTCGCGCGGGCGTCTCGGCCCCGGTCGGGGCCCGGCCCTTCGCGCCCGGTCCGGCGGGGCGGTGGGAGAAGGGTGAAGATGGGGGCAGATGGTCGTGGGCCACTCAGCGACAGAGAGGTCTGCCGTGGGCACTGACGAGGACCGTGACGGCGACCACCGCCGGATCGACGTGGCGGACGCCGCGCCCCTGCTGCTGGACGCGCGGGGCGTCGTGACCGGCTGGACCCGGGACGCGCAGCGGCTGCTCGGCCACGCGGCCTCCGACGCCGTGGGCCGCGACCTCGCCGACCTGCTCGGCGGCGAGGACGCCGCGCGCGCCCCCGCGCTGCTGGAACGGTGCCGGCGGGAGGGCGGCTGGTCGGGGCTGCTCATCGCGCGACGGCACGACGGCACGCAGGTCCGGGTGATGGTGCGGATCACCGCGGCGGATGAGGCCCGGGGCCCCTCACGGTGGCTGGTGCTGGCGTCCGAGTCGGCGGACACGCCCGGCTGGGACATGAGCCGCGGCGTCCTGGAGCAGATGATCGCCCACTCCCCCATCGGCATCGCGATCCTCGACACGGACCTGCGCTTCGTCTGGTCGAACGCGGCCCTCGCCCAGTTCGGCGGCGGCCCCCCGGACCGCCGCCTGGGCCTGCGGCTCGCCGACGTCCAGCCCGGCATGGACGCCGAGGCCATCGAGACGCTGATGCGGCGCGTGCTGGAGACGGGTGAGCCGGTGGTGGGCTACGAGCACGTCGGCCGGGTCCGCTCCGCGCCGCTGCGCCAGTCGGCGCACATGATGTCGTTCACCCGCCTGGACGACGGACACGGCCACCCCATGGGCGTGTACTGCACGGTCGTGGACATCACCGAGCGGCACCGCGCCCGGCAGCGGCTCGCCCTCCTCGACCGCGCCGGAGAGTCCATCGGCCGCACCCTCGACCTCACCCGGACCGCCCAGGAACTGGCCGACGTCGCCGTGCCGGGGCTCGCCGACCTCGTGACCGTGGACCTGCTGGAGTCGGTGCTGCGCGGGGCGGAGCCCTCCGAGGGGCCGCTCGGGGACGCCGACACGGTGCCGCTGCGCCGGGCCGGCCACCGCTCCGCGGCCGACAGGGTGCCGGTGGCCGTCGTCGGCATCGGCGAGGTGGTCGCGTACCCGGCGGGCTCGCCCCCGGTGCGCTGCCTGCGCACGGGCCGTGCCTGGCGCGAGGAGCGGCTGGATCCGCTCGGCGAGGCGTGGGCCGGGCACGCGCGCGGCGGCCGGACGCCGATCTTCCTGGAGCTGGGCCTGCACAGCGTGATGATCGTGCCGGTGCGGGCCCGGGGCGTGACCCTCGGCGTCACCTCGTTCTTCCGGCGCCTCGGCCAGGAGCCGTTCGGCGAGGACGACCTGAGCCTGGCGGAGGACCTGGTGTCCCGGGCGGCGGTCTGCGTGGACAACGCCCGCCGCTACACGCGCGAGCGCAACGCCGCCCTGGTGCTCCAGCGCAGCCTGCTCCCGCACCGGCTGCCCGAGCAGGAGGCGGTGGAGGTGACGGCGTACTACCGGCCGGCCGACGAGCTGACCGGCCTGGGCGGCGACTGGTACGACCTGATCCCGCTGTCCGGCGCGCGGGTCGCCCTGGTGGTGGGCGAGGTGGCGGGCCACGGCATCGCCGCCGCCGCCGCGATGGGGCAGCTGCGGACGGCCGTACGGACGCTGGCGGCGTTGGATCTGCCGCCGGAGGAGGTGCTGGCCCATCTGGACGATCTGGTCGCGCGGTCCTCTCGCGAGGAGGTGTCCGGGGTGGACGGCCTGGCCTGCGAGGTGGGTGAGGCGGTGACGGCGCCCGCCGTCGGCACCGGTTGCGTGTACGCGGTGTACGACCCGGTCGACGGGCAGTGCACGCTGGCCTCGGCGGGGCATCCGGCCCCGGCCGTCGTCCTCCCGGACGGAACGGTCACGTTCGTGGATGTCCCGCCGGGTCCGCCGCTGGGCGTGGGCGGGCCGCCGTTCGAGTCGGTCGAGGTCGCCCTCGCCCCGGGCAGCACGCTCGCCCTGCACACCGACGGCCTGATGGCCCGCGACGAGGGCTCCTGGTCCCCGCGGGCCGGTCGGGAGCGCCTGCGCCGCGCGCTGGAGCGGCCCGAGCCCTCCCTGGACCGGCGCTGCCGTGCCGTGGTCGACGCGCTGGTCCCCGAGCGGCCGCACGACGACGTGGCCCTGCTGCTGGCGCGCACCGGCCTCCTCGGCGACGACCAGGTCGCGGACTGGGACCTGCCCGCCGACCCGGCCCTGGTCGCCGAGGCCCGCAAGACGGCCGTGCGGCAGCTGGAGGAGTGGGGGTTCGGGGAACTGGCGTTCACCACGGAGCTGGTCGTCAGCGAACTGGTCACCAACGCCATCCGGCACGCGGCCGGTCCGATCCGGCTGCGGCTGATCCGGGCGCACGCCCTGATCTGCGAGGTCTTCGACGGCGGGGCCACCGCCCCGCACCTGCGCCATCCGCGCACCACCGACGAGGGCGGTCGTGGGCTGCTGCTGGTCTCGCAGTTCACCCAGCGCTGGGGGACCCGTTTCGTCCCCGAGGGGAAGATCATCTGGGCGGAGCAGTCGCTCACGGACGCCGCGTGACAGGGGTGTTGGGCGACCCCCGCAGCCACGTCCGGTTCCTTCCGGACCCGCCCGCACATACACTCCGACCACCGGAGTTGAGGAGCCAGCCCTTGTTCTACCACCTGCTCAAGTACGTGCTTCTCGGACCGCTGCTGCGGCTGGTGTTCCGGCCCCGCATCGAGGGCCTGGAGCACGTGCCGACGACGGGCGCGGCGATCGTCGCCGGCAACCACCTGTCGTTCTCGGACCACTTCCTGATGCCCGCGATCCTCAAGCGGCGGATCACGTTCCTGGCGAAGGCCGAGTACTTCACCGGCCCGGGTCTCAAGGGCCGGCTGACGGCCGCGTTCTTCCGCAGCGCGGGGCAGATCCCGGTGGACCGCTCCGGCAAGGAGGCGGGACAGGCGGCGGTCCGCGAAGGGCTCGGTGTGCTGGGCAAGGGAGAACTGCTCGGCATCTATCCCGAGGGGACGCGCTCGCACGACGGCCGCCTCTACAAGGGCAAGGTCGGGGTCGCCGTGATGGCGCTGAAGGCGGGGGCGCCGGTGGTGCCGTGCGCGATGATCGGCACCTTCGAGGCCCAGCCGCCCGGCCGGAAGCTCCCCCGGATCCGCCCGGTGGCCATCCGCTTCGGCGAGCCCCTGGACTTCTCCCGCTACGCCGGGATGGAGAACGAGAAGGCGATCCTGCGCGCCGTCACCGACGAGATCATGTACGCCATCCTGTCGCTGTCCGGGCAGGAGTACGTCGACCAGTACGCGGCCGTCGTCAAGGCCGAGCAGGCCGCGGCGAAGGCGGAGGGCGAGCGCAGGTTCCCGCGGCTGCCGCGGCGCTGACCCGTCGCGGTCGCGTCGGCCGAGGCCGGCCGGCGCCTCGTCCAGCAGGCGGCGCAGGCGCAGGGGGCCACGCGCCCGCGGCAACGCCGACCCGTCACGGACGCGTCACGTCGATCCGGGCCAGCGCCTCGTCCAGCAGGCGGCGCAGACGCAGGGCGTCCGGGGCGACGCCGGTGACGAGTGCGGCGGGGCCGGCGAGCGGGACCACGGCGGCCGTGTCGCCCAGCATCCGTGCTTTCGCCGGCCGGTCCGTGAACTCGGGGCGAGCGACGAGAAGTTGCCCCATCGCCCGGTGGCCGGCCAGTCCGGCGGGGCCGTCCCAGCCGCCCGGCGCTCCCGGCCCGCAGGCCAGTTCCTGGTCGAGGACGGTCCGTCCGCCGATGCGCAGGCGAAGGCGGCTGGTGAGCCGGCCGGGTTCCTCGCCGGCCCGCCCGAGCACCTGTTCCTCGCGCAGCACCAGCCGGGCGCCCGGGGCGAGGTCGGCGTGGGTGCGGACGTACAGCTCGCTGCCCCGCGCGGAGATCAACTGTTCGGGCAGCCACAGCAGTTCACCCCCGTCGGCAACGGTGAGCCGGACGTCGTAGCGGGCGGGTCCCTTCGTCTGGCCGGGCAGGGCGATGGTGGCGGCGGCCGAGCCGACCCGCAGCCGGGCGCCCTCTCCGACTTCGGCCTCGACGGTGAAACGGTCGCCGCCGAGGGGCCCGCTCATCGCACCGACCAGCGTCACCCGGGCCTCGCCCGCCCCGCCCCGGGTGCGGCGGGGCGCGAGCGGGCCCTCGCCCTCCAGCACGGGCAGGGCGGTGCCGCCGCGTCCGTCGCCGCGGGCGTGTATCCGCGCGGCGGCCCGGACCCCGCCGACCGGGGTCACGCCGTCCACCCCCACGCCGTCCGCGCTCACGCCGTCCACACGGCGAGTCGCTCCCGCACCCAGCCGGCGACCTCTTCGACCCCGGCCTCGCCGCGCAGGGACTGGAAGACGACCGGCAGTCCGGCCCGCTGCACCTCGGCGTCGGCCGCCATCCGGGCGAGGTCGGAGCCGACGTACGGGGCGAGGTCGGTCTTGTTGACGACGAGCAGGTCGGCGGTGGTGACGCCGGGGCCGCCCTTGCGCGGGATGTCGTCGCCGCCCGCGACGTCGATCACGAAGACCTGCGCGTCGACCAGGCCCCTGGAGAAGGTGGCGGTGAGGTTGTCGCCGCCGGACTCGACCAGGATCAGGTCGAGCGGGCCCACCTCGTCCTCCAGGTCCTCGACGGCTTCGAGGTTGGCGGAGATGTCGTCGCGGATCGCGGTGTGCGGGCAGGCCCCGGTCTCGACGGCGGTGATCCGCTCGGGCGGCAGCACGGCCTCGCGCAGCAGGAACTCGGCGTCCTCGCGGGTGTAGATGTCGTTGGTGACGACGGCGAGGGACAGTTCGTCGCGCAGGGCTCGGCACAGGGCGGCGACGGTGGCGGTCTTGCCGGAGCCGACGGGGCCGCCGAGGCCGATGCGCAGGGCGCGGCGGCTGCCGTCGGGGCGGCGGGCGTCGGCGCCGACGGCGGCGGGGCCGTGGTGGGTGTGGTCGAGGTGCATGGCGGCGGCTCCTTGCCGTGGGGGTGGGGTGCGGGTCAGGAGGCGAACAGGCGTACGGGCCAGGCGGCGTGCGCTTCGGCGGCGATCTCCAGGAGCGGGGCGGAGGCGGCGGGCAGGGCGTCGGTCCCGTGGGCGGGCACCTGGCGGGCCGCCTCCACGGCCCGGTCGGCGATCCGGTCCAGCTCGGGCGCCAGCCGGGCCAGCACCGCCGTCGCGTCGAACGGGTCGAGGCTCAGCAGCCGCACGGTCGCGGTCGCCGGGCCGCCGACGCTCTCGTACGCCGCGCAGTGGGCCGCGTCCAGAGGGCCGAGCCCCGCCGCGCGCGCGGTGAGGCCGAGCACCACCGGCTGGTGGGCTCCCTTGGGGAACTCCCGTGCGAGGAGATTCAGTTCGGGCGACGGCCAGGTGGCCCGGGCGGCCCGCAGCAGCTGCCGGCCCAGCCTGCGCGCGGCGGTCCGCAGCGCCGGTGACGGCGTCCGCGCGTCCGCCACCGCGTCGAGGCGCACGGGGTCGGCGCCGAGCGCGGCGGAGGCGGCGAGGGCGGCTGCCACCAATCCGGCGGTGTGGAGCCGTCCCCGGCAGAACTCCTCCAGGCTCGCGGCGTCCGTGATCCGCCCCGCCCGCACCGCGGCCTCGGCCCCGCCGGAGTGCGCGTGTCCTCCGGCGGGGAAACGGCCGTCGGCCAGGACGAGCAGTGCTGCGCGTGACATCGGCCGGCCTCTCAGAAGAGGAAGTAGCGCTGGGCCATGGGCAGTTCGGCCGCCGGGGTGGCCTCGACCAGTTCGCCGTCGATGTGCACGGCGAAGCTGTCGGGGTCGACGCGCACCTCGGGCCGGGCGTCGTTCTCGCGCATGTCGGCCTTGGTCACGCCGCGGGTCGACTCGATGGCGACGAACCGCTTGCCGAGCGCGAGCCGCTCCGGCAGCCCGTCCTCCAGGGCCGGCGGCGCGACGAAGTTGAACGAGTTCGCGGCCGGGGCCCGCCCGATCGCCCCGTACATCGGCCGGGGCAGGATCGGCTGGGGCGTCGGGATGGAGGCGTTGGCGTCGCCCATCTGCGCGTACGCGATCTGCCCGCCCTTGACGACCAGGAGCGGCTTGACGCCGAAGAACGCCGGCTCCCACAGCACCAGGTCGGCGAGCTTGCCGCTCTCCACCGAGCCGATCTCGTGGGCGAGGCCCTGCGCGAGCGCCGGGTTGATCGTGTACTTGGCGACATAGCGACGTACGCGGTGGTTGTCGGCGCGGCCGTCGCCGGGCAGCGCACCGCGCCGGCGCTTCATCACATGGGCGGTCTGCCAGGTCCGCAAAATCACCTCGCCGACCCGGCCCATGGCCTGGGAGTCGGAGGAGATGATCGAGATCGCGCCCAGGTCGTGCAGGATGTCCTCGGCGCCGATGGTGGAGGGCCGGATGCGCGACTCGGCGAACGCGAGGTCCTCGGGGACGGCCGGGTTGAGGTGGTGACAGACCATCAGCATGTCGAGGTGTTCCTCGGCGGTGTTGACGGTGAAGGGCCGCGTCGGGTTCGTGGAGCTCGGCAGGACGTGCGGTTCGGAGACGACGGTCATGATGTCGGGCGCGTGACCGCCGCCCGCGCCCTCGGTGTGGTACGCGTGGATGCCGCGTCCGGCGATGGCGGCGAGCGTGTCGCCGACGAAACCGGCCTCGTTCAGGGTGTCCGTGTGGATGGCGACCTGGATGCCGGTCCGCTCGGCGACGGTGAGGGCGGCGTCGATGACGGCCGGGGTGGAGCCCCAGTCCTCGTGCAGCTTCAGGCCCAGCGCGCCGCCGCGGATCTGGGAGAGCATCGCCTCGTGGGAGACGGTGTTGCCCTTGCCGAGGAGGCCGATGTTGAGCGGGTACGCCTCCATCGCCTCCAGCATCCGGGCGAGGTGCCAGGGGCCGGGGGTGACGGTGGTCGCCTTCGAGCCCTCGGCGGGGCCGGTGCCGCCGCCGACGAGGGTCGTGACGCCGGAGGCGAGGGCCTCGTCGGCGATCTGCGGGCAGATGAAGTGCACGTGCGCGTCGACGGCTCCCGCGGTGAGGATGCGTCCGTTGCCCGCGACGACCTCCGTCTCGGGGCCGATGACCAGTTCGGGGTGGACCCCGTCCATGGTGTCGGGGTTGCCCGCCTTGCCGATGCCGGTGATCCGCCCGTCGCGGATGCCGACGTCGGCCTTGACGACGCCCCAGTGGTCGACGATCACGGCCCCGGTGATCACGGTGTCCGGGGCGCCGTCCGCGCGTGTGGCCCGCGACTGGCCCATGGACTCGCGGATGACCTTGCCGCCGCCGAACACCGCCTCGTCGCCGGCCCGGCCGGGACCGCCGCAGCGGTCCTCCTCGATCTCGATCAGCAGGTCGGTGTCGGCGAGCCGGAGGCGGTCGCCGGTGGTCGGGCCGAACAGGTCGGCGTACGCGGCACGCGAGATCTCAGGCATCGAGGGCCCCTCCGGTCTCCCCGCGCAGTCCGGGCACGATCCGGGCGCCGGCCAGCGGGACGAGTTCCACCTCGACGGGGATGCCGGGCTCGAAGCGGACGGCGGTGCCGGCGGCGACGTTCAGCCGCTTGCCGCGCGCGGCGGCGCGGTCGAACTCCAGACCGGGGTTGGCCTCGGCGAAGTGGTAATGGGAGCCGACCTGGACGGGCCGGTCGGCGGCGTTGAGGACGGTCGTCCGGGTGACCTCGCGGCCCTCGTTGTACGCAATCGGCCCGTCGGCGAACAGGATCTCTCCGGGAATCATCGGGCGCTCCCCCTCAGACGATCGGGTCGTGGACGGTGACGAGCTTGGTGCCGTCGGGGAACGTCGCCTCGACCTGGACGTCGTGGATCATCTCGGGCACGCCCTCCATGACGTCGTCACGGGTGAGCAGCCGGCGTCCGGACGCCATGAGTTCGGCGACGGTGCGGCCGTCGCGCGCGCCCTCGAGGATGTGCGAGGTGATGAGGGCGACGGCCTCGGGGTGGTTGAGCCGAAGTCCGCGCGCCCGGCGCTTGGCGGCCACGTCGGCCGCGACGTGGATCAGCAGCCTCTCCTGCTCGTGCGGGGTCAGTTGCAACGTCCCACCTCACATCCTCGCTCCGGGCGCCGTGCGGGTCCCGGTTGCCGCGGCCATCGGGCAAGTTGCCTGGTGGCGTGAGGGGGCAGGCTAATCGGCACGGGTTTCCGGCGCGTTAACCGAGCGCGGGCGCGACCGGCGCCGCCCCGGCTCGCCCGGGGTGCCCCGGCCTGCCCGGGCTGACCGGACTTCACGCTCCGACAGGTGACGCACCGCCGGACCGGACCGCGTCGTCCGGGCCGTCATGAGCGCCCGTGCGGGCGGGAGTTGAAACGGACCGAAAGGGTTACCCCCGACCGGAGTATTCGCGGGCCCTTTTTCGGAACGTCTCCGGTTGCGCAACGGACGTGCTTTCGGGGCGGAATCGAGTGTTCCACCGCTGGTCCGGGGGTGCGTGGCGGTCTTGACAGACGTTCGCACACCAGACTGTCCACCCGAACGGGTGAGTGAGAGTAAGACCACAAAGTCCCGGTTCCACTGGGTTTTTCGGACATCCGTGAGTCAAGATCCGTGACTGACGACAAGCCCCCGCCACCGCGGCGGGGCGATCCGGGCGGACGCCGAGTCCTGCCGCCGCCCGGATGACCGGTCGACAGGAGTGGATCGGCAGGAGTGGAGGACCCGAGCAAGACGGGCCGCCGGGACCCAGGTTCCGAGCAGCCCTTGGGGTGAAGCCGCGCCAGCGCGGCCGGGCAACTTCGCCAGCCCGAATCCGACAGGTCATCCTTCACAGGCGGCTGACGAAGGGTTGCGCATGACCGCGCTCAATCGTGTCCCGTCGCTCATGGCACGCGCCGGAACGGCCTCGGCGCTCACACTGGCCGCGATGGGCGGCTCCGTGGTGGTCCCGGGGGTCGCCTCGGAGGCCGCCGCCGCCACGCCGGCGACGAAGGCCCTCCAGGTGGCGGCCTCGAAGAAGGGCGCCCCGTACCGGTACGGGGCCACCGGGCCGCGCCGGTTCGACTGCTCGGGGCTGACGCTGTACTCGTACAAGAAGGCGGGCAAGAAGCTGCCGCGCACCGCGGCGCAGCAGTACAACAAGACCCGCCACATCCCGGCCCGCAGCCGCAAGGCCGGCGACCTGGTGTTCTTCCACTCGGGCTCGTACGTCTACCACGTGGGCATCTACGCCGGTAAGGGCAAGATCTGGCACGCCCCGAAGACGGGGGACGTGGTGCGTCTGCAGAAGATCTGGACGAAGAGCGTGTGGTACGGCCGAGTGGCCTGACCCGCCGGGCGGTGGCGGGCCCCGACCGGGCCGCCACCGCCCGGCCCCGCCCCGGAGCCCGGGCAAGGGCCCCGGGGCGCCGGGGCCGTGCCCACGGGCTCGCCTGCCCACGGGCTCGCCTCGGACGGAACGACGCCCGCTCCGCGGCCACGCGGGCGGGCCTGCGGCACATGGAGAGAGCCGACCACCACGGGTGACCCGCGCGGATTCGTCCGTCCGGTGCGCGCAGTACGCGCCCGCCTCCGCCGCGCGGCTCCTGCGACGCCCGTCTGCCCGCACCTCTCGTGAGGCGATGCCCACCAAGACCGCTCGGCGCCCGAGACGGCACGGCTCCCCCGCGCGGGTGCGGTCGGCACGGCCCGGCAGCCCCGGGCCGCCGCCGGACGCGTCCGCCCGCCCCGCTCGCAGGCAGACCCGTCGCCGCGCCCCCACGGGCCCTGGCTCGGAGTTCCCCTCCGCCGGACGCACCCGCCCCCGGTGACGGGCGAGGCCCGTTCCCCAGGGACGCACCCTCCCCACCACGCCCCGCCGGGCGCTCGCGGCCCAAGGCCCCGCTACGACCCCTGCTGCCCCGCCGTCGGCAACGCACGGGGCGGTGTCGTCGTCCACGGGATCTCGATCGCCACCGTCTTGCCGCCCTCCCGCGTCGGGCGCACCCGCAGGCGGCCGCCGTGCTCGGCGGTCAGGCAGCGGATGATGGCCAGGCCGCGTCCGTTGTCCTGCTGCACCGCCGCCGGCAGCCGTTTCGGGAATCTCGGGTGGCTGTCGGTCACCCCGATGCGCAGGTGTTCGTCACGGGCCAGTTCGATGTCCACCCGGAAGGTGGGTGACAGCCCGAAGGTGTGCTGTACGGCGTTGGTGGCGAGTTCGGAGACGATGAGCCGCACGGTGTCGGCCGCGTCCGTGTCCGGCGACAGACCCCATTCCGCCAGCGTGCCGACCACGTAGGCGCGGGCGGCCGAGACCGAGGCGGGCTCGCTCGGCAGAGTGACGGATGCTTCCAGACGGTCTGCCATGGCGACGTCGCCCCTTTCCCGCGGGACCGGAGTCCGGCACGGAGCGGATGGTTCGAGTACGGTCCCGGACTGGTGCTTGTCCGCCAGACTGCCATCACCGCGCCGGTCACGGTGGCGATCCACCGAGTAATGCATATATCTGTCGCTCGAAGCGGTGAACTCTGCGACGGCAGAGCGTTTTTGGGCGACTCGGAAGGAGTAAGGAGTTGCCCATGCAACACGGTCCCGCGGTACGCCGCCGGAAACTGGGCGCAGAATTACGCGAACTGCGCGCCCGCGCGGGGCTCACGAGCGGTGAGGCGGCCCACCTGGTGGGCTGGCACCAGTCGAAGGTGAGCCGGATCGAGACCGGCCAGAGCGGGGTGAAACCGGCCGATCTGAGACTGCTGCTGGACGCCTACGGCGTGACGGATCCGCAGTTGCGCGAGGTGCTGCTGATGCTGGCGGGCTCCGGCCGGGCGCACGGCAGGGATCACTGGTGGCACGCCTACCGCGGGGTGCTGCCGCCCACGTACCGCGACTTCATCAGCCTGGAGTCCCAGGCCACGGCCATGCGCACGCTGGAGACCTCGGTGGTGCCGGGCCTCCTGCAGACCCCGGAGTACGCCCGCGCGGTGACGCGGGCCGCCGTCGAAGGGCTGTCGGAGGACCGTCTCGACGCCCTCGTGGAGGTACGGCTGGCCCGGCAGGACGTGCTGCGCTGCGAGCCGCCGCTGGAGCTGAGCGCCGTACTGGACGAGGCGGTGCTGCGGCGCGAGGTCGGCGGTCCGCAGGTCATGGCCCGTCAGCTGGAACGGCTCCTGCAGGCGGCCCGACTTCCCCAAGTCCGTCTACAAGTACTGCCGTTTGCGGCCGGTGCGCACATCGGGATCACCGGACCTTTTGTTATCTTCTCGTTTGCGAGCACTTCTGATCTGGACGTGGTTGTTCTTGACCACTTGACGAGTAGCCTCTATCTCGAACGGAAAGAAGACCTGGAGGCCTACACGGAGGCCTTCAGCACGCTGCAGATCCACGCCCTTTCGCCCGAGGACTCGTTGGATTACATCGCCGGGATATTGCCGGCGCGTAAGGAGGCACCATGACCGCACTGCCTCGGACCCTTCCTTCCAGCACCCGACTCCATCCCGTGCTGTGGCTGCGCAGCAGCTACAGCACCGGGGCGAACAACTGCGTCGAGACTGCGCGCCCGTCGAGCGGCCCCTGGTCCGGGCTGCTCGCCGTGCGCGACTCCAAGGACCCGGAAGGACCCGCGCTGCTCTTCTCCCCCGAGAGCTGGGCGGGTTTCACGGCCACCCTCTGATCCCCCGCCCGTTCCCCCCGGCGCGGTGCGCGACCGTGGTACGCCGACTCATGGTCGCGTCGCGCCGATGACCCGTACAGCGCGTTCGATCCGATCCCCGGAGAGGTCCGCGCGGGCCGTCAGCCGGATCCGGGAGATGCCGTCGGGCACGGAAGGAGGCCTGAAGCAGCCCACGGCCAGTCCCGCCTCCCGGCAGTCGGCGGCCCACCGCACGGCGCTCTCCGGGGACGGTGCGCGCACGGACACCACGGCGGCGTCCGGCCGCACCGCCTCGAGTCCCAGCTCCGTCAGCCGGGCGTGCAGGTGCGCCGCCACCGCGCGGGCACGTGCCGCCCGCTCCGGCTCGCCCCGCAGCAGACGCAGCGCCGCCAGCGCCGCGCCCGCCGCCGCCGGGGCGAGACCCGTGTCGAAGATGAAGGTCCGGGCCGTGTTGACCAGGTGGTCGATCACCCGGCCCGGGCCGAGCACCGCCCCGCCCTGGCTGCCGAGCGACTTGGACAGGGTGACCGTCACGACGACGTCGTCCGCGCCCGCGAGCCCCGCCGCGTACGGGGCGCCCCGACCGCCGTCGCCGAGCACGCCGAGGCCGTGGGCGTCGTCGACGACCAGCCCGGCCCCGTGCGCCCGGCACGCCTCGGCGAGGCCGGCGAGCGGGGCCGCGTCGCCGTCGACCGAGAACACCGTGTCGGACACCGCGACGGCGGGCCCGTCGTGCGTGCCGAGCGCCTTGCGCACCGCCTCCGGGTCGGCGTGCGCGACGACCTGCGTGGCGCCGCGGGCCAGCCGGCAGCCGTCGATCAGCGAGGCGTGGTTGCCCGCGTCGGAGACGATCAGCGACCCGTGCGGGGCGAGCGCGGTGACCGCGGCGAGGTTGGCCGCGTAGCCGGAGGAGAAGACGAGGGCGGCCTCGAAACCGCAGAAGGCGGCCAGTTCGCGCTCGAGTTCGGTGTGCAGTTCGGTGGTGCCGGTGACCAGCCGGGAGCCGGTCGACCCGCCGCCCCAGGTCCGGGCGGCCCGCGCGGCGCCCTCGACCACCTCGGGATGGTGGGCGAGGCCCAGGTAGTCGTTGCTCGCCAGGTCCAGCAGCGGCGAGCCGGCGGGCCGGGGACGCAGGGTCCGGACGAGTCCGGCGCGGCGGCGCGCGGCCGCCTGGTCGTCGATCCAGCCGAACGCCATGGCTCCTCCGGGAATTTGTAGGCAATGAACAGACACTAACGGGACTGTCCACAGGTCAGTGTGTGGCAAGGCACACACACCGAATGGCCCGCGTTGTGCGAACTCTCCTTGGCCCGGGGGGCACTCTTAGGACAGGATCGCCTCTCATGGACCTGCTGAACACGCTGGTGGACAAGGGGCTTCGGCGCGAGCTGCCGACCCGCGAGGAAGCACTCGCCGTCCTCGCCACTTCCGATGACGACGTGCTCGACGTGGTGGCCGCGGCCGGCAAGGTGCGCCGCCACTGGTTCGGCCGCCGGGTGAAGCTGAACTACCTGGTGAACCTGAAGTCGGGCCTGTGTCCCGAGGACTGCTCGTACTGCTCCCAGCGGCTCGGTTCCACGGCCGGCATCCTCAAGTACACCTGGCTCAAGCCCGGCGAGGCCTCCGAGGCCGCCGCCGCGGGGCTCGCCGGGGGCGCCAAGCGGGTCTGCCTGGTCGCCAGCGGGCGCGGCCCGACCGACCGGGACGTGGACCGGGTCTCCGAGACGATCAGGACGATCAAGGAGCAGAACGAGGGCGTCGAGGTGTGCGCCTGCCTCGGCCTGCTCTCCGAGGGTCAGGCCGAGCGGCTGCGTGAGGCGGGCGCGGACGCGTACAACCACAACCTCAACACCTCCGAGGCCACGTACGCGGACATCACGACCACCCACACCTACGCCGACCGGGTGGACACCGTGCGCAAGGCGCACCAGGCCGGGCTGTCCGCCTGCTCGGGCCTGATCGCCGGCATGGGCGAGAGCGACGAGGACCTGGTCGACGTGGTGTTCGCGCTGCGGGAGCTGGACCCGGACTCGGTGCCGGTGAACTTCCTGATCCCCTTCGAGGGCACCCCGCTCGCCAAGGAGTGGCACCTCACCCCGCAGCGCTGTCTGCGGATCCTCGCGATGGTGCGGTTCGTGTGCCCGGACATCGAGGTGCGGATCGCGGGCGGCCGGGAGGTTCATCTGCGCACGATGCAGCCGCTCGCGCTGCACCTGGCCAACTCCATCTTCCTCGGCGACTACCTCACCAGCGAGGGGCAGGCCGGCAAGGCCGACCTGGAGATGATCGCGGACGCCGGGTTCGAGGTGGAGGGCGCCGACCAGGTGACGCTGCCGGAACACCGGGCGCGGGCCGCCGGGGCGGGCTGTGGGTCCGGCGCGGGCGCAGAGGGCGGCGGCTGCGGCTCGCACGAGAGCGTCTGCGGTACGGCTGCCGCGCCGCGGGCCGCCGAGCCGCGCACCGACCTCGTCGCCGTGCGCCGCCGGGGCGCGGGAACGGACCTCGCGCCCAATGCCTGACCTGTCCGTGCCCGAGCTGCTGGAACTGGACCGGCGGCACGTCTGGCATCCGTACGGTCCGATGCCCGGCCGGGTCGACCCGCTCGTCGTGGAGTCGGCGAGCGGGGTGCGGCTCCGGCTGGCCGACGATGGCGGCGAGCTGGTGGACGGCATGTCGTCCTGGTGGTCGGCGATCCACGGCTACAACCACCCGGTGCTCAACGCCGCGGCGCGCGAGCAGCTGGACCGGATGAGCCATGTGATGTTCGGCGGGCTCACCCACGAGCCCGCCGTGCGGCTCGCACAGCTGCTCGTCGACCTGTCGCCCGAGGGTCTGGAACACGTCTTCCTCGCCGACTCCGGATCGGTGTCGGTCGAGGTCGCGGTCAAGATGTGCCTCCAGTACTGGCGTTCGCTCGGGCGGGGCGAGAAGCACCGGCTGCTGACCTGGCGCGGCGGCTACCACGGGGACACCTGGCAGCCGATGTCGGTGTGCGACCCCGAGGGCGGCATGCACGGGCTGTGGACCGGGGTGCTGCCGCGCCAGGTGTTCACGGACGCGCCGCCGGCCGAGTACGACGAGGCGTACGCCGAGCAGCTGCGCACGGCGATCGCGCGGCACGCCGCCGAGCTGGCCGCGGTGGTCGTGGAGCCGGTGGTGCAGGGTGCGGGCGGGATGCGGTTCCACTCCCCCGCGTATCTGCGGGTGCTGCGCGAGGCGTGCGACGCGCACGACGTGCTGCTGGTGTTCGACGAGATCGCGACCGGCTTCGGCCGCACCGGCGCGCTGTTCGCGGCGGAGCACGCGGCGGTCTCGCCGGACGTGATGTGCGTGGGCAAGGCGCTGACCGGCGGTTACCTGACGATGGCGGCGACGTTGTGCACCGCGCGGGTGGCCGACGGGATCTCGCGCGGCGAGGTGCCGGTACTCGCGCACGGGCCGACCTTCATGGGCAATCCGCTGGCGGCCGCGGTGGCGTGCGCGTCCATCGGCCTGCTGCTGGGCCAGGACTGGCAGGCGGAGGTCAAGCGCCTGGAGGCCGGCCTGCGGGAAGGGCTCGCCCCGGCCGCGAAACTGGCGGGCGTGCGGGACGTACGGGTGCTGGGCGGAATCGGCGTCGTCCAGCTCGACCACCCGGTGGACATGGCGGCGGCCACACGGGCGGCGGTGCGGGAGGGCGTGTGGCTGCGACCGTTCCGCGACCTCGTGTACACGATGCCGCCGTATGTCACGGACGACGCCGACCTGGCACGGATCGGGCGCGCGGTGTGCGCCGCGGCGCGGGAGGGATGACATGCCGGTACTGGTGATCACGGGGACGGGCACGGAGGTCGGCAAGACGGTCGCCACCGCCGCCGTCGCCGCCGCGGCGCTGGCGGCGGGGCGCTCGGTGGCCGTGCTCAAGGCCGCGCAGACGGGCGTACGGCAGGATGAGCGCGGGGACGCCGAGGAGGTCGCGCGGCTCGCCGGCGCCGTCACCGCGCGGGAGCTGGCGCGCTATCCCGACCCGTTGGCGCCGGGCACCGCGGCGCGGCGGGCGGGCCGGGCGCCGGTGCATCCGCAGGACGTGGCCGAGGCGGCGGCCAAGCTGGCCACCGAGCACGACCTGGTGCTGGTCGAGGGCGCGGGCGGGCTGCTGGTCCGCCTCGACCCGGCGGGCGGCACGCTGGCCGACGCGGCCGAGCTGCTGTCGGCGCCCGTCCTGCTGGTGGCGTCCGCAGGCCTCGGCACCCTGAACACCACGGAGCTGACGGCCCGCGAACTGCGCGCCCGGCGCCTGGACCTGCTCGGCGTCGTCATCGGCAGCTGGCCGTCCGACCCGGACCTGGCCTCCCGCTGCAACGTGACGGACCTCCCCCAGGTGGCCGCGGCCCCTCTGCTCGGCGCCCTCCCGGCGAACGCCGCGGCCCTGCCCCCGGCCGCCTTCAGGAGGACGGCGCCGAACTGGCTCGCGCCCCGGCTGGACGGGACGTGGGACGCGGAGGCGTTCCAGGTGCGGGCCGCTCCGCGATAGGACGTGCGAAGAGGCCGGCCGGGGCGGGCACCGTCCGGGGACCGGCCCCTTCGCGGCGGCCGCAACGCCCTGGACGGGGCGCGTCCATGGCGCGTGCGAGCCATGGGCCGGGCCCGTCACGGCCCCGGCTCATGCCACGGGCACGCCGGGTCGGCGTGTCGCCCCCGAAGGGACGACGGCCGCGTCTCGCACACCGACGTGAACAACCACCGCGGCGTCTGCGAGGAGGTGCGCGACTTCCCGGCGTGAGCCGCGCGCGGGGGTGCACGAAGCGTCCGCGGGGAACAATCGCGGTACGGCCCGTCCTGTCGGGGAGGTCTCCATGCCGCTACGGTCCACCGGCGCCCGCAAGGTCGCGCGGGACCCCGTGCACCACCCGCTGTTCGCCCGCTACTACGCCCGGGTCAGCGTCGCGGCCGAGACCCGGCTGGGCCTGGCCCGCGTGCGCGGCCGGCTGCTCTCCGGGCTGTCCGGGCGGGTGCTGGAGGTCGGCGCGGGCAACGGGCTGAACTTCGCGCACTATCCGCGCGCGGTGGCGGAGGTCGTCGCGATCGAGCCGGAGCGGCGGCTACGGCAGTCGGCGCGGGAGTCGGCGCTGCGGTCCGGGGTGCCGGTGGACGTGGTGCCGGGCGCGGCGGAGCGGCTGCCGGTCAAGAGCGAGGGCTTCGACGCGGTGGTGCTGTCGCTGGTGCTGTGCAGCGTGCGGGACGTGCCGTGCGCGCTGGCCGAGGCGCGGCGGGTGCTGCGGCCGGGCGGTCAGGTGCGGTTCTTCGAGCACGGCCGGGGCGGCGGGCCGGTGGCGGTCTTCACCCAGCGGGGGCTGGACCGCACGGTGTGGCCGTTGCTGAACGGCGGCTGCCACCTGTCCCGCGACCCGGTCGCCGCGCTCCGGGCCGCCGGCTTCGTCCTGGGCCCCTACCGCCGGCTGCTCCTGCCGGAGAACGGTCCGGTACTGCCCGCCTCGTACTGCGTTCTGGGCACCGCCTGGCGGCCGGAGGACTAGGGGGTGTCCGGTTCGCCGGTCCAGCGGCGCAGTTCCGCGGCGATCTCGTGCACCGTGGCCTCCCCGCTCTTGACCAGGCGCGCCAGGTCGCGCACCCGTTCGGGCGAGGTGGTCACGCTGAAGCCGCTGGCGACCAGGTAGGCGTACGCGACGGCGGAGGCGTACAGGGCGTTGGAGCACTCCAGCGCGGGGACGTGGACCAGGAGCTGGAGGAGCGCCGCCGCGCGGGCGTGCGGGGTGTCGTAGACGGGGACGTCGAATATCTCGGCCCGGTGGCGCGCCACGGCTGCGACGAGGGCGCCCCAGTCGGTGACCCGGGGGTCTCCCGGCGTGCGCTGCTCGGCGAGCATGAGCAGCCAGGCGAGGTCGATGCGCAGGTCGCTCACGGATCAGCGGCGGCTCTCGCCGGCCTCCTCGGCGAACACCTTCTCGTACTGCCGCATGAAGTCCGCCGCCGCCTCCACGAAGGTGTGGCCCGCCTCGCCGGCGTCCTGCCGGACCAGTTCCTCGATGTAGCGGTTGACGCTCATGCCGCGGGCCAGGGCGCGCTCGCGGGCCGCGCGTGCGGTGCCCTCGTCGACGCGGACGTTCAGCTGGGTTCTCGCCATACCTCGAAGCTAGCGCCGGGGTGCTAGCGGGGCAAGGCGTCCGGTGGCGCAACCGGGAGGGAAACCGCGCGTGCGGGGGTCGCGCGGCAGGGATGGGCGCGTGCGGGGGTGCACGCATGCGGCGATGGGATTCCGTGTGTGCCGCGGATCACATTACGCTCGGCCACGGCGAGGAACTCGGACGTCCGCGAGCCGTACGGCTCCCGTCCCGGTGACCAAGGAGGCAGTCTTGTCCACTTCCGCTGCGGAGCACGCCCCCGGTCTCGCCCCGTCCGACGGGGTGGCGGCCGCCGCGCGCGGGCTGACGAAGGCGTACGGCTCGGGCGAGACCGCCGTGCTCGCCCTGGACGCGGTGGACGTGGACATCGCGCGCGGGCGCTTCACCGCCGTCATGGGGCCGTCGGGCTCCGGGAAGTCCACGCTGATGCACTGCCTGGCCGGGCTCGACACCGTCTCGTCGGGTCGGGTGTGGCTCGGCGGGACGGAGATCACGGGGCTGAAGGAGCGCGAGCTGACGCGGCTGCGGCGGGACCGGATCGGGTTCATGTTCCAGTCGTTCAATCTGATCCCGACGCTGAACGCGCTGGAGAACATCACACTGCCGATGGACATCGCCGGCCGCGCACCGGACCGGGAGTGGCTGGACCGGGTCGTCGACACCCTCGGCCTGCGCGACCGGCTGCGGCACCGGCCGTCGCAGCTGTCGGGCGGTCAGCAGCAGCGCGTCGCCTGCGCCCGTGCGCTCGCCTCCCGGCCGGAGCTGATCTTCGCCGACGAGCCGACCGGCAACCTGGACTCGCGCGCCGGCCTGGAGGTGCTCGGCTTTCTGCGGGAGGCCGTGGACGACCTGGGACAGACCGTCGTCATGGTCACCCACGACCCGGGCGCCGCCGCCCACTCCGACGTGGTGCTCTTCCTCGGGGACGGGCGGATCGTGGACGAGATGGAGCGGCCGACGGCGGAGGCGGTGCTGGAGCGGATGAAGCGGTTCGACGTGATCCGCCTCCGGCCGGACGGCCTCGCCGGGGCGCCCGGCGCGGCGGCCGGCGAGGCGCGCGGCGGGGGCGGTGGGGCAGCCGGTCAAACGCCCGGCGAGGCCGTCGGCCGGGAAGGCTGAAACCGTGCTCAGGGCGACCCTGCGCAGTTTCCTCGCCCACAAGGGGCGGCTGCTGCTGTCGGCGCTGGCCGTGATCCTCTCGGTGGCGTTCGTCGCGGGCAGCCTGATCTTCTCCGACACCGTCGGCCGCACCTTCGACCGGCTCTTCGCCTCGACGGCCGCCGACGTCACCGTCAGCCCCGAGCAGACCCTCGGCGAGCAGGTGCCCTCGGGGGCGACGGCCACCCTGCCCGCCGCGCTCGCCGAGCGGATCGCCCGCGTGGACGGGGTGGCCGCCGCCCGCGCGGAGGCCGAGGTCGACACCCTCACCGTCGTGGACGACGAGAACGAGGCCGTCAGCCCGACGACCGGCGCACCCACCATCGGCACCGCCTGGCAGCCGACCGACCGCAGCCCCGTCGAGCTGACCTCCGGCCGGGCCCCGCGCGGCACGGGCGAGGCGCTGCTCGACTCCCAGACCGCCGACCGCGCGGACGTGCGGATCGGCGACACCCTGACGGTGATCGCCGCGCCCGGCTCGTTCCCGGTCGAGGTCGTCGGCATCGTCACGTTCACCACCACCAACCCCGGCAGCGCGCTGCTCTTCCTCGACCCGCCGGCCGCCCGGACCGGGCTGCTGGGCGATCCGGACGCGGCCACCGCCATCACCGTCGACGCGGCCGAGGGCGTGGACGACGCCACCCTGAAGCGGCGCGTCGCGGCGGCCCTCGGCGACGCCGGCCGCTACGACCTGCGCACGGCCGACGAGCAGGCCCAGTCGGACGTGGAGCAGCTCGGCGGATTCCTCGACGTCATCAAGTACGTCATGCTCGGTTTCGCCGGCGTCGCCGTGCTGGTGGGGATCTTCCTGATCGTCAACACCTTCTCCATGCTGATCGCGCAGCGCACCCGCGAACTCGGGCTGCTGCGGGCCCTCGGCGCGGACCGGCGTCAGGTGCGCCGCTCGGTGCTCACCGAGGCGCTGCTGCTCGGCCTGGTCGGCTCCACGCTGGGGCTGGCCGCCGGCATCGGGCTCGCGGCCGGGCTGATCGAGTTGATGGGCCTGCTCGGCATGAACATCCGGACCGACGAGATGGTCATCGGCTGGATCACCCCCGTCACGGCCTACGTCGTCGGAGTCGGCGTCACCTTCGTCGCCGCGTACCTGCCCGCCCGGCGCGCGGCCGGGGTCTCGCCGATGGCGGCGCTGTCGGACGCGGAGGTCGCCGGGACCGGCCGGCCGCTGCGGGTGCGCGCCGTGGTCGGCGCGGTCGTCGGGGCGGCCGGCGCGGCGGCGCTGGCGGGCTGCGCGGTGTCGTCGCGGACCGCGTCGGCGGCGTCGCTGCTGGGCCTCGGCGTGGTGCTGACGCTGATCGCGACGGTGATCGCCGGGCCGCTGCTGGTCCGCCCGGTGATCCAGGTGCTGGGCGGGGCGTTCCCGACGCTGTACGGCCCCGTGGGGCGGATGAGCCAGCGCAACGCCCTGCGCAATCCCCGCCGTACCGGCGCGACCGCGGCGGCGCTGATGGTGGGCTTGGCTCTGGTCGGCGGGATGTCCGTGGCGAGCGCCTCGATGACCGAGTCGTTCGACCGGCAGATCGACCGGACGCTGGGCGCCGACTTCGTGATCCAGAACACCAACTTCGTGCCGTTCCCGCGCGAGGTCACCGACCGGGTCCGGGACACCGAGGGCGTGGGTCTGGTCGTGCGCGGCCGGTTCGCGCCCGTCGCGGTGCGGCTCCCGGACGGCGACCGGGTCGAGACGACGGCCGCCGCGTACGACCGGCGCCTGGACGAGGTCGCCAACATCACCTATGCGCGGGGCGACAGCGCCGCCGCTCTGGCCACCGGCCGTCTGGCCATGGACCGGGACTTCGCCGAGGACCACGGGGTGCGCGTCGGCAGCGTGGTCCCGGTCGAGTTCCAGGGCGGCCGGACGGCCCGGCTGACGGTGGCCGCGCTGACCGACCAGGAGACCGCCGAGGGGTTCGGCATACAGGGCGGCCTCTACTTCGGGCTGGGCACGCTGGACCGGTACGCGCCGGGCGGGCAGGAGTCCGCGCTGTACGTCAACGCCGCCCCGGGCACGTCCGACGACGCCCTGCGCGCGGGCCTGGAGGCCACACTGGACGCCTATCCGCAGCTCCAGGTGCGCGACCTGGCCGACTACAAGCAGCTCGTGCACGACCAGATCGCGGTGCTGCTGTACCTCGTGTACGCGCTCCTCGGGCTGGCGATCGTCATCGCGGTCCTCGGCGTGGTCAACACCCTCGCCCTGTCCGTCGTGGAGCGCACCCGCGAGATCGGCCTGCTGCGGGCCATCGGACTCGCCCGGCGCCAACTGCGGCGGATGATCCGTCTCGAGTCGGTCGTCATCGCGGTGTTCGGCGCCGTCCTGGGGCTGGCACTGGGCCTGGTGTGGGGCGTGTGCACCCAGCAGGTGCTGGCCCTTCAGGGCATGACGGCCTTCGCGGTCCCGTGGGGCACGATCGTCGCGGTGGTGATCGGCTCGGCGGTGGTCGGCGTGGTGGCGGCTCTGCTTCCCGCGCTGCGGGCGTCGCGGATGAACGTGCTGGCGGCGATCGCCCACGAGTGAGTGTCCATGCGGCACGCAGAGCCGACACGGCGGGCGCGGCGCGCGTCAGGCCGCCACGGGCGAGGGGCGGCGCCCCGTCCCGGCGCCGGCGCTCCGCACCGCGGGCTCGCCACCGGGACCTGCCGGGCGCCCGCGAGCTCCGGACAGCCGTCGGCGCCCCGCCGCGTGCCGCTGCCGCGCCCCGCGCCGCAACGGCCGTCCTCGGACGAGGCGGCCCGCCCGGCGTCCGCATGACGGAATGTCCCGCCCCCGTCGGCCCGCCGTGGTGGGATCGCCGCATGAACGACCTGCGGATACGGGCCGCGGAGCCCGACGACCTCGATGCCGTGCTGGCCTTCTGGAAGACCTCCGCCGAGGGGAGGAGCATCAGCGACGACCGCGACGGCGTCGAGCGGCTGATCGCCCGCGACCCGGGCGCGCTGCTGCTGGCGGAGTCGCAGGGCGAGCTGGTCGGCACGGTGATCGCGGGCTACGACGGCTGGCGCTGCCATCTTTACCGGCTCGCGGTGGCCCCCGGGCGCCGGCGGCAGGGCGTCGGTACGGCGCTGCTGCGGGCGGCCGAGGAGAGGTTCACGGCGCTGGGCGGACGCCGCTCGGACGCGATGGTGCTCACCCGCAACGAGACCGCCCATCATGCCTGGCGCGCGGCGGGGTATACGGCACAGGAGCAGTGGCGGCGCTGGGTGAAGCCGCTGACCGGATCCGGCGGCGGGTGAACCCGGTTTCATCCGTCTTTGCCGGTCCTTTACTCTTGTCGGACCACTCGGTCCTCCATGAAAGGTGTGAGCGTCCGCCCATGGGCGAGCCTCCCAGTAGCAGACATCGTGCGATCCTCCCCACCCTGCCGGACGATGGGACGGGGGTGAACCGATGACCGAAGTGCTCCTCCTGCTGGTGGCGATCCTGCTCTCCCTCGCCTGCGGCGCCTTCGTCGCCGCGGAGTTCTCCCTGACCACGGTCGAGCGCCGGGAGCTGGAGCGCGCCGCCGAGCGCGGCGAGCGCGGCGCCGCCGGCGCGCTGAAGGCCGTCCGGAACCTCACCTTCCAGCTGTCCGGCGCGCAGCTCGGCATCACCGTGACCAACCTGGTCGTCGGCATGCTCGCCGAGCCGTCCATCGCGCGGTTGATCGCGAGCCCGCTGCGGGCCGTCGGCGTCGGCAGCTCCACGGCCTCCTCGGTCGCCCTGGTGCTGGGCACGGCCCTTTCCACGGTGTTCCTGATGGTCGTCGGCGAGCTGGTGCCCAAGAACTGGGCGATCTCCTCCCCGCTGGCGGTGGCCAAGCGGGTCGGCAACGCCCAGCGCTGGTTCAGCACGGCGTTCCGGCCGTTCATCACGCATCTGAACAACACGGCCAACCGCCTGGTGCGCCGCTTCGGCATCGAGCCCGCCGAGGAACTGGCGTCCGCGCGCGGGCCGCAGGAACTGGCCGCGCTGGCCCGGCACTCCGCCCGCGAGGGCGCCCTGGAGCCCGACACGGCCGAGCTGTTCGTGCGGACGCTGAACCTCGCGGACCTGACCGCCGAGAACGTGATGACGCCGCGGGTGCAGGTCGTGGCCCTGGACGCGCAGGCCACCTGCGAGGACGTGGCGAACGCCACCCGCGCGACCGGGCTGTCCCGGTTCCCGGTCTACCGCGGCAGCCTCGACTCCGTGGTCGGCACCGCGCACGTCAAGGACGTGCTGGCGGTGCCCGCGGAGCGCCGGATGCGCGTGCCCGTCTCCGAGCTGATGCGCGAGCCCCTGCTGGTGCCCGAGTCGCTCACCGTCGACCGGCTGCTGGACCGGCTGTCCGGCAAGCGGACGATGGCCGTGGTCATCGACGAGTACGGCGGCACGGCCGGCGTCGCGACCCTGGAGGACATCGTCGAGGAGGTCGTCGGCGAGGTCCGCGACGAGCACGACCCGCACGAGACGCCCGACCTCGCCCCGGCCGGCACCGACGAGAACGGCCACGCCCTGTACTCCGCCGACGGCGCCGCCCGCATCGACCAGCTCGCGCGCGTCGGCCTGCGTCCGCCCGAGGGACCGTACGAGACGCTCGCCGGCCTCGTCGCCACCGAACTCGGCCGCATCCCGGCCGTCGGCGACACCGTCCAGGTCGGCGGCTGGCGGCTGGAAGTGCTGGACGCCGCCGGGCGACGGGCCGCGCGCGTGCTGCTGCACGCGCCCCTCGACGACGCGCAGGAGGCGCAGGCATGACCGCCGTACAGCTGCTGATCGGTCTGGCGACGCTCGTCGTCAACGCCTTCTTCGTCGGCGCCGAGTTCGCGCTGATCTCGGTCAGGCGCTCACAGATCGAGCCGTACGCCGAGCAGGGCGACCGGCGCGCCAAGAGCGTGCTGTGGGGGCTGGAGCACGTGTCCGCGCTGATGGCCGCGGCCCAGCTCGGCATCACCCTGTGCACCCTGGTGCTCGGCGTGGTCGCGGAGCCGGCGATCGCGCATCTGCTGGAGCCGGCGTTCCACGCCATGGGCGTGCCGAGCGGCGCCGGGCACGCGGTGTCGTTCGTGATCGCGCTCTCGCTGGCCACCTATCTGCACATGCTGCTCGGCGAGATGGTGCCGAAGAACATCGCGCTCGCCGAGCCGGTGCGCAGCGCGCTGCTGCTCGGCCCGCCGCTGGTGGCGCTTTCGCGGGCGCTGCGGCCGGTGATCTTCACCATCAACGCCTTCGCCAACGGTCTGCTGAAGCTGCTGCGCATCGAGACCAAGGACGAGGTCACGGCGACCTTCTCGGACGCGGAGCTGGCCGAGATCGTCAAGGACGCGGGCGAGGCCGGGCTGATCGACGAGCGGGCGCGGGAGCGGCTGCACGACGCCCTGGAGCTGGGGCGCCGTCCCGTGCGCGACGTGGTGCTGCCGCTGGAACGCGTCGTTTACGCGCGCGTGGGCGTCACTCCCGAGCAGTTGGAGGGGCTGTCGGCCGCGTCCGGGTTCTCCCGGTTCCCGGTCGTGGACGAGGGGCGCCGGATCGTCGGCTATCTGCACGTGAAGGACGCCCTGGACGCCTCGCCGCGCGACGTGCCGTTCCGGCTGCGCGACATGCGGCCCATCGCGCGCGTGCGGGAGTCCACGCCGCTGGACGACGTGCTCACCGCCATGCGCGGCAGCCGGACCCATCTGGCGGCCGTGCTCGGCGCCGACGGGCGGCTGGCGGGGCTGGTGACGATGGAGGACGTGCTGCGGGAGCTGTTCGGCCAGCGGGCCTGAGCCGGCGGCCGTGGCCGGGAGAGGGCGACCGACCGCCGGGTATGGGCGCGCGTTACCATCGCTGACGCCATGCAGACGAACCCCTCTCCCACCACCCCCTCGTACGGCAGCCTGGTCGCCCTCGGCGACTCGTTCACCGAGGGCATGTCGGACCTGCTGCCGGACGGCACCTACCGGGGGTGGGCCGACCTCCTCGCGGCCCGGATGGCCGCGCACAGTCCCGGCTTCCGGTACGCCAACCTCGCCGTACGGGGAAAGCTGATCGGACAGATCGTCGACGAACAGGTGGACGTGGCCGCCGCGATGGGCGCCGACGTGATCACCCTGGTCGGCGGCCTGAACGACACCCTGCGGCCCAAGTGCGACATGGTGCGGGTGCGGGACCTGCTGACCGAGGCCGTCGAGAAGCTCGCCCCCCATTGCGAGCGGCTCGTCCTGATGCGCAGCCCCGGCCGGCAGGGGCCGGTGCTGGAGCGGTTCCGGCCGCGCATGGAGGAGCTGTTCGCCTGCGTCGACGACCTGGCGGCACGCCACGGCGCGCTGGTCGTGGACCTCTACGGCGCCCCGTCGCTGGCCGACCCGCGAATGTGGGACGTGGACCGGCTGCACCTGACGTCCGAGGGCCACCGCCGGGTGGCGGAGGCCGTGTGGCAGGCGCTCGGCTACGACCCCGCGGACACCGACTGGCGCACGCCGCTGCCGGCGACGGTGCCGCCGAGGTGGGTCGCCCGGCGCATCGCCGACGCGCGGTTCGCCAGGCGGCACCTGCTGCCGTGGATCGGCCGCCGCCTGACCGGCCGCTCCGCGGGCGACGGGCGCCCGGCGAAGCGGCCCGAGCTGCTGCCGTACGTGCCGTACGAGGGGCCGCGGGCGTAGGAAGACGGTCCGGCGGGGACGCCGGGAGGGCGATCCCGGCGGAGCGCCGGGGTGCGCGGGGACGACGGTCCCGCCGGAGCGCCGGCAGCGCTCTCGTAGCTTCCCACGAAGACCCCGGTGGCGCTGGCCTGCACGAACCGCCAGTACACTCCGTACACGTGACTTCCGCTCCCGCCAAGCCCCGCATCCCGAACGTCCTCGCCGGACGCTACGCCTCCGCCGAGCTCGCCGTGCTCTGGTCCCCCGAGGAGAAGGTGAGGCTGGAGCGCCGGCTCTGGCTCGCCGTGCTGCGGGCCCAGAAGGACCTCGGCATCGAGGTGCCGGACGCGGCGATCGCCGACTACGAGCGCGTCCTCGACCAGGTCGACCTGGCCTCGATCGCGGAGCGCGAGAAGGTCACGCGGCACGACGTCAAGGCCCGCATCGAGGAGTTCAACGACCTCGCCGGGCACGAGCAGGTCCACAAGGGCATGACGTCCCGCGACCTCACCGAGAACGTCGAGCAGCTCCAGATCCGGCTCTCGCTGGAGCTGATGCGGGACCGCACCGTGGCCGTGCTGGCCCGGCTGGGCAAGCTGGCCGGCGAGTACGGCGAGCTGGTCGTGGCCGGCCGTTCGCACAACGTGGCCGCGCAGGCCACCACCCTCGGCAAGCGGTTCGCGACCGCCGCCGACGAGCTGCTCGTCGCCCACGGCCGGATCGAGGAACTGCTCGGCCGTTACCCGCTGCGCGGCATCAAGGGCCCGGTCGGCACCGCCCAGGACATGCTGGACCTGCTCGGCGGCGACGCCGCGAAGCTCGCGGAGCTGGAGGACCGGATCGCCGGGCACCTCGGCTTCTCCCAGGCCTTCACCTCGGTCGGCCAGGTGTACCCGCGCTCCCTCGACTACGAGGTCGTCACCGCGCTGGTGCAGCTGGCGGCGGCGCCCTCCTCGCTGGCGAGGACGATCCGGCTGATGGCCGGGCACGAGCTGGTCACCGAGGGCTTCAAGCCCGGTCAGGTCGGCTCCTCGGCCATGCCGCACAAGATGAACACCCGCTCCTGCGAGCGCGTCAACGGCCTGATGGTCATCCTGCGCGGCTACGCCTCGATGACCGGCGAGCTGGCGGGCGACCAGTGGAACGAGGGCGACGTCTCCTGCTCGGTGGTGCGCCGGGTGGCGCTGCCGGACGCGTTCTTCGCGCTGGACGGACTGCTGGAGACCTTCCTGACGGTGCTGGACGAGTTCGGCGCCTTCCCGGCGGTCGTGGCCCGCGAGCTGGACCGCTATCTGCCGTTCCTGGCGACGACCAAGGTGCTGATGGCGTCGGTGCGGGCGGGCGTCGGCCGCGAGGTCGCCCACGAGGCGATCAAGGAGAACGCCGTCGCCTGCGCCCTCGCCATGCGCGAGCAGGGCGCCGAGCGCAACGAGCTCCTCGACAGGCTGGCCGCCGACGAGCGCATCCCGCTCGACCGCGCGCAGCTCGACGAGCTGATGGCCGACAAGCTCTCCTTCACCGGCGCCGCGGCCGGCCAGGTCGGCGTCGTCGTCGGCCGCATCGAGGAGATCGTCAAGCAGCACCCCCGGGCCGCCGGCTACACCCCGGGGGCGATCCTCTGACCCGCTTCACCCGCGAGGAACTCGAGGCCGCCCGCGACCGGCTCGTCCCGGACGTGACCGCGGACGGCCTCAAGGTCCTCTTCTGCGGCATCAACCCCGGCCTGATGACCGCGGCCACGGGCCACCACTTCGCCCGGCCCGGCAACCGCTTCTGGCCGGTGCTGCACCTGTCGGGCTTCACGCCGCGGCAGCTGAAACCGTCCGAGCAGCAAGAGCTGCTGTCGTACGGGCTCGGCATCACCAACGTGGTGGCGCGGGCGTCCGCCCGGGCCGACGAGCTGACGGCCGAGGAGTACCGCGAGGGCGGGCGGCTGCTGGCCCTGAAGGTGGCACGGCTGCGCCCCCGCTGGCTCGCGGTGGTCGGGGTGACCGCCTACCGGGCGGCCTTCGACGATCCCAAGGCCCGGGTGGGACCGCAGGCGCGCAGGATCGGTGACACCCGGGTGTGGGTCCTGCCGAACCCGAGCGGACTCAACGCGCACTGGACCGCGCAGACGATGGCGGAGGAGTTCGCCCGGCTGCGGGAGGCGGCACAGAGCGCGGGGGACAGCGGCGGAACGGACTGAGAGATCACGGCGGGTCCGTCTCCGTGACCACCGCGAGCAGACTGCCGGCCTCCGTCCCGGCGCGGGCGACGACGCCGACGGCCACCCAGCGGCCGGTGCCGGCCGCCTGCCACAGGTACGCCTCGTCCACCTGCGCGCCGAGCGTCGCCCACGGCTCCGGTATGTCGTCGCCGCGTTCGCCGCGCACCCGGAGGGTCAGCGTGGCCCAGGAAGGGGCCCCGCCCCAGCGCTCGTTCAGCCGCTCGGCCATCGCCTCCCGGCACGCCTCGACGTCGTCCGCCGTCAAGTCCGCGGCGTCCGGCCCTAACTCCGTGATGAAGTAGCCCGGCCCTCCTCGGCCGACGTCCGACCAGCCGTGCTCCGCGGGAAAGGGACGGGAGCACAGCCGGTCGATCGTGTCCAGGCACCGCACGATGTTCATGCGTCCAGTAAAGCGGGCGCCACTGACAATTGGCGTCGCGTCAGGCGTCACCGCGGTGCAGCCGCCACGCACCGGCTGCCGGCGCGACCGCCGCCCACAGGGCACTCACGCCGGGAACCGGTCCGCGGGCCCGGGGAGCCGTCCCAGGACCGGTGCAGGTCCATCTGTCCGGCCCCGTCCGGGAGATGGTCGGTCAGGCCGCCGCGAGGTCGCCCACGGCGAACGACACGATCAGGACGAACGGCACCAGGACGCCGAGCGCCGCGATCCCGCTGCGCAGCGGCGCCGTGAGCCCGGCCGCGAAGAGTGCCGGCGTGAAGTAGAGGGCGCAGCCCACCACGCCGTGTGCCCGCTCCCCCGCCCTGGGCCCGGCCGGCGCCTCGCCCGGCCCCGTGCTCGCCAGCGCCGGCGAGGCTTCGGCGACGAGCACGGTGGCCGAGCCGCCGAGGATCCTCGTGGTGACGACGTCCGAGAACGACGAGTACGCGTACGAGGCGCTGCGGGCGGGAGCGAGCGGGTTCGCGTCGAAGCGGGCCCGGCCCGCCGAGATCGTGCACGCGGTGCGGCTGGTGGCCGGGGGTCGAGTCGCTGCTGTTCCCGGCCGCGGAGTACGGCGACGGCGGCGGGAAGCGGGGGGGCACGGGTGAGGCCGGCGGAGGCCGCGCTGACGGAGCGGGAGGCGCGGACGCTGCGGCCGATGGCGCGGGGTTGGTCGAACGCGGAGATCGCCGGGGAGCTGGTCGTCGGCGCCGAGACGGTGAAGTCGCACGTCAGCGCGGTGCCGGCGAAGCCGGGTGCGCGTGATCGGACGCAGGCGGTCGTCGTGGCGTACGAGTCGGGGCCCGTGGCGCCGGGCTCAGCCGCGGTGGGGCGTTCGCCGGGCTCCGCCGTGGCGAGTACGATCCGCCCAACACGCGCACGAGCTGGGAGGACGGACGTTGGGGCGGCTGACCGGCGGGGATCCCTCGCTGCTGCGAAGGATCAACTCCGCGGTGGTGCTGCACGCGCTGCGTGCCACGGACTGCGCGACGCTGACCGAGATCACCCGGGTGACGGGACTGTCCCGGCCGACCGTCGAGGGCGTGGTCGAAGGGCTGATAGAGGCGGGCCTCGTTGTGGAGAAGGCGGCCGAGGAGGGCGCCGCACGGCGGCAGGGGCGCCCGGCCCGGCGGTTCCGGTTCCGGGCGGAGGCCGGTCATCTGCTCGGGCTGGAGATCGGGGTGCACCGCGTCGCAGCGCTCCTGTCCGACCTCGACGGACGGGTCGTGGGCGCGCAGGCCAAGGACGTGGACGAGACCGTGCACGCCGACGAGCGGCTGGAGCGGCTGCGCACCGCGGTGGCCGAGCTGCTGCGCCGGGCCGGTGTCTCCCGCGGCAGCCTGCGGGCGGTGGGCGTCGGCACGCCGGGGATCGTCGAGGCGGACGGCACCGTGCGGCTGAGCACGGCGTTGCCGGGGTGGACGGGGCTGCGGCTGGGCGAACGGCTGAGCCGCTCCTTCAAGTGCCCGGTGCTGGTGGAGAACGACGCCAACGCGGCGGCGGTCGCCGAGCACTGGAAGGGGGCCGCTACCGAGTCGGACGACGTGGTGTTCGTGCTGGCGGGGCTGAGCCCGGGCGCCGGTTCGCTGATCGGCGGACGGCTGCACCGGGGCTACGGCGGAGCGGCCGGGGAGATCGGCGCGCTGCACCTGCTGGGCCGCGAGGCCACGCCGGAGACGCTGCTGTCGACCACGGACGAGCCGCTGCATCCGCTGGACGAGCAGGCGGTCGCCGACGTGTTCGCGCAGGCCCGTCAGGGCGATCAGCGGGCCCGCGCGGCCGTGGACCGGTTCATTCAGCGACTGGTGCACGACGTGGCCGCGCTGGCGCTGGCGCTGGACCCCGAGCTGGTCGTCATAGGAGGCTGGGCCGCGGGACTGGACGGCGTACTGGACCCGCTGCGTCGCGAGCTCGCGCGCTACTGTCTGCGTCCGCCGAAGGTGACGCTGTCCCTGCTCGGCGAGGCGGCCGTCGCGACGGGAGCGCTTCGGCTGGCGCTGGACCACGTGGAGGAACAGCTGTTCGCGGTGGAGGGCCCGACCGCGCGCCGGTAGCGGGCGGCGCGTGCCCCGGCGGATCGTCCGGGAGCGCGTGCCGGGGCGCCGGGATCAGGAGGCGCGGGGCTGCGGATCCTGGTGGATCTCCACGCCGCCAAAGTCGCCGAAGGTGAGCCGGCAGGTGTCGGCGCGGTAGGTGGCGACGGAGAGCGCCGCGGTGCGGCCCTCGGCGAGGAAGCGGGTGGTGACGACGAGGACGGGAGCGCCGGGGAGCCGGTCGAGTTCCTTGGCGTCGTCGGCGCGGGCCGAGCCCAGCTCCACCGCGCTGTCCCGGCCCTCCAGCTCCAGCCGCTGCAGTTCGCGCAGGACGGCACGCGCGCGTGCCGGTCCGGAGGGGGCGTCGATGGCGGAGAGGGCGGGCACCGAGGACTCGGGCACGTAGAGCAGCTCGGCGGCGACGGGCTGGCCGTGGGTCGTGCGGGTGCGGCGCACCGTGTGCACCGGCCGGTCCCGGCCGGTCTCCAGGGCCGCGGCGACGGGCGAGGGCGGCGCCGCGACCGTGCAGTCGACGGGCTGCCAGGCGTCCCCGGGCGCGCCGGGCCAGGCGTGCTGCTCGGAGCCGACGGCAACGCCCACGCGCGGCGGGGCGACGGTCGTGCCGACGCCGCGGCGGCGCTGCAGCCTGCCCTCCAGTTCCAGCTGCTCCAGGGCCTGGCGCAGCGTCGCTCGGGCGACGCCGAAGCGGGCCGCGAGGTCGCGTTCGTTGGGCAGGATCTCGCCGACGGAGAACTCGGAGTCCAGTGCCTCCGTGAGCACGGTCTTGAGATGCCAGTACTTGGGCTCCGGCACCGATTCGAGCTGCGTGGTCCCCACCCTGTCCTCCGCAATCGCCGTGTTCCGCCGGCGTTTCAGCGCCCTTGTTTATTAAAGGTTGTTGCACTTATCTGCGACCATAGGGCGACCCTCACCCTTGGTCAAGACCAATCCCTTATGCCGGACACGCACGGACACACGTGGACTCACGCCACCGGACGCGGCCGGGCATCCCCACCGCGGGGAGCTACCCGCCGGTAGCGAGTGTCGACAAGGTCCGTGCCGCGTCCGGCCAGCCGAGCCCCGGCGAGGGGCTCCATTCGACGGGAGCAGGTGACGGGTACGGAGGTGGGCGGGTGCGCGGCGGCCCCTTGCGCGTGGCGCGCACTCTGATCGGGGGCGGCGTGCGCGCCGGGGTACCGCCGGCCGCCGTGAATCCGTGTTGCGGACGCCCCTCGGTGGTCCGGCCCGGGATCGCGCGCCCGCGCGGACGGGTGGCCGTGCCGCCTCTGCGACAGGGACGCGGACGAGCCGGGCCGGACACGGCGGCAGGGCAGCAGGGCAGCAGGGCAGCAGGGCAGCAGGGCAGGCGATGATGCCGCACCGGGACGGCAGCAGGGCCGGGGCGAACGGGGCCGGACCGCGACCGGGGCCCACCGCCCTGGGGCCGTTGTTCACTTCCGGTTTGCGCGGGCGCTGCGGCGTCCCAGTAGTCATGGCATCGCAATTGGCCGGATCCTTCCCCGTCCTGGAGGCGCGCCCATGTCACACCGTCCCTTCCCTGGTCGCCGCAGTGTGCTGCGGGGCTCCCTCGCCGCGTCCGCCGCGCTCACCCTGCCCGTCGGTCTCGGGGGCGCCCCGGCCCTCGCCCTGTCGGGGCGGCCCAACGCCGGGTGGGGGGTGCAGACGGGCGACGTCACCGCGAACTCCGGGCTGGTGTGGGTGCGGTCGGACCGGCCCGCGCGGATGATCGTGGAGACGTCCGCGACGGAGTCGTTCCGCAACCCCCGCCGCCTGCACGGCCCGCTGCTCGGCGCGGACACCGACTTCACCGGCACCACCCGGCTGCGCGGACTGCCGCCCGGCGAGCAGATCCACTACCGCGTGCTGCTCGCCGATCCGGACGACCCGCGCCGCACCGGCGAACCCGTGACCGGCACCTTCCGCACCGTGCCGGTGAACCGCCGCGACGGCGTGCGCTTCGTCTGGTCCGGCGACCTCGCGGGCCAGGGCTGGGGCATCAACCCGGACATCGGCGGCTACCGCATCTTCGACGCCATGGCCGGCCTCGACCCCGACTTCTTCCTGTTCAGCGGCGACACCGTCTACGCCGACGGTCCGCTGGCCGCCACCGCCGCCCTGCCCGACGGCGGCGTCTACCGCAACGTCACCACGCAGGAGAAGGCAAAGGTCGCCGAGACGCTGGCGGAGTTCCGCGGCAACTTCCGCTACAACCTGCTGGACGAGAACCTGCGCCGGTTCAACGCCCAGGTGCCCTCCATCGTCCAGTGGGACGACCACGAGGTCCGCAACAACTGGTACCCGGGCCAGACGATCTCCCAGTCCGACGCCCGTTACACCGTCAAGAGCGTGGACACGCTGGTGGAGCGCGCCCGGCGGGCGTTCGCCGAGTACTACCCGATCTCCACGCTGCGGCCCGGCGCCGAGGAGGGCCGCGTCCACCGCGTGCTGCGCCAGGGCCCGCTGCTCGACGTGTTCGTCCTGGACATGCGCACCTACCGCAACGCCAACTCCACCGACGACCAGACGGCCGACCCGCAGGGCATCCTCGGCCGTGAGCAGCTCGAATGGCTGAAGAAGGAGCTGTCCCGGTCCCGGGCGGTGTGGAAGGTGCTCGCCTCCGACATGCCGCTCGGCCTCGTGGTGCCGGACTCGGGCGAGGGCCGGCCGCACTTCGAGGCGGTGGCGCAGGGCGACCCGGGCGCGCCGCTGGGCCGTGAGCTGCAGATCGCCGAGCTGCTGCGGTTCATCAAGCACCGGCGGATCACGGGCACCGTCTGGCTGACGGCCGACGTCCATTACACGTCGGCGCAGCACTACCAGCCGTCGAGGGCCGCGTTCACGGACTTCGAGCCGTTCTGGGAGTTCGTCTCCGGCCCGCTGAACGCCGGCTCCTTCCCGGCGAACGCCCTGGACGGCACCTTCGGCCCGGAGCGCGTCTTCGTGAAGGCGCCGCCGCGGGCGAACGTCTCCCCGGCCGAGGGTTACCAGTTCTTCGGCGAGGTCGACATCGACGGCGACACCGCCGAGCTGACGGTGCGTCTGCGCGAGCAGGACGGCACGGCGCTGTTCACGAAGGTGCTGCAGCCGGGTCTGGTCGGGCAGTAGGTCCCGTACTCTCGAAGACCGTGCCGCGCACCGTCGTCATCCCGCGGTGCGCGGCGCGGCCCTGCGCCTGCCAACTCGCCCGCGCAAGCCGGGTTTTCGCAGGTCAGACCGACTGTCAGTGGTCGCCTCTACGGTTTTCCCATGACGCGATCCGTACAGGCCGTGGCCTATCGACGACCCTCCGTGCTGGAGTCCGCGGCCGACGGACGCCGCCTCGGACTGGAGACCTCCCGGGGCGCCACCCCGTCCGGCGTGCGGGACCACCCGCAGTTCTTCGCGGGCTTTCTGACGTCCCCGCAGGTCGCTTCGGCGGCGCTGCTCGCGGTGGCGGACGTCGCCGCAGCGCGCTACTACCAGCGCCAGTTGCGCGCTTCGCTCGATCCGGTCGTCACGGGCAACGGCGATCGGCTGCGCTTCGAGTCCTTCTCCGGCTGCGGCGGGGTGTACGCGCGCCTGGACGTGCTCGAGGCGGGTCTCGACGGCGGCGAGGTGGGGCACGGCACGACCAACGTCGACGTCAACAACCCGCTGCGGGAGGCGCTTTCGCGGACCGGCCCCGCCGATCCGCTGCACATGCGGGTGGGCCCGGACGAGCTGGCGGTGACCACGGTGGACGGGCCGGTGGTGGAGAAGAGGGTGCCGCTGCCCGACCGCTGGCTGCGCGGCTTCGCCGAGGCCCAGGTGATCGCGGCCGGCTTCGACCTGCGGGCCGAGCTGCCGGCCGCCGAGGCGGTGCGGTTCCTGCGGGCGCTGCCCCGCGGCGGGGCGCGCGGAGCGTCGGGCGGCGCGCAGTGGGTCGTACCGGTGCGCGGCGGGCTGCGGCCGACGACGCGGGCGGTGCCGGGCGCGGTGTGCCTGCCCGGCCCGGAGCGGCTGGCCGCGCTCCAGCGGGTGCTGCGCCATGCGACCGCCCTGCGGGTCTACGGGCCGGCGGTGACGGGCGGCGCCCCGGCCACGGCCGCCGCGTGGGAGGCCGTGCTGCCCGGGATGCGGCTCACGCTGACGCTGTCCCCGGACGCCTCCCGCGGGTTCTCCGGCGAGGGCGGGGTGCTGGACCCGCTCACCGCCGGCGAGGCCGCCGAGGACGCGGAGCTGGTCTCGGTGCTGCTGGCGTGGGAGCCGCGCGTGGACGCCGCCGACCTGGCCGCGGCGTCGGGCCTGAGCGCGGAGCGGGTGCGGGCGGCGCTGGTGCGGCTGGGCACGTCGGGGCGTGTCGGGTACGACGTGGCGGAGGCGGCCTACTTCCACCGGGAGCTGCCCTACGACGCCGAACGGGTGGAGCGGCACAATCCGCGGCTGCGTTCCGCGCGTGCGCTGGTGGCGGCCGGGGCGGTGGCCCTGGACGGCGCGGTGGCGACGGTGACGGCGGAGGACGGGCACGTCCACCGGGTGCGCGACGCCTCGGGGGCGCTGTCGTGCAGTTGCCCGTGGTGGGCGAGATACCGGGGTGGGCGCGGGCCGTGCAAGCACGCGCTGGCGGTGCGCATGGTGCGGCGGGGATCCGCCGTGGAGCAGGCCGGGGTTCGGGTCGACGGGGGTGTGCGATGAGTGCTGAGCTGATGGCGGCGGTCCGGGCGGGCCGTACGGCCGAGGCGGTGGGGCTGCTCGAGGGGATGACGGACGCCGAACGGCGCGCCTGTTTCCCGGAATTGCGGGCGCTGCGCAAGGAGCTGCGGGCGGCGCCCTGGGACGCGGCGTCCCGGCGCGCCCATCCCGCGCTGCACGCGGCGGGGGCGGCCTGCCAGACCGGCGCGGCGGGCGTGGCGACCTGGATCGCCGCCGCCGACATGCGCTGGTCGCGGGTCTCCCCCGGCGTGCTGCTGCACGTGCTCGGGGACCGCGAGCCCGGCTGGCTCGGGGAGGTGACGCACCGGCTGGCGCAGCGTCCCGCTGCCTCGGGTGTGCCGTACGAGCTGATGGCGGGGCTGGTCCGGCTCTCCGGCTGCCCGGTGCCGACGACGGACGCCTATGTCCGGGGCTGGGTGGACCACCACATCGGCACCTGGCAGCACGGCGGTTCGCTGCACGAACGGCTGCGGCGGGACCCGCACCTGCGCACCATGGTCGCGGCGCTCTTCGAGACGGACGACATCGGCGGGCGGTTGCAGTGGGCGGACGGCTCCGGTCCGAACAGCTGGACCGGAGCTCTGGCGCTGCTCACGGCGGACGGGGCGCTGGACCGCGCCGCCACGGTCGACGCGTGCGTGGCGAAGCTGCTGCGCGGCGGGACGACGGCGGACCAGCGGGTGTTCCTGCGGCTGCTGAAGTCTCTGGCACCGACCCGGGCCGAGGAGCGGGAGCGGACGGCCGACTGGCTGGCGCTGGCCGCCGCGGCGGCGTCCCCGGTGGCCGCGCACGCCCAGTCCGTCCTCGCGGCCTTGGCCCTGGACGGCGAGCTGCCCGCCGCCCGGCTCGCGGAGTTGTCCGGCGCGGTGCTGTTCCGCACGGAGAAGAAGCTCGTCCGGGCGCAGCTGGTGCTGCTCGGCAAGGTGCTGGCGCGCGACGCGTCCTCGGCCGACGAACTGCTGCCCGCGGTGGCGCAGGCCTTCGGGCACGAGGACTCCGACGTGCAGGAGCGGGCGCTCAAGCTGGTGGAGCGGCACGCGGGCACGCTCCGCTCGCCGGACGCGCGCGAGGAACTGGCGGTGTCGGCCGGGCAGTTGATTCCCGCCCTGCGCTCGCGTGCGGCCGGCGCGCTGGGCATCGCGGCTCCGGGCGCCGACGTGGCGGCGTACGAGGAGATCCTGCCGCCGGTGCCGGAGCCGATGCGTTTGGCGCCCGCGCCGGAGACGGCCGTCGAGGTCGCCGAGGAGGTGGGCGCGGCCCTGGCGTCCGAGCCGGGCGTCGCGGGTTTCGAGCGGGCGCTGGACGGTCTGGTGCGGCACGCCCACCGGGACCGGGAGGCGCTGCTCGAGGCCCTGGAGCCGGTCCTCGCCCGCCGCTGGTGGCACAGCACCGACCCGGTGTACGCCCAGGCCCGGTTCGGCTCCGACCGGCATGCCGTGCTCGGCGCGGACGACGCCCTGGACATGCTGCTGGCCACCCTGTGCGGCCAGGTCCCCACCGCCGCCCTGCACGCACGCGTCCGGACCGGCACGTCCGGCCGCGACCGCGTGCACGGCGCCCTCGCCCGGGCCTTCGAGCACCGTCTGTGGGAGGTGGCGTACCGGATACACACCGATCCGCTGCCCTTCCTGCTCTCCACCCCGACCTGGAGCACGGGGCTGCTGGAGCCGGACGAGCTGGTGGACCGGCTCGACGCCTACCGGCGCCTGGGCGCCCGGGTGTCGGCCGCGGACTTCGCGCAGGCGCTGCTGCGGGTGCGACGGGAGGACCGGGACGCGGCCGGTGCGGCGGCCCGGCGCGCGGCCAGCCTCGGCACTGCGGAGGGGGCGCGTCTCGCCGCGTGGCTCGCTTCCGGGCCGCCCGCCGCGCCCGCGTCCGGCCGGCGGACGTTCGGCTCGCGTGTGCTGGTCGAGCTGGGTGAAGTGCCGGAGCTGCGGGAGGGGTTCCCGGAGGAGTTCCGGTCGCTGGGCGGGCCTCTCGGCTCCTTCGGGGACGGGCGGTACTGCCCCCACTGGAACAACCTGGTGCATGGTCACTGGCTGGCACTGCTCCCGGAGCGGCGCGAGTGGGTGGCGGCCCGGCTGCTGCGCGACCTGTCGTCCGTCGCCGTGGACGACGGCCGGGGCGCGGCCGCCGTACTGCCCCTGCTCGCCGAGTCCGGCGGCGGGGCGGGCGACGCCGTCCACCTCGGGGTGGCGTACGGGCTCGGAGCCCGGCATCCGGAGGACCGGCTCGCCGCCGTGGACGCGCTGCTGGTGCTCGCCGCGCGCGGGCAGTTGGACGCCAACCTGCTGGGCGCGGACCTCGGTCAACTGGTCCGCCGCGGGGCGGTGAAGCCGCTGCGGCTCGCGGAGTCGGTGCGCACGGCCGCGGCCACCGGAGCGAATGCCACGGTATGGACGGTTCTCCGGCAGGCGCTGCCCGTGCTCCTCGCGGACCTCGCCACCGGAGAGCCGGCCGCGCCGGCCCGCGGGCTGGGCGATCTGCTGGCGGTGGCGGCGGAGTGCGCCGAGCGGTCCGGGGCCCGCGGTGAACTGCCGCATCTCGCCCGGGCGGCGGCCCGGCGCGGCTCGTCACGCCTGGTGACGCAGGCCCGTCGGCTGCATGTCGCGCTGGTCGAGGAGGTCGCGGCCTGACGCGCTGATCAACGACGCCGTGTACCCGGGCGGTCCGCACCACAGTTGTAGAAAGAGCAATAAATGGTGCGGAAAGTATGCTTTACCCATCGGTCACAGAGCGTTCGTGATCGCGCAACACCCTTCCTTCACAGTGGCTGCATGAGTCGAGAACTGTCTGATGTGAGGCGCGCCAGGAACGGGCGCCCAGTGCACCACTGGCGACGGGACGTGGTGGAACTCGCCGCGCTGTTCACCGCCGTGGCGGTGGCCGACGCCGTGGCCAACATGATCGGGCACGGGCCCGACGGTCCGGCGCTGCTGATCGTCTCCGCGGCCGTCCTGCTGGCCACGGCCGCCTTCCACGTGTGGTGGGCACGCCGCCACGGCCACGCACCGCCGACGAGTGATACCGACGCCCGGCCGCCCTCCGCCGAGGAGCAGGCCGGGCGGTCCGCGCAGCCCGAGCGGTCCGGGGACGGCGCGCTGTGGCGGATGCGGACGACGGTGAAGGACGAACCGGGCTCGCTGGCGGCGCTGTGCACGGCCCTGGCCGGGCGCCGGGTCGACATTCTCAGCCTGCAGACGCACCCGCTGGGCCGGGGCACGGTGGACGAGTTCCTGCTGCGGGCGCCCGGTGACCTCGCCGCCTCCGACATCACCCGGGCGGTCGCGCAGGCGGGCGGCACGGGGACCTGGATCGAGCGGGCCGACGCCCACGATCTGGTCGACGCCCCCACCCGCATCCTGGGCCTCGCCACCCGCACCGCGCTGGACGCCGCGGAACTGCCGCTGGCGTTGCGCCAGTTGCTGGGCCGGTGCACCATCCGCTCGCTGCCCGCCGCACCGGGCCGCAGCGGCGAGCCCACGGAGGGCGTACCGGTGGAGGGCGTCCTGGAGGACACCGTGATCCGGCTGCGGGCGCCGGAGGGCGGCGTCATCACGGTCGAGCGCCCCTATCTCCCGTTCACGCCGACCGAGTTCGCGCGGGCCCGGGCCCTGGTCGAGCTGGACGCCCGCCTCGGGCCGCGCATTCCGCGCAGCCAGGACGTGCTGACGCTGCCGCAGGGCAACGCCATCACCGTGCGGCGGGCCGACACCGGCGACCTGGAGGCGGCGAAGGAGATGCACGAGCGCTGCTCGGAGCGGACCCTGTCGATGCGCTACCACGGACCCGTCGGCGACGCGGACCGCTACCTCGACCACCTGCTCAGCCCGCGCCACGGCCGGACGCTCGCGGTGCAGACCGCCTCGGGTCGCATCGTCGGGCTCGGTCATCTGCTGTGGGACGGCGACGAGACGGAGGTCGCGCTGCTCGTCGAGGACGAGTGGCAGCGGCGCGGCATCGGCAGCGAACTGCTGCGCCGGCTGGTCGCGATGGCCGTCGAGGCGAACTGCGCCGGTGTGTACGCGGTGACGCAGGCGTCCAACACCGGCATGGTCGCGGCCATGCGGGGGCTGGGGCTGCCCCTCGACTACCAGATCGAGGAGGGCACCCTGGTGATCACGGCCCGGCTGGACACGACGGCGGTCGGCTCGGGTCTGCCGTACGACCAGCAGCGGTTCGGCCTGCCGGTCAGCCGGGACTGAGGCGACGCGACCGCGTCCGGGCGGCCGGCGTGAGGCCGTTCCGCCCGGACACAGGGCCTCCGCCTTCGGGAACCGGCCCGGCCGGCCATGGCGCCGGCCCCGCACGCCTCCCACGGCTGCCGCCGCGCAGGTGCCGACGCGGCCCCCGCCCTCACCGCCGTCGGCCCGTCGTGGCGCTCCGGTCGCCGCCCCGGCCGATCGAAGAGGCGCGCGTCCTGCTCCCGCCGATGCGGAGCAGGGCCACCGAGCGGCCGGGAACGGAGCCGCGGTCCGTTCCCGGCCGCGCTGCCGAGACCGGGAGCGGACCGCGACCGACGACGTCCGGACCACGGCTGTCGCGCCCGTTCCTGCGCCGAGCCGTCGCTCACACGGCTGCCGTCTCCCCGTCGTACCGGCCCGTCGACCCGGTCGGCCGTCCGCCGAGCGCCCCGTCCAGGTCGGCCCACAGGTCCTCGACGTCCTCCAGGCCCACCGACAGCCGCAGCAGCCGGTCGCTCACGCCCGCGCCCCGCCGGTCGTCGGCGTCGACGATGCGGTGGCTGATGGACGCCGGGTGCTGGATGAGGGTGTCGACGCTGCCGAGGCTGACGGCGGGCGTGACGAGGCGGACGCCGCCGATGACGGCGTGCGGGTCGCCGTGCACCTCGAAGGCGATCATCGCACCGCCGATGCGCGGATAGTGGACACGGGCGACGCGCGGGTCGGCGGCGAGGCGGCGGGCCAGTTCGACGGCGGTCGCCGACGCGGCCCGCACCCGCACCGGCAGGGTCGCCAGGCCCCGCAGCAGCAGATACCCGGCAAGCGGATGCAGCACCCCGCCGGTGGCGAACCGCACCTGCCGCAGCCGGCCCGCGAACTCCTCGTCGCAGGCGACGACTCCGCCCATCACGTCCCCGTGCCCGCCGAGGTACTTGGTGGCGCTGTGCAGCACCAGCCGCGCCCCCATCCCCGCCGGCCGCTGCAGGACGGGTGTGGCGAAGGTGTTGTCCACCAGCAGCGGGACGGAGCCGCAGGAGTGGGCGACGGCGGGCAGATCGATCTCGGCGAGCGTCGGGTTGGCCGGGGTCTCGACCATGACCAGCCCGGTGTCGGGGCGCAGGGCGTCCGCGACGCCCGCCGGGTCGGTCCAGGTCACCTCCGAGCCGAGGAGGCCGGCGGTGAGCAGATGGTCGCTGCAGCCGTACAGCGGCCGTACCGCCACGACGTGGCGCAGCCCGAGCGAGGAGCGGACGAGGAGGACCGCGCTCAGGGCGGCCATGCCGCTGGCGAAGGCGACGGCCGCCTCGGTGCCCTCCAGCCGGGCGAGGGCCGTCTCGAAGCGGGCGACGGTGGGGTTGCCGAGCCGACTGTAGATGGGCGGTCCGTCCGGTTCGGCGCCGGTGGCGGCGAAGGCGTCGATCCGGGCGGCCTCGTCGCGGCTGTCGCGGCTGGGATAGGTGGTGGACAGGTCGATGGGCGGGGCGTGCAGTCCGAGGGCGGCGAGGTCGTCGCGGCCCGCGTGCACGGCCTCGGTGGCCAGCGCTCTCGGTACGAGGGGTGTGTCGTCGTCGGCGTGCCTGCGTGAGTCCATGCGGCGAAGCGTGAACACCGCGCGGGTTATGGGGGTCCCATCCCGTGCTACGTTCGGCCGATGGCGGAATCTGTCGTACTGGATCCGGTGGACCTGCATCTGCTGCGCCTGTTGCAGAACGACTCCCGGACGACCTACCGGGAGCTCGCGGCGCACGTCGGCGTCGCGCCGTCGACGTGTCTGGACCGGGTGACGCGGTTGCGGCGGGCGGGCGTGATCCTGGGGCATCAGCTGCGCCTGGATCCGGCCAAACTCGGCCGCGGGCTGGAGGCGTTGCTGTCGGTGCAGGTCAGGCCGCACCGGCGGGAGCTGGTGGGGCCGTTCGTGGAGCGGATCCGGGCGCTGCCGGAGTCGCGGACCGTCTTCCATCTGACCGGGCCGGACGACTATCTCGTCCATGTCGCGGTCGCCGACATGACGGACTTGCAGCGACTGGTCCTGGACGAGTTCACGGCACGGCGGGAGGTGGCCCGGGTGGAGACCCGGCTGATCTTCCAGCAGTGGGACTGCGGCCCGCTGCTGCCGCCGGGGAGCGGACCGTCGGTCCCGGCTCAATCCGGATGACGCCCGGCGGGCCCTCGTACGAGGATGGTCCGCATGTCAGAGACCGAGAACCCGCTGCCCCGTGAGATCGCCGACGCCTACGTCGACGACCTCGTCGCCCTCGACCCGATCACCGGAACGTACCTGGGTGTGAAGGAGAGTTCGAGCCGCCTGCCCGACCTCTCGCCCGAGGGGCAGGAGGCGGTGGCGGAGCTGGCGCGCCGCACCCTCGCTCGGCTGGCCGAGGCCGAGCGGCGGCCCGGCGCGGACAGTGACGCCGAGCGCCGGTGCGCGCGCCTGCTGCGCGAGCGGCTCACCGCCGAACTCGCCGTGCACGACGCCGGCGAGGGGCTGCGCGCGGTCGGCAACCTCGGTATGCCCGTGCACCATGTGCGTGAGGTGTTCACCGTGACGCCGACGGCGACGGACGAGGACTGGGCCGCCGTGGCGACCCGGCTGCGGGCGGTGCCGGCGGCGCTGGCCGGCTACCGCGCGTCCCTGGCGCTGGGGCTGGAGCGCGAGCTGTACGGGGCGCCCCGGCCGACGGCCGCGCTCATCGGGCAGCTCGGCGAGTGGACGGAGTCCGACGGCGCGGGTCGCGGCTGGTTCGAGGAGTTCGCGTCCGCCGGCCCCGGGGCGCTGCGGCCGGAGCTGGACGACGCCGCCCGTGCGGCCACCGCGGCCGTGGCGGAGCTGCGCGACTGGCTGCGCGGCACGTACGCCCCGGCGATCGAGGGCGCCCCGGACACGGTGGGCCGCGAGCGGTACGCCCGCTGGGCGCGGTATTACAACGGCACCGACCTCGACATGGACGAGGCCTACGCGTACGGCTGGTCGGAGTTCCACCGGCTGCACGCCGAGATGCGGCAGGAGGCCGAGAAGATCCTGCCCGGCGCCGGGACGCCGTGGGAGGCGCTCGCCCACCTCGACGGGCACGGCCGGCACATCGAGGGCGTCGACGAGGTCCGGCAGTGGCTGCAGGACCTGATGGACCGGGCGGTGGAGGCGCTGGACGGCACGCACTTCGAACTCGCCGAGCGGGTGCGGCGGGTGGAGTCGTGCATCGCCCCGGCCGGCAGCGCGGCGGCGCCGTACTACACCGGTCCCTCGGAGGACTTCTCGCGTCCCGGCCGCACCTGGCTGCCGACGATGGGCGCGACCCGGTTCCCGGTCTACGACCTGGTGTCGACGTGGTACCACGAGGGCGTGCCGGGCCACCACCTCCAGCTCGCCCAGTGGGTGCACGTCGCCGAGAGCCTCTCCCGGTACCAGGCCACCGTCGGCATGGTCAGCGCCAACGCCGAGGGCTGGGCGCTGTACGCGGAGCGTCTGATGGACGAGCTGGGCTTCCTCGCCGACGCGGAGGAGCGGCTGGGCTATCTCGACGCGCAGATGATGCGCGCGCTGCGGGTCATCGTGGACATCGGCATGCACCTGGAGCTGGAGATCCCCGCGGACTCGCCGTTCCGGCCGGGAGAGCGCTGGACCCCGAAGCTGGCACAGGAGTTCTTCGGCGCGCACACCAGCCGGCCCGCGGACTTCGTCGAGAGCGAGATGACCCGCTATCTGACGATTCCCGGTCAGGCGATCGGCTACAAGCTGGGCGAGCGGGCGTGGCTGCTGGGCCGGGAGAACGCGCGCAGGCGGCACGGCGACGCCTTCGACCTCAAGGCCTGGCACATGGCGGCCCTGTCGCAGGGTTCCCTCGGCCTGGACGACCTGGTGGACGAGCTGTCGGCGCTGTGAGCCGCTCCCCGGCGACCCGTCGAGCCGCTCCCGACGGCCCTCCCAACGGCCCGTTCAGCAGCCGCAGTCGGCCCCGGCGGGCGCGGTGAGCGGATCGGCGGGACGGCGCTCCGTGCCCTGCCACGTCTCGTACGCGAAGCCCTCGCGCACCCAGTACTCGAAACCGCCGAGCATCTCCTTGACGCGGTAGCCGAGTTCGGCGAGCGCGAGGGCGGCGCGGGTCGCGCCGTTGCAGCCGGGGCCCCAGCAGTAGGTGACGACGGGCACGGACCGGTCGAGGAGCCGCTCCGCCCGCTCCGGGACGAGCGCGGTCGGCAGATGGACGGCGCCGGGGACGTGGCCCTGGTCCCAGGCCTCGGTGGAGCGGGAGTCGAGGAGGACGAACCCGGGGTCGCCGCCGGCCGAGAGGGCGGCGGCGACATCGGAGACGTCGGCGTGGAAGGCGAGGCTCGCCCGGAAGTGGGCGGCGGCGTCGGCGGGGAGGGCGGGGGCGACGCGCAGGACGGGGTTCACGCTGGTGGTGGAGGTCATGCCAGAAAGGTACGGCGGCCGTCCCGGCCCTTGAAGCCGCGATCCCCGGCGTTCTGCTTGCTCGACCGGGGATTTCCCTGTTATCTCTCGGGGATGACCGCGTATTCCCCGGACGCCACCGACTGGCGCATTCTCGACGTCCTGCAGCGGGAGGGACGGGCCAGTTTCGCCGAACTGGCCCGGGCCGTCTCGATGTCCGCGAGCGCGGTCACCGAGCGGGTGCGCCGCCTGGAGGAGGCGGGGATCATCAAGGGCTACGCGGCGGTGGTCGACCCGGAGCGCCTCGGCCTGCCGGTCCTGGCCTTCGTGCGGCTGCGCTATCCGACCGGCAACTACAAGCCGTTCCACGACCTCGTCGCGGTGACGCCCGAGATCCTGGAGGCGCATCACGTCACGGGCGACGACTGTTTCGTCATCAAGGTCGCCACGCGCTCGATGCGCCATCTGGAGGAGGTCTCGGGGAAGATCGCCGCGCTGGGCTCGGTGACCACCAGCGTCGTCTACTCCTCGCCGCTGCCGGGGCGTCCGCTCGGCCGCTGACCGGTGCCGCGCTGCCGCAGTGTCGACCCCGATCTGCCCTTGACGACCTCGAGTTGGGCGTGGATGCGGCGGCGCAGATCGCCGACGTGGCTGACGATGCCGACGCTGCGGTCACGCTCGCGCAGGGAGTCGAGCACGTCCAGGACCTCGTCCAGCGTCTGGTCGTCCAGGCTGCCGAAGCCCTCGTCGATGAAGAGGGTGTCGAGGCGGACGCCGCCCGCCTCGTCGGTGACGACGTCGGCGAGGCCGAGGGCGAGGGCGAGGGAGGCGAAGAAGGTCTCGCCGCCCGACAGGGTCGCCGTGTCCCGCTCGCGTCCGGTCCACGCGTCGACGACGTGCAGGCCGAGGCCGCTGCGCCCGCGTCCGGACCGGTCGTCGGAGTGAACGAGGGTGTAGCGGCCGGACGACATCCGCAGCAGCCGCGCGGTCGCGGCGGCGGCGACCTGTTCCAGGCGGGCGGCGAGGACGTACGCCTCCAGGCGCATCCGGCGCTCGTTGTCGGCGGAGGTGCCGGCCGCGAGCCCGGCCATCCGGGACACCCGGTCGTACTCCTCGCGCAGTGGCCCGAGCCGGCGCACGGCGGCGGCCGCGCGGGCGGAGAGCCGGTCGAGTTCGGCGCAGCGCCGGGCGGCGGCGTCGCACGCGGAGGCGGCGGCGCGCACCCGCCGGTCCGCCTCGGCGGCGGCGCGCTCCGCCGCGTCCGGGTCGGCGGCGGGCCGGCGGGCGGCGGCAGCGGCGTCCTCTTCGGCGAGCACGGCGCGTACGGCGGCCTCGTCGGCCTGCCAGGCGTCCAGCCGTCGTTGCAGCTCGCGGTGGGCGGCGTCGTCCAGCAGCGCGGCGGCGGCGCTCGCGGGGGTGTCGAAGCCGGCGCGGTAGGCGGCGTCGGCGAGCCGGGCGTCGGCGTCCTTGAGCCGCTGCGCGGTGTCCTCGGCGGCGCGGGCGGCCTCGGCGGCCTCGGTGAGCCGTGCGGCCCGCGACTCCAGTTCGGCGGCGCGCTCGGCCACACTGGCCGCGGCGCCGCGTGCAAGCGTCAACTCTGCCTCCAGGGAGGTGTGTTCACGCTCCAGGGCCTCCCGGCGTGCCAGCCGGGAGGCGGTGCCGACGGCGGCCCGCTGCCGGTCGGCGATCCGCCGCTCGTACTCCTGCTCGGCCCGGCGCAGTTCCTCGTGGGCGGCGTGCAGCCCGGAGGCGTCCCGGCGGGCGCGCGCGTACTGCCGCTCCAGTTCCTCGGTCTCCTGGGCGAGCCGGTCGGTGGGCGTGTCGCCCGACTCGGCGGCAGCGGCGGCCAGCGCCTCGCGTACGAGGCCCAGTCGCCGTTCGTCCTCGGCGCGTGCCTCGTCGGCGCGCTGGTAGGCGGCCAGGGCCTCTTCCTCGGCGGCGCGGTCGACGTGTCCGGCGACCTTCCGCGCGGGGGCGGGGTGTGCGGTGGCCCCGCAGACGGCGCAGGGCTCGCCGTCCCGGAGGTTCGCGGCGAGTTCGGCGGCGATGCCGCTCAGGCGCTGTTCCTTGAGGTCCAGCCAGTGGGTGCGGGCGCGCAGGGCGGTCTCGGCGGAGGCGAGTGCGGTGCGCTGGGCGGCCTCGGTGTCGCGGGCCAGCCGGTCACGCAGCCGCGCGGCGTCGAGCCGCCGCTGGACGGGTTCGCGGCGCACGGCGAGCTGCTCGGCCTGCGAGGCGGCCTCCTGGGCGGCGTCGACGCGCTCCTGGAGGGCGCCGCGTACGGCCTCCCAACCGTCGAGCCATACCTCGGCCTCCTCCAGCAGCTCCGCGTCGGCGCGTTCCTGACGGTCCAGGTCGGCGCGTTCGGCGCGGAGTTCGGCGAGGCGCCGCTCGGCGCGGCGGGCGGATGCGAGGCCGCCCAGTTCCTCGGCGGTGCGGCGCGCGGCGGCAGTGAGCCCCGCCGCCTCGGCCTCGGCGAGGGCGTCGGGCAGCGCGGCACGCGCGCGTGCGTCGGCCGCGACCGCCCGCCGGTGTTCGGTTTCGGCGGCCTCGCGCAGCTCCAGCGCGGGCGCCACGGCCTCGGCCTTGCGGGCGTGTTCCATGCGCTGCCGGTCCGCGTGGTGGGCGTCGGACCGTGCCTGCAGCAGCCGGGCCCGCTCGGTGGCGTCGGCGAACCTGCGCTGGAGGCGGGCGACTTCACGGACGTCGTCCAGGGTGTGGCCGGCGGCGGCGCGGGCGGCCTCTGCGGCGGCGAGGCGGCAGCGGGCGATGTCGAGCTGCTCGCGTGCGGTGCTGCGGGCGACGGCAGCGGCGCCGAGGACGGCGTCGGCCAGGCCCGGGTCGCCGGGCGCCAGCTCGGGCAGCTCCATGGCGTCGCCGGCGGCCTGCTGCATGCGGTGCGCCTCGGCGAGCAGCGCCGCGTCGGCGTCGCGCACCCCGGCTTCGGCGGCGCGGCGGCGTTCGACGAGGCGCTTCTCGACGTCGGCGAAGCGCTGGGTGTCGAACAGCCGGCCGAGCAGTCTGCCCCGGGCCTCGGCGTCGGCGCGCAGGAAGCGGGCGAAGTCGCCCTGGGGCAGCAGGACGACCTGGCAGAACTGCTCGCGGCTCATGCCGAGCAGCTGGGTGATCTCCTCGCCGATCTCCTGGTGGGAGCGGCTGAGGTCCTTCCAGGCGCCGGTGACGGGGTCGTGCTCGCGCAGCCAGGTCTCGGCCTTGTCGAGCGTCGTGCCCTTGCCGCGCTTCTTGGCGCGCTCCCAGGGGGGCCGGCGGGTGATCTCCAGCCGGCGGCCGGCGACGGTGAGGTCGAGGGTGACGGAGGTGCGGGTGCCGGGTGGGGCGTGGTCGCTGCGCAGGGTGATGCCCTGCCCGCTCTGGCGGGCGCCCGGTACGGCGCCGTACAGCGCGTAGCAGACGGCGTCCAGGACGGACGTCTTGCCGGCGCCGGTCGGTCCGTGCAGCAGGAAGAGGCCGGCCGCGGACAGGGCGTCGAAGTCGACGCCCTGAGTGCCGCCGAAGGGTCCGAAGGCGGTGATGTCGAGCCGGTGCAGCCTCACCGCGCCACCTCCGTGAGGGTCCGCTCGGCGCGCACGGCGTCGAAGGCGTCGCGCAGCACGGTCCGTTCGTGCTCGTCGGGGCCGGCGCCGCGCACATGGGCGACGAAGTCCTCGGCGATCTGCTGGTCGCTGCGGCCGGCGAGGCGGCGGGCGTAGGACACGCCGGGCTCGTCGGGGGCCCGGTCGGGGTCGAAGACGAGGCTGAGGGCGTGCGGGAAGCGCACGGTGAGGCGGGCCATGGGCTCGGCCGGGCGCACCGGGTCGGTGAGGGTGGCCTCGACCCACGACTGCTCGTGCCGGGTGAGGCCCGGGTCGGCGAGGAGCTGTTCCAGGGTGCCGCGGATGCGGGCCAGCGGGCGCGGTACCGGGCAGTCGACGCGCTCGGCGGTGACGGTTCCGTCGGCGTCGAGGTCGACGAGCCACATGCTCTTGCGGTGGCCGGCCTCCGAGAAGGAGTAGGCGAGCGGGGAGCCGGAGTAGCGCACGCGGTCGGTGATGGTCTGGCAGCCGTGCAGATGCCCGAGGGCGGCGTAGTCCACCCCGTCGAACACGGCGGCCGGGACGGCGGCCACTCCGCCGACGGTGATGTCCCGCTCGCTGTCGCTGGCCTGGCCGCCCGTGACGAAGGCGTGGGCGAGGACGACGGACCGCGTGCCCCCGGGACGGGTGGCGAGGTCGGCGCGGACCCGGTCCATGGCGGCGGCGAGCACTGCCTCGTGCCCCGCCTTCTCCACCCCCAGTTCGTCCCTCACCAGGGCGGGTTCGAGATACGGCAGCCCATAGAAGGCCACGTCGCCGTGCTCGTCGGAGAGGACGACGGGCGTACCGCAGTGGGAGGGGTCGGTGCGCAGGTGGATGCCCGCGCGGCGGATCAGCCCGGCGCCGACGCCGAGGCGGCGGGCCGAGTCGTGGTTCCCGGAGATCATCACCGTCGGCACGCCGAGGTCGGCGAGCCGGTGCAGGGCGTCGTCGAACAGCTCGACCGCGGCCAGCGGCGGCACCGCCCGGTCGTACACGTCTCCGGACACGACCACGGCGTCCACGTCGCGCTCCCGCACGGTGGCGACGAGGCGGCCGATGAACTCGGCCTGGGCGCCGAGCATGCTCACCCGGTGGAAGGCCCGGCCGAGGTGCCAGTCGGACGTGTGCAGCAATCTCATGATTCCCGAAACTAACAGCCGGGTCCGACAACCCGGGCGGTTACTCCCGCGTCACCCCGCGACGCCCGCCAACCGGCCGCATATTACGGACATATGGCGCCAGCTATGACAAGTACCCTTTTGTCGCCGTGTTTTGATGCGGTGCAGGTCACACGTCCCCGTACGCCTCGCCGCCCAGCTCGAAGCCGGCCGTGCCCGCGGTGGCGTCGGCGAGCCAGCCGCGGAAGGCGTCCACGTCGGCGTCCGGCAGCCCGATCTCGATCGTGACCGCCTCCCCGTAGCGCACGTCCCGCACCGCGCGGCCGGTCGCCCGGAGGTCGTTCTGGATCTTGCCGGCGCGCTGGTGGTCGACGGTCACCGTGGCCAGCCGGAACCGGCGGCGGGTGAGGGTGCCGACGCTGTCCAGTGCCTCCCCGACCGCTCCGCCGTACGCCCGGATCAGGCCGCCGGCGCCGAGCTTGACCCCGCCGTAGTACCGGGTGACGACGGCGACGACGTACCGCATGTCGCGGCGCAGCAGCATCTGGAGCATGGGGAGGCCCGCGGTGCCGCCCGGTTCCCCGTCGTCGTTCGCCTTCTGGATGCCGGCGTCGGCGCCGATGACGTACGCCCAGCAGTTGTGGGTGGCGTCGGCGTGCTCCTTGCGCACGGCCGCGATGAACTCCTGGGCCTCCCGTTCGGTGGCCGCGGGGGCGAGGGCGCACAGGAAGCGCGAGCGATTGATCTCGGTCTCGTGCACGCCCGCGCGGGCGACGGTGCGGTACTCGTCCTGCATCGGGACAGCCTATGCCGCACGCGCGCGTGCCCTCCCGCCCGGCGGCCGGGCCCTGCTCCCGACGACCGGCCGCCGCTTCGCACGCGCGCGCGCCCTGCGGCCGTGACGACCACGCCGCCTCACCGTCGGCCGCCCGTACCGCACGCGCGCGCCGCGACCGGCCACGGCCCCTTCCGCCTCCCGCCCATGCGGCCACCCGCGCGTGCGCCGCGACCGGCCACGGCCGCCCCGGGGCGCGCTACCGCCGCTTCTCGCCGCGCGCCGCGGTCATCGCCGTCAGCAGTGCCGTGCCGGGCGTGAGGTCCCGCCAGGTCGTGCCGTGCCAGGCGAGCACGGCGACGGCCGCGGTCGGGAACTTCACCCGGACCCGTTCCAGCGCGTCGTCCAGACCGTCTCCGGCGAGCGTGAGCACCAGGTCCTCAAGGCCCGGGTTGTGCCCGACCAGGAGCAGCGTCCCCGCCTCCGGGGGCGCCTCGTGCACGGCCTCGAGCAGGGCGTCCGCGTCGGCCCCGTACAGCCGCCGGTCGTGCCGTACGGGCGGCGGGGCGCCCCACTGCGCGGACGCCAGCTCCCAGGTCCGCCGGGCGCGTACGGCGGTGGAGCACAGGGCGAGGTCGGGCAGGCAGTCGGCGTCGGCGAGCGCGCGCCCGGCGGCCGGGGCGTCGCGCAGGCCGCGGGGCGCGAGCGGGCGCTCGTGGTCGGGGACGCCCGGCGGCCAGGCGGACTTGGCGTGCCGCAGCACCACCAGCCGGCGCAGCGGACCCGCTCCCGCGCGCGGCGTCACCCCGACGCTCCCACGTCGCGCACGAGTTCGAGACCGAGCAGCCGGTCGGCGTAGGCGTACGTCTCGAACCGCGCGCCGTCCGGCAGGTCCGCGCGGCTCTCCACTTCGCGCAGGACGTCCAGGACCGCGGGGACGTCCAGGTCGTCCTCCCAGGCGTCCGCGAGCCGCGCGCGGACGTCTTCGGGGACCGGCCTCGACGGCTGCCGCGCCCACGCGGCGACCGCACTCCGCCAGCGGGCGAGGGTGTCGCCGGCCTCGGCGACGGCGGTCCCGTCGAGCCGCAGCGGCACGGTTCTCGACCCGGACAGCAAGGCCAGCCGCAGGGCGGCCGGGTCCGGCCCCGGCACGATCCCGGGCGGCTCCACGGCCGCCACCGCCAGCCTCACCCCGTCCGGCGTGCCGTGCCCCTCCGCCGCCACATGCACGACCTGCCGCTCCACCGGCCCTGCGTCCGCGCCGCGGCGGTCCTCGAAGGGGCGGATGCCGAGGGACGCGGCGGCGGCGCGCAGCTCCTGCGCACGGTCCGCACCGGAGAGCACGCACCACACCGGAGTGCCGCCGAGTTCGAGGGCGCGGACGAGGACGTCGGCGGCCAGCAGCACCCGCAGGCCCGTGAGATCGGCGCCCGGCACATGGGCCTCCACACGGGTGGGCGCCCGCCGGGCGGCGTAGGGGGCGACCGGTTCGCCGGTCCGGGCGTCGATGATGCGCAGCACAAGGCGAGCGTAGGCGGACCGGCGCCGGCGCGCAGGGCGGACGGGCACGGGCCCGGAAACCATGCGGGCTCCCCGTTGCAGGCAGGGCAGACGACGGGGACCGGAAATCCACGCCCTGCCTCCCCTTGCACACAGGACAACCGGCACGGACGGGAATCCGTGCGGGCGTCCGCCCGTTGTACGGTCGACGGCCGGCGCCGACCGGCCGCAGGGCGACGAGGCGCGAGGAGTGCTCATGGTGTACGGCGACGACGCGGCGGTCCGCAGGATCCTCACGGAGCTGGGCGACACATGGGCCGTGGTGGGTCTGTCGGCCAACCAGGACCGCGCGGCGTACGGCGTCGCCCGCACGCTCCAGCGCTTCGGCAAGCGGATCGTGCCCGTCCACCCCAAGGCGGAGGCGGTGCACGGCGAACAGGGCTACGCCTCCCTCGCGGACATCCCCTTCGACGTGGACGTGGTCGACGTCTTCGTCAACAGCGACCTCGCCGGGGGCATCGCCGACGAGGCGGTGGCCAAGGGCGCCAGGGCGGTCTGGTTCCAGCTCGGCGTCGTCGACGAGGCGGCCTACGACCGGACCCGCACGGCCGGCCTGGACATGGTCATGGACCGCTGCCCCGCGATCGAGATCCCGCGCCTGGGCTGAGCGCGTTCCGACACCGCGCCCCGGCTCAGGACCGCCGGCGCCGTCCGGTCCGTATGCCGGCGAACAATTCGATTCCCCACGGCGTCGACGTGTGCGAAGGTCGGCCGGTGTCCGATCCCCGAAACGAACCTGTGCCGCCCTCCGCGCTCGGCCTGCTCCGCTGGCAGTTCGACCTGACCTGGTCGCTGTTCGAGTACCACCTGGACAGGCTCGAACCCGACGACTTCCTGTGGGAGCCCGTCGCGAACTGCTGGACCGTACGCCGGGCCGAGGACGGAACGTGGATTCCGGACTGGGCCGAGAGCGAGCCCGACCCCGTTCCCGTACCGACCATCGGCTGGCTGAGTTGGCACATCGGCTGGTGGTGGGGCGTGGCCATCGACCATGCCGGGGGCAGAGCGCCCCGCGAGCGGGGCGAGGTGGTCTGGCCGGGTGCGGGCGAGCCGGCCGTCGAGTGGCTGCGGGGCCTGCGCGCGGACTGGCTGGCGGCCCTGGACCGGCTGACCGATGCCGACCTGGACTCGACCGCCCCGTTCCCGTGGCAGAACGACCCCCGGCACACCCTCGCGCACATGATCGCCTGGGTGAACGCCGAACTGATGAAGAACGTCGCGGAGATCGGCCAGCTCCGCCTCCAGCGAGGCGCCGTCCATCCGCCGGCTGTCGCGGGCTGACCGCGAGAGGCGGCCCGCCCGGACGACGGGTCGGGACCCGGCTCCGGCACCGATCCGGCAGGTCCGGCGGAGGCAGGGGCGCCCGCGCCCCTGCCCCGCCACACCGCCCGCCCCCATGATCTCCGCGTGACCTCCCCCACCCCGCCGCACGCCGGCTCCTCCGCCCCGACCGCATCGTCCCGGCCGTCGTCGTGGGCGTCGGACCCGCCGGGCTGGCGCTCGGCAACGTCCTGCGGGCGGCGTCCGTCGCTACCCGGCGGCCTGCCTGGCACGCGTCCGGGACTACCAGGAGTTCTCGCACTGGCCGTCCGAGGTGTTCCACGGGGCCGCTTAGGGCGACCCGTTCCGGGCGGGCACGGCACGAGCGAAGCTGCGCCGCGTCTTCGACTCCCCCGCCGCCGCGGCGGCGTTCGCCGAGCTGTACCTCGGCACCCGCATGCCTGACCGCGCGGTCAGTCGTGCGGCGGGCCGTCACGGAGCCCGTGGTCGGCGATGCCCAGCGCCTCGTCCACGAGCCGGCGGACGGGGCCGTCGCGCAGGGAGTAGACCACCCGGCGGCCCTCCTTGCGGGTGTCCACGAGTCCCGCGAGCCGCAGCCGCGCCAGATGCTGGCTGACCGCCGGCCGGGCCGCGCCCCCGCAACTGCCGGTGAGCGTCGTGACATCGGCCTCCCCGGCGCTGAGGGCGTGCAGCAGCGTCAGCCGGGTCCGGTCGCCGAGCAGAGCGAGCAGGTCCGCGGCGAGCGCGAACCGCTCCTCGCCGGACGGGTGCGGCTGCGCATCATGCGCAGGTGACAGGTGCATGCGTGCGCTCATACGCACATGATGATGCCGCTCCCCGGGTACGTCCACCGCGTGCGCGCGGCCGGAAGGAGACGGACATGAGCGACCCCCGCATGCACCAGGACCATCACGGCCATCACACCCATGACCACGGCCACCACGGCCAAGGCCACGACCCCGAGCCCCGCCTCCGCCACCGCCTCACGCACCTGCTCACCCCCCACTCCCACGACGCCGCCAACCGGGTCGACTCCGCCCTGGAGTCCTCCGCGCGCGGCATGCGGGCGCTGTGGGTGTCCCTGGCCGTGCTCGGGGCGACGGCACTGGCACAGGCGGTCGTGGTGGCGTGGTCGGGTTCGGTGGCGCTGCTCGGCGACACGGTGCACAACACGGCGGACGCGCTCACCGCCGTACCGCTGGCGATCGCCTTCGTCCTCGGCCGCCGCGCGGCCGACCGCCGCTTCACCTACGGCTACGGGCGCGCCGAGGACCTCGCGGGTCTCGTGATCGTGCTGACGATCGCGGCGTCCGCCGTCTTCGCCGGATGGACGGCGTTCGCGCGGCTGCTCGACCCGCGTCCGGTGGAGCACGTCCCGGCCGTCTTCCTGGCCGCCCTGGTCGGATTCGCGGGCAACGAGTGGGTGGCCCGCTACCGCATCCGGGTCGGCCGTTCGATCGGCTCGGCGGCGCTGGTAGCGGACGGGCTGCACGCGCGGACGGACGGCTTCACCTCCCTCGCGGTGCTGCTCGGCGCCGGCGGCTCCGCGCTGGGCTGGCGGCTCGCCGACCCGGTCGTCGGCCTGGCGATCACGGCGGCGATCGTGCTGGTGCTGCGCGACGCGGCGCGCGAGGTGCTGCGGCGGGTGCTGGACGCCGTGGACCCGGCGCTGGTGGACCGGGCGGAGCGGGCCCTGCGCGAGGTGCCGGGGGTGCGCGGGGTGGGCGAGCTGAGGCTGCGCTGGATCGGGCACCGGCTGCGCGCGGAGGTGGCCCTCGTCGTGGACGGGGAGGCGACCGTACGCCGGGCGCACGCGATCGCGGTCGAGGCCGAGCACGCCCTGCTGCACGCCGTGCCCCGCCTCACCGCGGCCCTGGTGCACGCCGATCCCGCGCCGGTCCCGGGCGAGCCGGACCCCCATCTGGCGCTGGCCCACCACCGGGCGCCCGCCTGATCCGTCAGGCGACGCCCAGGCCGTCCAGCACCACCGCGCCGGGCAGCTCCGCGAACGCCTTGCCGGGCACCAGCAGCTTGCCCCGCCGCCGGCCGCTGCCCACCAGGACGTACGGCAGGTCCACGACGGCAGAGTCCACCAGCACCGGCCAGCCCTCGGGCAGGCCGATCGGAGTGATGCCGCCGTACTCCATGCCGGTCTCGCCGGTGGCCGTGTCCATCGAGGCGAACGACGCCTTGCGCGCGCCCAGTTGCCGGCGCACCACGCCGTTGACGTCGACGCGGGTGGTGGACGGCACGACGCACGCGGCCAGCGTGGTGTCGCCGCCGCGCCTGCCCGCGACGACCACGCAGTTGGCGGACTGCTCCAGCAGTTCCCGGCCGTAGTGCTCGACGAAGACGGCGGTGTCGGCCCACTGGGGGTCGGTGTCCACGTAGACGATCTGGTCGGCGGGGACGCTGCCGCGCCAGTGCCGTACGGCGTCGGCCACCGGGCGGGTCAGTTCGTCGAGGCGGTCCGGGGCGGGGACGGCCTGGTCGAAGTGTCCGATGGGTGAGCGCATGGCCGCACGGTAACAGCCCTCCGTGCGCGTGCCGGTGGCAGGTGCATCGGCGTCGGCCTGCCGGGCGGTCTCCTTCGGCCCTGCGTACGCGGGCCGGTGGAAGCACGGGCATGCCTGCTGCTCGCCCAGCGGCCTCCAGCGCTGCGCGGGCGGGCCGGCGGCAGGCCGGATCAGGACTCGGCGTCGGCCTCCAGCCGCGCGAGCGCCGCCGCCGTCTCCTCGTCGAGGCCGGCGAGCGCGGTGAGCTGCTCGGGCGTGACGCCGTCCGGTATCGGCACCGGGGCGGGGGTGCGCAGCGGCGGCTGCCAGCCATCGGCCGGGGTCCAGCGCCGTACGACGCGGGCGGGCGCCCCGGCGACCACGGCGTGGTCGGGCACCGTGCCGCGTACCACCGCGCCGGCGGCCACGACGACGTTCCGTCCGATCCGGGCGCCCGGCAGGATCACCGCGCCGGTGCCGATCCAGCAGCCGGGCCCGATCTCCACCGGCTCCATGCGGGGCCACTGCTTGCCGATGGGCTCGTGCGGATCGTCGTAGGAGTGGTTGGTGGAGGTGACGTAGACGTAGGGCCCGAAGTAGCAGTCGCTGCCGATGGTGACGGTGGTGTCGGCGATGACGTGGCTGCCGCGGCCGAGCACGACGCCGTCGCCGATGCGCAGGATCGGCTCGGGGCCGAGGTCGAGGCCGGGCATCAGGCCGGCCGTCAGGGTGACCTGTTCGCCGACGATGCAGTGGGCGCCGAGGCGGATCCAGGGCTCGCCGAAGACGGTGCCGAGGGGGAAGGCGAGTCTGGTACCGGTTCCCATCGCGCCGAAGCGGAACCGCCCCGGCCGGTCGGCGGTGACGGAGCCGGTGCGCTGCGCCCAGGCCCAGCCCGCGTGGACGGCGCGCTGGGTGAGGCGGCGTCGCCAGGATGAGAACGTGTTCTTGCGCTTCGGCACCCGCTCACGGTAATCGGCGCGGGGCCGCCCACGGGCCGGGAGGCCTGTGATCTTCGCCCCACCGGGTGGCGTACGGTGCCGGTGTCGACCATGGGAGGCGGAGGAACATGACGGACGGGGCGTTGATCACGGGCATCGGCGGCCGGGAGCCGGAGATCGCCGGGGACGCGTTCGTCGCGCCGACGGCCGCGGTGATCGGGGACGTGACCCTGGGAGCGGGCGCGAGCGTCTGGTACGGGGCTGTCCTGCGCGGCGACGTGGAGCGGATCTCCGTGGGGGCGCGGAGCAACGTCCAGGACAACTGCACGCTCCACGCCGACCCGGGTTTTCCGGTGACGGTCGGCGAGCGGGTGTCCATCGGGCACAACGCCGTGGTGCACGGCGCGACCGTCGAGGACGACTGCCTCATCGGCATGGGCGCCACGGTGCTCAACGGGGCGGTCGTCGGCGCGGGTTCGCTGGTCGCCGCGCAGGCGCTCGTACCACAGGGGATGCGCGTGCCGCCGGGTTCGCTCGTCGCGGGGGTGCCGGCGAAGGTGCGGCGGGAGCTGAGCGCCGAGGAGCGCGAGGGGCTCACCCTCAACGGCACGATGTACGCGGCGCTGGCCGGGCAGCACCGGGACGTGCACGGGAAGTGACGGCTGCCCGGACGTCCTCCCCGCCCTGCGCGCGAAGGACGGGGACCGGGAACCCCGGCGTCCCTGCCCCGACCGATGAGGGCAGCCGCTTAACCCATCGGCGCGCGGGCGTGCGCCCGTAGGCCGGCGCACGCCCGGAAGCACCCGGCAGCACCGCCGGTCCCCGGCGGTGATCCGCCTCTCAGCTGTTGGGACGCAGCGTCCAGACCACCGTCATCTCGGTCGTGACCGCGCCGTCCTCGCGCCGGATGGCGACGGACACCGGGAACTCCGGGCGCTTGCCCTCGTCCAGTTCGGCGACGACCTCGGCGGCGGGCCGGCCGAGGGTCGCGGTGGCGGTCACGGGACCCAGGGCGATCTTCTTGAACGCGATCTCGGCGTGCACCGGCAGCGGCACGGCGCGCGAGAGCTGGTCGCCGAACGCGGCCAGGACTATCGCGCCGCTCGCGGACTCGCCGAGGGTGAACATCGCGCCGGCGTGCGGCCCGCCGACGTGGTTGCGGTACTCGCTCTGGTCCGGCAGGGCCAGCACGGCCTTCTCCGGAGTGGTCTCCAGGTACTCGAGGTTCAGGGTCCTCACCATCGGCACCGTGGCGGCGAGCAACTCGCCGATCGACATCTGGTCTGCGCTCATGCCGGAAGGTTACCCACGAGTAGCCACTGTGGCCAGGGCCGCACGGGTCCGCCCGCTCGGACCTCCGGCCGGATTGCTACGTCCCTGACAAGGGGCAGTGACCGAATCGTGTCCCTGGCGGCACTAGGGTTACTGCGCATGTGGCCAGGACAGCAGCCGCCCGGGGGCGAGCAGAACCCGCAAGCGCAGAACAACCCGCAAGGGCAGCCCAACCCGTACCAGCAGCCGGGTTACCAGCAGCCGAATCCGTACCAGCAGCCCGGCTATCAACAGCCCGCCTACCAGCAGCCGGGCCCCTACGCAGGGCAGTCCCAGTGGAACACCCCGGCCCCGGCGGGCCCGCCCCAGCCGGCGCCCGGCGGCGGTGACGGCAACCGGACGAAGGTCGTCGCCATCGTGGCGGCCTCGGCCGTGGTCCTGACCGCCGCCGTCACCGGTTTCCTGGTCCTCGGCGGCGAGGAGGAGGACACGGCGAGCCCGAAGAAGAAGACCAGCGCCTCCCCGTCGGCGCCCGCCGCCCCGTCCTCGCCCGCCGCGTCGGCGTCCGGTTCGGACGACAACCCGCGCGGGACCGAGACCGAGAAGCCGACCGTCGACGGCTGGAAGGTCGTCGTCAACCCCAAGCGCGGCGTCGCCTTCGACGTGCCTGCCGACTGGGAGGTCCAGTCGCCCGGCCTGAGCATCGGCTTCGAAGACGACAAGTCGGACGACGCCAAGCCGCTGATCATCATGTCGGCCCCGGCGTACTACAAGTCCAAGTGGTGCACGACCGACTCCAACAAGGACGGCCGCACCGAGGACACCGCGCTGGCCGCCGTGGGCACCAAGGGCGCGGACGGCGCCAAGGACACCGACGAGGTCGCCGTGAACACGGTCCCGTGGTGGGTGTACGGCGGCTACACGCAGCCCGACAAGAAGAGCCTGACCTTCGACAAGGAGGCCAAGGAGTACACGACCGCCTCGGGCATCAAGGGCAGCATCGCCTGGGCCCAGTCGGAGAACACTCCGCAGAAGGGCAAGTGCGCGAGCGACGGCAAGGCCCTGACGTTCGGCTTCAAGAACTCCAAGGGCGACTTCGTGTCGTGGAACTTCTACGGCGCCAAGGGCGTGACCGGCGAGGTGCCCAAGGAGACCGTCATGAAGATCCTCAGCACCGTCCGGCTGCACGGCGAACCCACCGAGTGACGGGAACAAACGGTTTGGCAAGTCGGGGGTAGGGCGGGGATAGTCGGCCGGTGAACACCGCCGACCGCCCCCGACGCCTTCCGCACCGCCCCGGCTGGGCGGGCCGCAACTACAGCCTGCTGACCGCCGCCGCCGTGGTCACCCACCTCGGGAGCCACGGCGCGCTCATCGCCGCCGCGTTCGCGGTGCTGGAGGCCGGCGGCGACGGCGGCGACGTGGGCCTGGTGGCCGCCGCGCGGACGGTGCCGCTGGTGCTGTTCCTGCTGATCGGCGGGGCGGTCGCGGACCGGCTGCCGCGGCACCGGGTGATGGTCGCGGCCAACGCCCTCAACTGCGTCTCCCAGGGCCTGTTCGCGCTGCTCGTGCTGACCGGCGAACCCCTGCTGTGGCAGATGATGCTGCTGTCCGCGCTGGGCGGCACCGGGCAGGCGTTCTTCAGCCCGGCCGCCGAGGGCATGCTGATGTCCTCCGTGCAGGGCGAGCAGGCGAGCCGGGCGTTCGCCGTGTTCCGGATGGCGATGCAGGGGGCGGGCCTGGGCGGTGCGGCCCTCGGCGGCGTCATGGTCGCGGCGATCGGGCCGGGCTGGGTGCTCGCCGCGGACGCCGCCGCCTTCGCCGTCGCCGGGGCGATGCGCGCCTTCCTCGACGTGAGCCACATCCCGCCGCGCGAACCGGGCGGAGGGCTGCTCGCGGATCTGCGGGAGGGCTGGCGGGAGTTCGCGGGCCGGCCCTGGCTGTGGGGCATCGTCGTGCAGTTCTCCCTCGCCAACGCGGTCGTCGCCGCGGCCGACGCGGTCTACGGCCCCCTGGTCGCCCGGGACCATCTGGGCGGGGCGGCGCCCTGGGGGCTGGCGCTGGGCTTCTTCGGGGCGGGCACCGTCGTGGGGGCGCTGCTGATGACGCGCTGGAAGCCGCGCCGGCTGCTGCTGGCGGGCACCCTGTGCGTCTTCCCCCTGGCCCTCCCCTCCGCCGCGCTCGCCGTGCCGACGTCGGCCGGAGTCCTGTGCGCGGCGATGTTCCTGACCGGCGTCACGCTGGAGATCTTCGGCGTCTCCTGGATGACCGCCCTGCACCAGGAGATACCCGAGGACAAGCTCTCCCGGGTCTCGGCCTACGACTGGTTCGGCTCGGTCGCCCTCGTCCCGCTGGCGACGGCGCTGGCCGGCCCCGCGGAGACGGCGGTCGGCCGCTCGACGGCGCTGTGGGGCTGCGCGGCGCTGGTCGTCGTGGTGACGGCGGCGGTCCTGTGCGTCCCCGACGTGCGCAACCTTCGCCGCCGCACCAAGGAGGTGACGGGCGGTGCGGGCCCGGACCGGCACGCCGGATCACCCGATGCCGAACGCCCCGTCGGGGGGCTCGGGTGAGGGCACCGCGTCCGCGTCCCGCACCGGACGCGCGTCGCCGATGAACCGGCGCAGCCCCTCGCCGTGCTCCACCCGTGCCGGGAAGGCGTCGGCGGCGGTGCGGCGGGCCAGGGCGGGCGTGTCGACCGGCCGCTGGGCGGCGACCAGCACGGCGTTGCCGAACCGCCGCCCGCGCAGCACGGCCGGCTCGGCGATCAGCACCAGCTCGCGGAACACCTCTGCGTGGGTGGCCAGTTGGGAGCGGAGGAAGCCGAAGGGCGCGGCGTCGGCCAGGTTGGCCAGATAGACGCCGCCGGGCCGCAGCACGCGCGCGGCCTCACGGGCGTAGTCGAGGGACGTCAGATGGGCCGGCACCCGGGAGCCGCCGAACACGTCGGCGACCAGCACGTCGGCGCAGCCGTCCGGCGCCTTCGCCAGCCAGTCGCGGGCGTCCGCCGCGTGCAGCACGATGCCGGAGTCCTCGGGCAAAGGCAGCTGTTCCACCACCAGTTCGAGCAGCGCCCGGTCCGCGTCGACCACGTCCTGCCGGGAGCCGGGCCGGGTCGCCGCCACGTACCGGGGCAGGGTGAGCGCCCCGCCGCCGAGGTGGAGCACGTCCAGCGGACGCCCCTCCTCGGCGACGGAGTCCAGGACGTGCCCCAGCCGCCGCGCGTACTCGAACTCCAGGTGCGTGGGGTCGTCCAGGTCGACGTACGACTGCGGAGCGCCGTCCACCGTCAGCAGCCAGGCCCGCTCCCGGTCGACGTCGGGCATGAGCTTGGCGAACCCGTGGTCGACGGGCCTGCTGACGGGGACGGATTCGGTCACCGCTCCATTGTGCCCGGCGCTCGGGCCCCGTCGACGGCCGTCACCGTCCCGGCGCCGACGGTCCGCCCGCCCTCGCGGATCGCGAAGCCGAGCCCCGGCTCCAGGGGCACCTCGCGACCCAGCTCCACGGTCATGTCGACCGTCTGCCCGGGCCGCGCGACCGCCGCCTCCCCGAGGTCCACGGCCCCGACCACGTCCGCGGTGCGGATGTAGAACTGCGGCCGGTACCCGCTCGTCACGGGTGTCGTACGGCCGCCCTCGCGCGCCGACAGCACGTACACCCGTGCCGTGAACCGCCGCCGGGGCGTCACGCTGCCCGGCGCCGCGACGACATGGCCGCGCCGCACCGCGCCGCGGGACACGCCCCGCAGGAGCAGCGCCACGCTGTCCCCGGCCTGCGCCTCCTGCATCGGCTTGCCGAAGGTCTCCAGCCCGGTGACGACGCTCTCCAGGCCCGCGCCCGGCACCTCGACCCGGTCGCCGACCCGGACGGCGCCCCGCTCGACGGCGCCGGTGACGACGGTGCCCCGGCCGGTGATGGTCAGCACGTTCTCCACCGGCAGCAGGAACGGCGCGTCCAGATACCGCTCCGGAACCGGCACATAGGTGTCCACCGCGTCCAACAACGCCTCCACGGACGCCGTCCAACGCGGGTCCCCCGCCAGCGCCCGCAGGCCGGAGACCCGTACGACGGGCGCCGCGTCGCCGCCGTAGCCGTGCCGGGTGAGCAGGTCGCGCACCTCCAGCTCGACCAGGTCGGTCAGCATCGCGTCCTCGCCGTCACCGACGGCGTCGGCCTTGTTGAGGGCGACGACGATGTGGTCGACGCCCACCTGGCGGGCGAGCAGGACGTGCTCGGCGGTCTGCGGCATGATCCCGTCGAGCGCGGAGACGACGAGGATCGCCCCGTCGAGCTGCGCGGCGCCGGTGACCATGTTCTTGACGTAGTCGGCATGGCCGGGCATGTCGACATGGGCGTAGTGCCGGGTGTCGGTCTCGTACTCGACGTGCGCGATGTTGATGGTGATGCCGCGCGCGGCCTCCTCGGGGGCGCGGTCGATGCGGTCGAACGGCACGAAGGCGCCGGCGCCGCGGTCGGCGAGGACCTTGGTGATGGCGGCGGTCAGGGTGGTCTTGCCGTGGTCGACGTGGCCCATGGTGCCGATGTTGAGGTGCGGTTTCGTGCGGACGTATGCTGTCTTGGGCATGGCGGTACCTCGAAGTCCGTTGTGCTGCCCGGGTGATGGCCCCGGCGCGCTCGGCCGGGACGGGGACCCCGTGGATCCGGCCGACCCTCCCCCTGCGGGGTCCGCCGGTCGATCCGGGGAGGGTCAGCTTCGGGCGCCGTCGACAGCGGCCACGAGGAGCGGGACGGCAGCCTTCGGGGCATCCGCTGCGGCGGATGCGGCGAGGACGAAGGCGTACCGGAACATGACGCCGATCATTCCCGAGGGCCGGTCGCGCGTCGAATGGTTTTCGCGCGGGCGCAGCGACGCCACAGGCCGTTCGTTTCCCCGCCCGTGACCGTCGTGAGACGGACCATACGGCGATCACACATGTTCGTCGGTTAGTGTCACCGGATGCTCGATGCCACCACCCGCTCTGGGGGCACCGCCGCGGTCTCTCCCCGGACCGCCGCCGCACTGGACCCGCCCGTCACCGCAGGCCGGCTCGCGCGCTGCGTGGGCGTGCTGCTGTCGCCCTGGTCCCGTTTCTCCCTGCTCGTCGCGCTGCTCGCCGGCGCCGCGACGACGGTCCTGCTGGTCGAGCCGCAGCGGCTGCTGTCGGAAGGGCTGCCGCCGCACCTGAGCGGGGCCGCCGCCGCGCTGGTCTTCGCGGTGGCCTACGGCGTGTGCACGGTGGCGTTCGTGCCGAGACCGCTGCTGAACGTCGGGGCGGGGGCGCTGTTCGGCTCGCAGCTGGGCATCGGCGCCGCGGTCGCCGGGACGGTGCTGGGCGCGGCGCTCGCCTTCGGTCTGGGCCGGGTGCTGGGGCAGGACGCGCTGCGCCCGCTGCTGCGGGGGCGGGTACTGACGGCCGTCGACGGGCAGCTCAGCCGGCACGGCTTCCGCTCGATGCTGGCGGTGCGGCTGTTCCCGGGGGTGCCGTTCTCCGCGGCGAACTACTGCGCCGCCGTCTCCCGGATGGGTTGGCTGCCGTTCCTGCTCGCGACCGCGCTCGGGGCGGTCCCGAACACGGCGGCGTATGTGGTGGCCGGGGCACGCGCCTCGACGCCGACGTCCCCGGCCTTCCTGATCGCGATGGCGTGCATCGCCGTACCGGGCGCGGCAGCCGCGGTGGTGGCCTGGCGCAAGCGCCACCACCTGCGGGGCCGCCGAGGGCCGTCACCGGCGCAAGCGCCACCACCTGCGGGGGACTGACGGGCGGTCACGCGGCTGCGGAGGGTCAGAAGTCCGCGCGGTACACGTCCAGCCGCCCGCACATGCCGAACCTGCCTTCTTCGACCGGCTGTTCGGCCCGTACGACGGCCTCGGCGAGGTGGGACACGTCGCCGCGCTCCAGCCGGTCGAGCTGCTCCCGGGTGGCCTCGGCGGCGGCCTGCGCGCCCCTGCGCAGCCGTTCCCGCCACTCGGCGAGCCGGGGCCGCACCAGGGCGCCCGCGGCCCGGTGGAAGGCGGCCAGGGCCTGCGGACCGCCCTCGCGCAGCGCGCGGTAACCCTCCATCGCCAGGTCCCGCCGGGCCCGGGCGGCGCGTTCGCGCTCCGCCTGCGGCGCCCCGGCCGGGATCCCGGTCGCGGCGGCGTACGTCTCCGGGTCGGCGAGGTACTCCGGCGGCAGCGTCAGCACCGCGTCCCCCGCCTCCGGCAGGCCGCTGTTCTGCATCAGGACGGTGATCCGCAACTCGTCCTCGTTCACCAGCCGGTGGATCGTGCCCGGCGTGAACCAGGCGACCGTGCCGGGCGTGAGCGGCGTGACGCGGAACCCGGAGGCCGTCAGCGTCTGCACCGCTCCCCGCCCGCCGGTGACGACGTACGCCTCCGAACAGGTCAGGTGCAGGTGCGGAGTGCCGCCGCGCACGCCGTCGGCGGCCGGCCAGTCGTAGACGCACAGCCGGGAGACGGCGACGCCGCCCGGCAGCCCGTCGAACCGGCCGGCCGGCGCCCCGTCCGTCACCACGGGAGCGCCTCCAGGCGGCCGGTGATCCGCTCCCGCTCCCAGGCGCCGTCGGCGACCACGATGCGGTAGCGGCGGCGCAGGGTGTCGCCGGGAGCGAGTTCCAGCTCGTCGAAGAACGCCCAGGAGGGGGCGACGGCGGCGAACGGCTCGTTGCGCACGAACCAGTGGGCCGGGTGCTCGCCCCGCTCGCCGAGGTGGTCGTTGTCCGGGGCGTGCGCGAAGACGAGGGTGGCGTGCCCGTCGACGCCGTCGTGCTCGGCGCAGTACGCGAGCCACGGCGACTGCGTCGCCATCAGGTGCGGCCCCTCGCCGTCCGGGCCGATGATCCGTCCCTCCCGCCAGCCGCGCGGGCCGCGCCAGAACAGGCCGGTGTAGCCCGCCATCGCGCGCCCCGCGGTGGTGGGGCTGCCGAACAGCAGCGGCTCGTCGCGGCGGTTGGTGACGGCGGTGGTCCACGTCAGCGCCCAGGAACCGGAGCCGGCGTCGATGCCGTGCACCTCGATGCGGCGCTCCTCCTCGGCCCACAGCTCGCCGGAGTGCGGGTGCCAGGTCAGCCGCTCGGCGATGACGGCACGGTCGCCGTCCGCCGTGACCTCGTCGAAGCCGGCGTGCGCCATGGAGCCGACCCGGTCGGGCAGGGGAAGGTAACCCTCGCCGTGCACATAGCTGTTGCCGCCCCACAGGTTCTGCCCGGACAGGTGCGAGGCGGTCAGCTGGAGGCCCTTGTGCCAGCGGTGGTCGTTCGGGCGGTAGTCGGTGACGACCGCGCCCGAGAGGGTCCGCAGGGGGTGCACGTACGGCTTGGGCGCCTCCCACGCAGCCTCCGGGCGGTAGACGTACGTCAGCAGTTCGACGCCGCTGTCCGGGGCGGTGACGGTGACGCGGTCGCCGTGGACGTGGACGATGCCGGGGCCGCTCACGCCGGCGCCTCCGCGCTCGCGCCCGCCGCGGAGGGGGCGGGGGCCCAGCCGGGGGCGCCGCCGTGCAGGTGCGTGTAGTACGGGTCGCCGGGGCCGATGTCACCGCGCCGCACCGTGGTGTCCGTGAACGCCGACTTGTAGAGCGCGGTGACCAGCTCCAGGCTCTTGCGGCCGTCCTCCCCGCTGCTGCGGGGCCGCTCGCCGGCGCGCATGCTCGCCACCAGCTCGCGCAGCTGGGCGATGTGGGAGCTGGGCACGTCCGTCCCGAACTCGCGCCAGGCGGCGGCCTCTTCCACCGGTACGTCCGGCGCGGGGGTGATGCGCCAGTCGGTGTTGGCGTAACCGTACAGGTGGCTCAGCTCGATCGTGGCGCGCTCGCAGTCCAGCCGGATGCGGCTCGCCTCGTCGGGGCTGAGCACGCTGTTCACGACGGTCGCCATGGCGCCGCTCTCGAAGCGGAGCAGCGCCGTGGAGACGTCCTCGGTCTCCACGTCGTGGACCAGCCGGCCGGCCATCGCCCGGACCTCGCTCCACGGCCCGAGCAGATCGAGCAGCAGGTCCATCTGGTGGATGCCGTGGCCCATCGCCGGGCCGCCGCCCTCCGTCTGCCAGCGGCCACGCCACGGCACGGCGTAGTAGGCGGCGTCGCGGTACCAGGTGGTCTGGCAGTGCGCGACCAGGGGCCGCCCCAGGGCGCCCGCGTCCAGCAGCCGGCGCACATGGGCGGCGCCGGAGCCGAAGCGGTGCTGGAAGACGATCGCGGCGTACGGCCCGCCGTCCGCGCCCTCCGCCGCCTCCACGGCGTCGAAGTCGGCGAGCGAGGGCACCGGCGGCTTCTCGCACCACACCCATGCGCCGGCGTTCAGCGCGGCGATGGTCTGCTCCCGGTGCAGCGTGGGCGGGGTGCAGATGGTGACCAGGTCGGGGCGCTGCTCCTCCAGCATCCGCGCCAGATCGGTGTAGGCGTGCGGGACGCCGCCCGTCGCGCAGAACTCCCGGACCGCGGCGGCGTCGATGTCGACGGCCGCGACGACCTCCGTCTCGCCCTCCTCGGCGAGCTGGTGCAGGGCGGGCAGATGACAGCCTCGGGCGATGGCCCCCGTACCGATCACGGCGGCGCGGAGCGGGCGGCCGGCGAACGGCGCGGAAGGCGGGGTCGGGGGGATCGGCATGGACCTGATCAGCACTCCTCCGAAGACGGATACAAAGCTCAGAGGGCCAGCAAGCGCTTTCCCTCCAGGCAACGTAGGCCCGGCCCGCCGACGGGGTCAACACCTCGCACCGATCACCGGCGGCCCTCCGGGCGACCGATCACTTCGCACGACCGAGCGAGCCCCGGGGTCGGGCGCCCTGTCAGGGGGCGCTACGCTGCCCCACAACACACCAGATCACCGCGCGCGGGGGCTCGGTGTGTCCGTCGTCCGTTCCTCGATCGGCACTTGGACTCCGTAACTTCATGTCTTGGTTCGAATCACTCATCCTCGGACTCGTCCAGGGGCTGACCGAGTTCCTCCCCGTGTCCTCCAGTGCGCACCTGCGTCTGACCGCCGCGTTCTCCGGCTGGGAGGACCCGGGCGCCGCGTTCACGGCGATCACCCAGATCGGCACGGAGGCCGCCGTGCTGATCTACTTCCGCGAGGACATCGGGCGGATCCTCGCGGCCTGGTTCCGCTCGCTCCACGACAAGAAGTGGCGCAAGGACCAGGACGCCCGGATGGGCTGGCTGGTGATCGTCGGCTCGATCCCGATCGGCGTGCTGGGCGTGACGTTCAAGGACCAGATCGTCGGCCCGTTCCGTGATCTGCGGATCACCGCGACCATGCTGATCGTCATCGGCATCGTCATCGGCGTCGCCGACCGGCTGGCGGCCCGCGACGAGTCGGGCGGCCGGCACCGGGCGGCCAAGCAGCGCAAGACGCTTCAGGAGCTGGGCGTCAAGGACGGCCTGATCTTCGGCCTCTGCCAGGCCGCGGCCCTGGTCCCGGGCGTGTCCCGCTCCGGCGCGACCATCAGCGGCGGTCTCTTCATGGGCTACACCCGCGAGGCCGCGGCCCGCTACTCCTTCCTGCTCGCGATCCCGGCGGTGCTCGCCTCGGGCCTGTTCGAGCTGAAGGACGCGATGGAGAACGACCATGTGACGTGGGGTCCCACGATCTTCGCGACGGTGATCGCCTTCGTGTCGGGCTACGCGGTGATCGCCTGGTTCATGAAGTTCATCTCGACCAAGAGCTTCATGCCGTTCGTGTGGTACCGCATCGCCCTGGGGATCGTCATCATCGCCCTGGTCAGCGTGGGTGCACTGAGCCCGGACGCGGGCGAGCCGGCGCACTGAGCGGAGGTGGCGGTCGCAGGCTGCCCGCCAACGGCGACCCTGCGACCGCTCCGGGAAGGTGCAGTCATTCCGGACCCGGAACTTCCGGCCGTCTCCCACTCGTCTCCCACTCCCGCCGGGGGCGACGACCCCTGTAGGCGTCCGCCCACCAGTGAGGGCAGGGACGGCATCCCCGGCCGGTCGTCCGGACCGGGCCGGCCGGCATGGATCACCGCCCTCGCGACGACGGGCGCACCGAGCCCGGACGCGGGGCGAGCCGGCGTGCCGAGCCTCGCCGGGCGCCGTCAGGCCGCCTCGATGACGTCACCGCGCACGGCGGCGGCCCACTCGACGACCAGCAGCTCGTACTCCGCCCGCTCCTGCGGCGACAACGACCCGCCCGCACGCAGCCACAGCGCGCGGATCAGTTCATTCACCTCGGCAGCAGACCGCACGGAACCACGGACCAAGGAATCAGGGAACATGCGGGCAAGCCTAGGGGCAAGCACTGACACTGCGCTACCGAGTGGCTACAAAATGCAGCATCTGTTCGCTCCCCCGCCGGACTCACCCCCACGGCGTTCCGACGCCTGTGCGCCCCGCCCGCACGCCCCCTTGGCGCAGCCCTCTCCATGGTCAAGACTGTGGCGATGACGCAGCGTGTGGAGCTCGCGACCGTGATGGACCGGCTGGCCGTGGACGCACTGATCACCGAGTACGCGGTGACGGTCGATGACGGCGACTGGGCGGCGTACCGGCGGCTGTTCACGCCGGAGGGGCGGGCGGACCACCGTTCTGCCGGGGGGATCGAGGGGGACGCCGGGGACGTGGCCGAGTGGCTGGCCGGGGCCCTGGGGCCGTACGGCGCGCGGCAGCATCTGGTCGTGAACCGGCGGGTGGTGTTCGACACCCTGGACGGGGACGCCGGGAACACCGCGCGGGCGCAGGCCGACTACGTCAGTGTCCTGCGGGCTGCGGGCGGCGAGGAGGGGCCGGGGGCGCCCGATCTGGTGTGCGGCGGGCGGATCGCGTTCGGGCTGCTGCGGACGGACGACGGCTGGCGGCTGCGCGAGGTGAGCGTGCGGGAGAAGTGGCGGCGTGCGGGCGGGGCTCCCGGGGTACCTGTGAACGGCTGAGCCGACGCCCTCTGTACCGGGACCTCGGCGGCGCGCACACTGGGGGCAACGGTACGGAGGCGCCGTATGAAGACGTCGGGCGAGTGGCTCGTCTCCCCGTGGCGGCGGTCCGCGGTGGCCGTCACGGCGGGCGCGCTGCCGATGCTCGCCTTCCCGGCGCCGGCCCTGTGGTGGTTCGGCTGGGTCGCGCTGGTCCCGTGGATCCTCCTGACGCGCTCCGCGCCGACGGGCCGGCGGGCGGCCTACGACGGCTGGTGCGGAGGGCTCGGGTTCATGCTCGCCGTGCACCACTGGCTGCTGCCGAACCTGCACGTCTTCACGTTCGTGCTGGCCGCGCTGCTGGGCGCGTTGTGGGCGCCGTGGGGCTGGCTGGTGCGCCGTTTCCTGGGCGGTGCTCCCCCGGTCCGCCGGATCGCGGCCGGCCTGCTGGTGCTGCCGTCGGGCTGGCTGGCGGTGGAGCTGGTCCGCTCCTGGCAGGGGCTGGGCGGCCCTTGGGGGATGCTGGGCGCCACTCAGTGGCAGGTGGAGCCGGCGCTGCGGCTGGCGTCGCTGGGCGGCGTCTGGCTGATCGGCTTCCTGCTGGTGGCCGTCAACGTCGCCGTCGCCGTGCTGGTCGCGGTACCGGCCTCGCGCACTCCGGCGCTGGCCGGGCTGCTCGCCGCGGCGGCGGCGGGTTCGGCGGCGTGGGCCTGGGCGCCGCGACCCGCGGTCGACGGCGAAGCCCGGGTGGCCGTCGTGCAGCCCGGCGTCGTGGACGGCCCCGACCGCCGCTTCGCCGTCGGGGAACGGCTGACCCACGAGCTGGCCGGGCAGGACGTCGACCTGGTCGTCTGGGGCGAGAGCAGCGTCGGCTTCGACCTCGCCGACCGCCCCGATCTGGCCCGCCGTATCGCCGCGCTGGCCCGCACCCTGGAGGCCCCGGTCCTGGTCAACGTCGACGCGCGCCGCTCGGACCGGCCTGGCATCTACAAGAGCTCGATCCTCGTCGGCCCCGACGGCCCGACCGGCGCGCGGTACGACAAGATGCGGCTGGTGCCCTTCGGCGAGTACGTCCCCGCCCGCTCCCTGCTCGGCTGGGCCACCTCGGTCGGCGAGGCGGCGGCCGAGGACCGCCGGCAGGGCACGGGCCAGGTCGTGATGGACACCGGCGGCACACTGCGCGTCGGCCCGATGGTCTGCTTCGAGTCGGCGTTTCCCGACATGAGCCGCAATCTCGCCGGGCGGGGCGCCGACCTGCTCGTCGCCCAGTCGTCGACCTCCACCTTCCAGCGCAGCTGGGCGCCCGCGCAGCACGCCTCGCTGGCCGCGCTGCGCGCCGCGGAGACCGGTCGCACGATGGTACACGCCACCCTGACCGGCGTCTCCGCGGTGCACGACCCGCAGGGCCGGCGCGTCGGGGCGTGGCTCGGCACCGACACGAGCGCCGCCGAGGTGTACGAGGTCCCGGTGGCAAGCGGCGCCACCCCGTACGCGCGGTACGGCGACTGGCCGGTGTACGCGGCGCTGCTGACGCTGGCGGCGTTCGGCGCGGCGCAGGGCGCGCGGGCGGTCAGTCGCTCGCGCGGGAGCGCTCCTGGACCGCGAGTACCACCTGCTCGCACAGGGCGTGCGTCGCCAGCGCGTCCCGGGCGCTGACCACCCGGCCCGCGCGGACGGCGTCGAGGAAGGACAGCACCGCCTGCTCGATGCCGCGCTGCCGCGCCACCGGCACCCAGTCGCCGCGCCGCCGCACGGTCGGCTGGCCCCTGTGGTCGATCACCTCGGCGAGGTTGAGCACCTGCCGCTTGGTGTCCTGCCCGGAGACCTCCAGGATCTCCTCGGCCGATCCGCTGAGCCGGTTCATCACGCCGAGCGCGGTGAACCCGTCCCCGGACAGCTGCAGCACGACATGGTGCAGCAGCCCCGCCTCCGCCCGCGCCCGCACGGTCACGTCGTCGATCTCGCCGGGCACCAGGAAGCGCAGGGTGTCGACGACGTGGATGAAGTCGTCGAGGATCATCGTGCGCGGCTCTTCGGGCAGACCGACGCGGTTCTTCTGCATGACGATCAGCTCGCGCGGATGCTCCGCGCACTGCGCGTAGCCCGGCGCGTGCCGCCGGTTGAAGCCGACGGCGAGGCCGACGCCCTGGCGCTCGGCGAGTTCCACCAGCCGCTCGGAGTCGGCGAGTTCGTACGCGAGCGGCTTGTCGACGTACGTGGGCACACCGGCCCGCAGCAGCCGCTCGACGATCTCCGGGTGCGCCTCGGTCGGCGCGTGCACGAAGGCCGCGTCGAGGTCCTGGGCGAGCAGGGAGTCCAGGGTGCGGTGGCGCCGCTCCGACGGCAGGTGGAGGCTGTCGGCGACGCGGTCGAGCGTGGCGGGCGTGCGGGTCTGCAGATGCAGCTCGACGCCGGGCTGCGTCCCGAGGACCGGCAGATAGGCCTTCTGCGCGATGTCGCCGAGTCCGATGCAGCCGATCTTCACGGGGGCTCCTCTACCGCTGGTCCACGCCTGCCTGGAGCGAAGCATACGGCGGCGGCGGAGGCCGCCAGTCGGCGATCCCGTCGAAGCCCCGCAGGAACAGCGCGGGCCCGGCCTTGGACAGCACGGTGAGCAGGGTGTCGCGTGCGGCGACGGCTGCGCGGCTGCCGGCCATGTTCACGCGGGCGATCCGCACGGCCTTGCGGGCGATGCCCGTCGTGCGGGGCAGCCTAGCGGCGGTGTAGCCGGCGAGGTCGTCGGCCACGCTCGCCCCGCCGGTGCGCAGGGCCAGCACGACGGCGTCCTCGACGGCCTGGTTGCCGCCCTGCCCGAGGGTCGGCGGCATGGCGTGCGCGGCGTCGCCGAGCAGGGCGACCCGGCCCCGGTGGAAGGCGGGCAGCGGAGTGGCGATGTGATGCACGTCGTGGCGGAGCACGTCCCCGGGCCGGGCGGCGGCGAGCACGGCCGGGACGGGCTCATGCCAGTCGCCGAAACGGCGCAGCAGTTCGGCCCTCTCGTCGTCGGGGGCGCGATGTCCGGCCGGGGTCATGGCGGCGGCGTAGGCGTAGACGCGGCCGTCCTTGAGCGGGTGGGTGCCCCACATGCGGCCCCTGCCCCAGGTCTCGTGCGAGGAGAACCGCAGGCCGGGCAGCGGCAGCAGCAGACGCCAGGTGGTGAAGCCGGCGTACACGGGGCCGGGGTGGTCGGGGAAGAGGCGTCCTCGCACGGCGGAGCGGATGCCGTCGGCGCCGACCACCAGGTCGGCCTCCAGTTCGCCGTCGGGCGTGCTCACGCGCGCCGGCCGGCGCGCGTCCCCGGGGTCGGCGAGGCGGGCCTCGACGGCCGTGCGGACGGCGTCGGCGGGGAGGCGGGCGGCGAGCAGATCGACGAGCGTGGCGCGGTGCAGCAGCACCAGGGGGCCGCCGAACCGCTCGGCGGCGGCCCGGGTGTCGGCGCGGGAGAGCCAGCGGCCGTCGGGGGCGCGCAGTCCGCCGTCGCCCTGCGCCGCGGCGAGGTCGCGGATCTCGTCGCCGGCGCCGATGACGTCCAGGGCGCGAAGGGAGTTCGGGGCGAGGGAGATGGCGGAGCCGACGGGTTCGAGGGACGGGGCCCGTTCGAGGACGGTGACCCGCCAGCCGCGCCGGTGCAGGGCCGCCGCCGCGGTCAGGCCGCCGATTCCGGCGCCGATCACTACGGCTCTCGGCGTGTGTGCCATGACTCCTCCTCGGGGTGCACGGGGTGTCCCCATCGGCGCTCACTACAGATGTAGTGCGACCCTCGCCGCCGACTGTACTACAGGCGTAGTCGGGCGGGGTAGGTTGGACGCCATGCCCGAGCCCGCGCACGACGCCTCCCGCCCCGCGGGACCCCTTGGCACGCCGAGCACCACCGCCGTCCCAGCCGCCTCCCGCGCCGACCTGGTCGCCGACGCCGCCCTCGCCCTGCTCGCCGAGCGCGGGATGCGCGGGCTGACCCACCGGGCGGTCGACGAGGCGGCCGGGCTGCCCCAGGGGTCCACTTCGAACGTGGCCCGCACCCGCCGGGCGCTGCTGGAACTGGCGGTGCGCCGGCACGCCGACCGGGAGGCGCGGGTGCTCGGCATGGACGAGCTGCCGGACCCGGGAGACGGCTTGGACGCCCTGCTCGACGCCGTGGCACTGGCGCTGCACCGGACCCTGACCGACCACCGCGACCTGCTGGTCGCCCGCTACGAGCTCGCCCTGGAGGCGACCCGCCGCCCCGAGCTGCGCGCCGCCTACGACGCGGCGGGCGCCCGCTTCCGCGACCGGCTGCACGCCCTGGTCACCGCCCTCGGCTCGACCGCTGCAGACCGGCACGTCCTCTCGCTGGTCGCCTGGGCGGACGGGCTGATGTTCTCCTGCGCGGCCGGCTCCTTCAGCGCCGACGTGCCGAGCCGGGAGGAAGTGCGGGCGGGACTGAGGGAACTGCTGGACGGCATGCTGGGCAACTGATCTCCGGCCGCCCGCCCGGTGAACTCCTGGCCGCGCGGACCCGGTCCGGGAAGGATGGCCGCATGACGACCGAACGCCGTGAACCCGCCCGCAACGCCGACGAGCGCACGATGCTGGAGGGCTGGCTCGACTACCACCGACGGACCCTGGCGTGGAAGTGCGAGGGACTGACGGACGCTCAGCTCAGGACCGCGTCGGTGCCGCCGTCGGAACTGTCCCTGATGGGGCTGGTACGGCACATGGCCGAGGTGGAGCGGATCTGGTACCGCAAGGTGCTGGTGGGCGACGATCCCGGGCCGATCCACTTCTCCGAGCAGGACCCCGACGGCGAGTTCCACCTCACGGAGGCGGACACCTGGGCGGACGCACACGCCACCTGGCAGGCCGAGATCGAGGCCGCCCGGCTGAACGCCGCCGCCTTCGGCCTGGACGACCTCTCCCGGGGCCGCAGCCGCACCGGGGAGCCGTACAGCTTGCGCTGGATCCACACCCACATGATCGAGGAGTACGCGCGGCACAACGGTCACGCCGACCTCATCCGCGAGCGCCTCGACGGCGTCACCGGCGACTGACGTCATCCCCGGCACGCGGATCACCCGTACGAGGCAACCTGGGCCGGTGCTCCGTGCCCGGCGCGGGCCGAGGCAGCAGAGTTACGCGGGTGCACCGTACGACGACCACCGCAGCGCTTCTGGTCACCGTCGCCGCGTCCGCCCTCTCCGGCTGTGTGACGGTCCAACGCCCGCCCACGCCCGCCCGCACCCTGGCGCCGGGGCCGGACGAGCGGGTGAAGCCGCAGATCGTGCAGGCCCCGGCCCGGGAGGCCCTGGAACTGATCGGCCCCTCCGGGCCGCCCGGCCGGGCCGCGCCAGGGGCGGACCGGCCGGCCCCGGCGGCGCGGCCCTCGGCGGACGGAAAACCGCCCGCCGACGGGGAGCCGTCTCCGGCCCGGTCGCCGCGCACCGAATCGCGCCCGGACGACCGGCCGGCCCACCCGGAGCCGCAGCGCCCGCGGCGGCCGTCCGGCACCCGGGCCCCGGCCGCCTCCCAGCAGCCCCGCGAGGGCTCCGGCATCTGCGGTCTCGGCCGTACCTACGGCGGCTGGCACCCGGACAGCCCCCAGTCGACCATCTGCGACGGCGCCTACGGCCGTTGAGCCGGACGCCGGACCGCGCCCCGTCCGCCTCCGCCTGTTAGCGTCGTCGTCGGGACGTGCGGCAGCGGGCGGAGGCGGAGGACGCGGTGGCGGAGCAACAGGAGCAGGCGTCCGCGGACGCCGTGATGAGCCGGATCGGGCAGGTCGTCATGTTGCAGCACGCGGGCGACCGCGAGGAGGCCCGGCACCGCTACCTGCGACTGTGGGCGGAGATCGGCGAGGACGGCGACCCGCTGCACCGGTGCACCCTCGCGCACTACATGGCCGACGCCCAGGACGACCCGGCCGACGAACTGGCCTGGGACCTGCGGGCGCTGGCCGCGGCCGAGGAACTCACCGACGAACGCCTCGCCGAGCACGAGGGCGCGCTCGCGGTGCGCGCCCTGTACCCCTCCCTGCATCTCAACCTCGCCGCCGACTACGTCAAGCTGGGGCGCCGGGAGGCCGGCCGCGCCCATCTGCGCCGCGCCCGGGGCGCCGCCGACGCGCTCGGCGACGACGGCTACGGCAACGGCGTGCGGGCCGCCATCGGGCGGCTGGAGCTGCGGCTGGCGGACGGGGAGCCGGGGGAGGCCGACCCCTGGGGCCCGCCGCGGCAGCGCCCCTGAGCCGGCCCGGGGGGCGCCTCAGCCCAGGTTGGGGATGCGCCAGTCCACCGGCTCGTGGCCCTGCCGCGCGATGGCCTCGTTCATCTGCGTGAACGGGCGGGAGCCGAAGAACTTCTTCGCGGACAGCGGCGAGGGGTGCGCACCCTTGACCACCGCGTGCCGGCTCTCGTCGATCAGCGGGAGCTTCTTCTGCGCGTAGTTGCCCCACAGCACGAACACCGCCGGGTCGGGCCGCTCGGCGACCGCGCGGATCACCGCGTCGGTGAACTTCTCCCAGCCCTTGCCCTTGTGCGAGTTGGCCTCGCCGGCCCGGACCGTCAGCACCGCGTTGAGCAGCAGCACGCCCTGCCGGGCCCACGGCATCAGATAGCCGTTGTCCGGGATCGGCAGCCCCAGCTCCTCCTGCATCTCCTTGTAGATGTTGCGCAGCGAGGGCGGCGTCCTCACGCCGGGCCGCACCGAGAAGCACAGCCCGTGCCCCTGGCCCTCGCCGTGGTACGGGTCCTGGCCGAGGACGAGCACCTTCACCCGGTCGTACGGCGTGGCCTCCAGCGCGGCGAAGACCTCCTCGCGCGGCGGGTAGACGGGACCTCGCGCCCGCTCCTCCTCGACGAACTCCATCAGCTCCTTGAAGTAGGGCTTGTGCAGTTCGTCGCCCAGGACCCCGCGCCAGGACTCGGGCAGCACGGCGATGTCGGTCACGTCAACTTCCTTACGGTGTGCGGTCGCTTCCAGTCCCAGAACCTACCGGCGACCACTGACAATCACCGCCGCGCGCCCCTACCAGCTGGTCTTGCGGGACAGTTCCCACACCATCATGATCGTCGACGGGTCGAGCGAGCGTTCGCCGCCGGCGATGTCCACGTTGGCGGCGATGTACTGCTTGCCCTGCCACAGCGGCAGCAGCCGGGCGTCGTCGACGAGGATCTGCTGGGCCTCCTCGAAGTCCTCCTCCACCTGGCCGCGGTCGCTCTCCCGGCGGGACCGGGGCAGCAGCACGTCGGTGATCTGCTCGGCGGGGTACGGCGTGCCGAGCGCGTTCTTCTCGCCGACGAACGGCGCGATGTAGTTGTCGGCGTCCGGGAAGTCGGGGAACCAGCCGCGCCCGAACACCGGGTACTCGCCCTTCTGGTAGCCCTCGACGTACGTCTTCCAGGGGCGGCTCTTGAGCGTGATCTCGAACAGGCCGGAGGCCTCGAGCTGGCGCTTGAGCTCCTTGAACAGGACGGCCGTCTCGGAGCCGTAGCGGTCCGTGGTGTACCAGAGGGTGAGCGGGACGGGCTCGGTGATGCCGGCGTCGGTGAGGATCTCGCGGGCCTTGTCGGCGTTCGGGTCGCCGTAGGTGTCGAAGAAGCCCGTGGTGTGGCCGGTGAGGCCCTTGGGGACCATGGAGTACAGCGGGTCGACGGTGTTCTTGTAGATGTTGTGGGCGATCGTCGGGCGGTCGACGATCTGGGCGACGGCCTTGCGCACCGCCTCCTTGCCGGCCCACTCGTCCTTCGGGTTGAACACCAGGTAGCTGATGTCGGCGCCGGAGCCCTCGACCAGCTGCAGCGTGTCGTCGTCCTTGCGCTGCAGGGCGACGATGTCGTCGGCCGCGAGGCCTCGGTAGGTGACGTCGATCTCCTTGGCCCGCAGCGCCTTGACCATGGCGGCGGAGTCCTGGAAGTAGCGGATCGTCACCGCGTCGTTCTGGCGCTCGGCAGCGCCCTTGTAGTTGTCGTTGCGGGTGAGTTCGGCTTCCTTGCCCTCGTCGTACCCGGCGAGCGAGTAAGGGCCGGAGCCGGTCACCCCGCCGTCCTCGCGCAGCTTGTCGGCCGGGTAGTCGTCCGGGTCGACGATGGACATCGCCGGCGTGGCGAGCACGAGCGGGAAGGTCGCGTCGGGGTTCTTGAGGTGGAAGACCACCTCGCGGTCGCCGAGCGCCTGCACCCGGTCCAGGCTGCCCAGCAGGGCCGCGGGGCCGCTGTCGGCGTTGATGGCGAGGATCCGGTCGATCGAGTGCTTGACGGCCTTCGCGTCGAGCGTGCCGCCGTCGGAGAACTTCAGACCCTCGCGCAGCTCGCAGCGGTACGCGGTGTTGGCGCTGTTGGTGAACTCGCAGGTCTCCGCGGCGTCCGGCTGGGGCGTCGTCGAGCCCGTCGGGTAGCTCAGCAGCGTCTGGTAGATGTTGCGGAACAGCTCCCAGGAGCCGTCCCAGGAAGCCGCCGGATCCAGCGTGCTCGGGGCGCTCGTCGTCCCCACGACGATCGGGCCCCCCTCGGCCGAGTCACCGTCCGAAAACAGGCTGCAACCGGCCAGCAAGGATATGGAAGCGATCGCGGCCACTTGCCGCAGGCCTCGATTCCGGTTGAACACGCGCACGCTCCTCGATCTGCCATACCAAGGGTCGGCAGACACTATCGCAGCGCTCAGGCGGCGTGGACCGTCCGTGCACGACGTTCTTGATCACTTCGGCGATGACTACGTTGTCAGACCCCACTGAGCGGCACTTTTCCGGACAGGGGCGCCTGTTCCGTCAACAAAATCGCGTCACGACTTGTCGACATGGAGCCAGGCGCCCCTCTTGTCCGTGCCCGGGCATGCGCCCGTGCGTGCGGCCGTACCCGTGGTCCGTCAGGCGACGCCGGCGTTCAGGAAGATGCCGCCGTCCACGACGAGGGTCTGGCCGGTAATCCAGTCGGCCTGCTCCGAGGTGAGGAACGCGGCGGCGCCGCCGATGTCGGAGGGCACTCCCAGCCGGGCCAGCGGGTAGGCCGCGGCGGCCTCCGCCTCGCGGCCCTCGTACAGGGCCTCGGCGAACCTGGTCTTGACCACGGCCGGTGCGATCGCGTTGACCCGCACCCGCGGCGCGAACTCGTGCGCCAGCTGGACGGTCAGGTTGATCATCGCGGCTTTGCTGACGCCGTACGCGCCGATGAAGGGCGAGGGCGCGAGGCCCGCGACGGAGGCGATGTTGACGATCGCGCCGCCGTTGTCCTTCTGCCAGGCGTGCCAGGTCTTCTGGGCGAAGCCCAGCGCCGAGATCACGTTGGTCTCGAACACCTTGCGCGCGACGTCGAGGTCGAGGTCGGCGATGGGCCCGAACACCGGGTTGGTGCCGGCGTTGTTGACCAGGTAGTCGACCCGGCCGAAGGCCTCCATGGTGCGCTCGACGGCGACGGCCTGGTGGTCCAGGTCGTGCGCCTTGCCGGCCACGCCGATGGCCCGGTCGGCGCCGAGCCGCTCGACGGCCTCCTTGAGGGCGTCCTCGTTGCGGCCGGTGATGCAGACGCGGTCACCGCGCGCGATCAGCGCTTCGGCGACGCCGTAACCGATGCCGCGGCTGCCGCCGGTGACGAGCGCGGCCTTGCCGGAAAGTTCAGTCATGTCCCTGTTCCTCGGGGTTGCCTGGCTCGAACTAGTCGAGCGGTCCGCCGGCCACGTACAGCACCTGGCCGGAGACGAAGCCGGCCGCCTCGCCGGTGAAGAAGGCGATGGCGTTGGCGATGTCCTCGGGCTCGCCGACGCGCTGGACCGGGATCTGGGTGGCCGCGGCGGCCTTGAACTCCTCGAAGCCCATGCCGACCCGCTGGGCGGTCGCCGCCGTCATGTCGGTGGCGATGAAGCCCGGGGCGACGGCGTTGGCGGTGATGCCGAACTTGCCGAGCTCCTTGGCGAGGGTCTTGGTGAAGCCCTGCAGACCGGCCTTGGCGGCGGAGTAGTTGGCCTGGCCGCGGTTGCCGAGGGCGGAGGACGAGGAGAGGTTGACGATGCGACCGAAGCCGGCGTCCACCATGTGCTTCTGACAGGCCTTCGACATCAGGAAGCTGCCGCGCAGGTGCACGTTCATGACGGTGTCCCAGTCGGAGACGCTCATCTTGAACAGCAGGTTGTCGCGGAGGACGCCCGCGTTGTTGACGAGGATCGTCGGCGCGCCGAGTTCCTCCACGACACGGGCGACGGCCGCCTCGACCTGCGCCTCGTCGGAGACGTCGCAGCCGACGGCGACGGCCCTGCCGCCGGCCGCGGTGATCTTCTCGACGGTGTCCTTGCAGGCGGCCTCGTCGAGGTCGATCACGGCGACCGCGCGGCCCTCGGCCGCCAGGCGTACGGCCGTGGCGGCGCCGATGCCCCGCGCGGCGCCCGTCACGACTGCGACCCGCTGCTCAGTGGTGGACATTGCTGCTTCTCCTCGCCCTTGGGATGCGGCTTCAAAACGGCCGCCCATCGGTGAGCGACCGCTTAGTACCTTCAGCAGACGTGACGCTAGAAGCACTGGCACCCGGTGTCAACGGCACGCCCGGAGCGTGTGATCCATCACCCGTCCGGCGCATCGCGCGAGGACCCGTCCCGGGCACCCGATCGGCCTACGGCGGCGCGCGGCGTACGCCGGTCGGCCCATAGCGTCGAGGCGCGAGCCATCCGTGGCCGGAAAGGAGGCGCCCCATGCGCCGTCATACCGGTGCCCTCGGCACGCTGATCGCGATCGCCGCGATGCTGCCGTCGGCCGCCACAGCTCACGCCCAGGATCTGGACTGCGCCGACTTCACCTACCGGGAGGAGGCGCAGGCCGTGCTCGACAGCGACCCGTCCGATCCCAACCGCCTGGACGAGGACGACGGCCCGGACGACGGCGTCGCCTGCGAACGACTGCCCCGCCGCGGCGGCCCGGTCACCTCGTCGACCATGCGCCCGGCTCCCGCGGCCCCGACGCCGGCCGTCCCCAGCCCACCCGCCACCGTGTCCCCGAGCCTCGGCGTGGAAGGCGGCCTCGGTACGACGTCGTCCTCCGGCCCGACGGCCTGGGAAACGGCGATGGGCGTCACCTTCGCCACCACCGCCGCGCTGACGGCCGGCTACCTCATCAGGCGACGGCGCACCTGACGCGGCGCGCCGCGCCTCCCGGTGTCCCGCCGGAGGAACGCGGCTCGGACCGGCCGCCCCGGGCGCGGGGGAACTGCGCCACCGGTCCGCCTCCCGGCACCCGCACGACGATCAGCCTCTGCCGACACCCGGCCTCACCGCACCAGCAGCCCCAGCAGCCGTTCCACTTCACCCTCCGGATCGGCGGTGAGCCCCGTGTGCACCGGCCCCGGCTGGACCACCGTCGAGCGGGGCGCGATCAGCCAGCGGAAGCGGCGGCCCGCGTCGTCGCCCGCCGCCTGGCCCGCGCCGGCGCCCCCGCCGCACACGCCCTCGACGGCGCGCAGCGCGGCGCGCACGCCGGCCACGTCGGCGGCGGGGTCGAGGGCGAGCAGCCGCGCCTCGTCGAGGTGCGTGCGGGCGCCGACGTACGCCTTGGCACGGCAGTACACGAGCACCCCCGCGTTGATGCACTCGCCGCGCTCGACGCGGGGCACGACCCGCAGCAGCGCGTACTCGAAGACGTGCCGGTCGGTCACTTGTCCCCCCGGATGCGCTCGTGGACGACGGCCGCCCGGGCCAGCAGGGGCCGGGCGTAGGCCCGCCGCAGTTCGTCGGGCGTGCCGAACCCCGGCTCGTCGGTGAGCCAGACGTCGGGGATCTCGGCGGTGACCTCGGCGAGCAGGTCCTCGGTGACGAGCGGGGCGAGGTCGGCGGCTGCCGTGGCGACGTCCGGCGAGAACGGTCGCAGCGCGTGGTCGGAGGCGTCGTAGGGCCGGGCGGCCGAGGTCTCGGCGGAGGGCCAGTTGTGGTGCCAGATCATGGTGGCGCCGTGGTCGATCAGCCAGAGTTCGCCCTGCCACATCAGCAGGTTGGGGTTGCGCCAGGACCGGTCGACGTTGTTCACCAGCGCGTCGAACCAGACGATCCGCCCGGCCTCCTCGGGGCTCACCTCGAAGGCGAGCGGGTCGAAGCCGAGCGCGCCGGACAGGAAGTCCATGCCGAGGTTGGCGCCGCCGCTGGACTTCAGCAGTTCCTGCACCTCCGGGTCGGGTTCGCCGAGGCCCAGCACGGGGTCCAGCCGGACGGCCGCGAGCCCGGGGGCCCTGAAACCCAGCCTCCGGGCGAGTTCGCCGCAGACGACTTCGGCGACGAGGGTCTTGCGGCCCTGGCCCGCTCCGGTGAACTTGGTGACGTACGTCCCGAAGTCGTCGGCCTCGACGAGTCCCGGCAGCGAGCCTCCCTCACGCAGGGGCGTGATGTAGCGGGTCGCGATGACTTCCTTGAGCATCGCCCCAGGTTACTGGGGCGCGAACGGGTGAAGTTCCGCGCGGGCCCTGAACCGGTTCCGCGTCCGGGACGTACTGCTGAACGGATAGGACCGCCTCTCGAAGGGTAGGACCCCGCATGTCCAGCGAAATGTCCGGCGACGTGTCCGCCGAGAAGTCCGGTGAGATGTCCGGTGGCCGGTCCGGTGCGTCCGGCACGCACCCCGGTTCGGGCCCGGCCCGCCGCACCGTCCTCGCGGCGGCCGGCGCCGCGGGGCTGGCCGCCGCGCTCACCGCCTGCGGGTCGGACGACGACTCGTCCGACCCGGGCGGCGACTCGTCCGCCCCGGGCGGCGACTCGTCCGGCCCGGGCGGCGCCGTGCTCGGTTCGACGTCGGAGGTGCCCGAGGGCGGCGGCAAGGTGTTCGGGGACGTGGTGGTCACCCAGCCGACGGCCGGGGAGTTCAAGGCGTTCTCCTCGAAGTGCACCCATCAGGGCTGCGCGGTGCGGGACGTCAAGGACGGGGTGATCATCTGCCCGTGCCACGACAGCCGGTTCTCCGCGACGGACGGCAGCGTCCAGAAGGGCCCGGCGACCGAGCCGCTGGCCGCCGCCGGGATCACCGTGGACGGGGACCGGATCAAGCGGGCGTGAACCGGCTCCGGGGGGAAGGGCTTGCCGTGGCGGCCCGGGCGGGCGAGATTGGCCACCGTCGCGCGCCCGGGGAGGCGACCGCCTCCAAGGTGCGGACGCCGGGGGACGACACCGCCGTCGCGCGCCCGGGCGCACGCCCGCGACCTGCCACTGCCGACACTCCCGAGAGGAATCGCATGACCGTCACTCAGCGCCGGGGCCGCAAGATCATGATGACGCCCGGTGAGCTGGACGAGTTCCTCACGACCCAGCGCACCTGTCGGGTCGCCACGGTGTCGGCCGACGGCTCCCCGCACGTCAGCACGCTCTGGTTCGCCTGGGACGGCACGTCCCTGTGGCTGTACTCGGTCGTGCGCAGCAGGCGCTGGGCCGATCTGCGCCGCGATCCGCGGGTGGCCGTCGTGGTGGACACGGGCGAGGAGTACGGCGAGCTGCGCGGCGCGGAGCTGTCCGGGACCGTCGAGTTCGTGGGCGAGATTCCCCGCACCGGGGAGCCGTACGCCGAACTCGACGCGCCGGAGACGCTGTTCGCCCGCAAGAACTTCGGCCTGGAGGAGATGCCCCACGACGGGCGGCACGCCTGGCTGCGGCTGACGCCCACGAAGACGGTCTCCTGGGACTTCCGCAAGCTGGCGTCCCTGTAGCGCCGGTCCCTCGCCACAGCAGACCTAGGCTAGGCCGCGGCAGCCGCCCCCGCCCGCTCGCCCGCGACCCGCTCCCCCGCCGCCCGCAGGGCCCGCACCGCGGCCCGGATCGACGGACGTCGGTCCGCGTCGGCGCGCCAGACGACGTAGACGTGGCGGCGCACCCGCTGCCTGAGCGGCGCGGTGACGACCCCGGCGGGCACCGGCAGCCGGCCCAGCAGCGGGGCGATGCACACGCCGAGTCCGGCGGCGACCAGGCCGAGCTGGGTGTGGGTCTCGGCGGCGCGGTGGCCGACGATCGGCTCGATGCCCCGCGAGCGCAGCGTGAACATCAGCCACTCGTGACAGAACTCGCCCTCGCCCCAAGTGATCCACTCGTCCTGCGTGAACTCCCCGAGGTCGACCTCCTCGCGCCCGGCGAGCCGGTGCCCGGCCGGCATGGCGACGTCGGCGGGGTCGTCCAGGAGCGGCGCCTTGACCAGCCCGTCGGGCAGCGGCATCGGCTTGTTGTACCAGTCGAGGACGACGGCGAGGTCGAGGTCGCCGCGCACGACGCCCCGGATGCCGTTCTCCGGCTCCAGTTCGCAGGAGCGCAGGCGCAGCGCGGGATGCTCGGCGCGCAGTGCGGCCAGCGCCGTCGGGAACAGGCCGCGCGCGGCGGTCGGGAACGCCGACAGGCGCAGCTCCCCGGCGACCTGCCCGCGCTGTGCCTCCAGGTCGACCTGGGCCAGCTCCACCTGCGACAGGATGCGCGCGGCGTGCTCGGCGAGCAGCCGGCCCGCGTCGGTGAGCCGCACGCCCCGCCCGTGCTTGGCGAGCAGCTGCTGGCCGACCTCCCGCTCCAGCTTGGCCAGTTGCTGCGAGACCGCCGAGGTCGTGACGTGCAGTCCCTCGGCCGCGCCGCTCACCGATCCGTGCCGGGCGAGGGCGTCCAGGGTGCGCAGCCGCTCCAGGTTCAACATGTAAGTGATGCTACGAGATATGCGGCGCGAATTCTCGATTGTGCTACGAGATGCGGGCGTCGCATGGTGGTGCCCATGACCACCGTCACCGCCTCCGGAACCCGCCCCGACCGGCACCCCGTCCGGCGTCCCGGACGCCGCCTCCGCCGGTCCGCCGCCCGGCCCCGCCGGACCGTCGACTGGCGTCTGCGCTTCGCCGCCCTGTCGTTGATCTGGGGCTTCAGCTTCCTGCTCATCAAGGTCGGCACGGAGGGGTACGCCCCCTTCCAGGTGACCCTCGGGCGGCTGGTGTTCGGTACGGCGGTGCTCGCGGCGGCGATGGCGGTCAAGCGCGAGCGTCTCCCGCGCGGGGCGCGGAACTGGGCGCACCTGACGGTCGCGGCGTTCCTCCTCAACGCCCTGCCGTTCTCGCTGTTCGCCTACGCCGAGCTGACGATCCCGTCGACGCTGGCCGGCATCTGCAACGCGACCTCGCCGCTGTGGGGCATGGCCCTGTCGCTGGTCGCCCTCTCCGAGGACCGTCCGACCCGGGTCCGGGTGGCCGGTCTGGGGCTGGGCTTCCTCGGGGTGCTGACGGTGCTCGGAGCCTGGCAGGGCTTCACCGGCGTCGACCCGACGGGCACCGGGCTCGCGCTGCTGGCCTCGCTGAGCTACCCGGTCGGCTGGATCTACGTCCGCCGCACGCTGGCGGGCACGGGCGCGTCGAACCTGTCCCTGACGGGGACGCAGCTGCTGCTCGCCACCGTCCAGCTCGCGGTCGTCACGCCGCTGTTCACCAGCGCGCCGGCCCGTCCGGCGGTCGTTCCGCTGCTGGCGATCGCCGCTCTGGGAGCCCTGGGCACGGGACTGGCGGTGCTGCTGCAGTACGGCCTGGTGGCCGAGGTCGGGCCGACGACGGCGCAGATGGTCACCTACTTCATCCCCGTGATCGCCACCGCGGCGGGCGTCGCGGTCCTCGGGGAGTCCCTGACGTGGTCGACGCCGGTGGGCGCGGCGATCGTCCTGGCGGGCGCGGCGCTGACGCAGGTGCGGCCGAGGAGGGCCGGGGCGAGCTGACGCGACGGCTGTCGACGGCCTGGGTGAGCCGACGGGGAGGTGGGGGCGGCCGGGGAGCAGGCGGGAGGGTTGGGCGGGGCGCTGCGGGCGGCCGGGGAGCCGGCGCGGGCGGTCGCCGGCGGCCGGAGTGAGCTGACGCCGGGTCCGCGGACGGCCGGGGAGCCGGCGCGGGGCGCCGCCCCCGGCCCGGGCACCGCCCGCAGCGCCGAGCGGCGCCTCGCCCGACCCCGCGTCGAAACGCCCCACCGCGCCGACGTGGGCCGCCTGCGGTCGGCCGGGCGCGAGCGGTCGGCCCGCAGCGAACCCCCGGTCCACGGACGGCGGCGCCCGGCCAGCCCCGGTCCCGCCCGGGCGCCGGGCCGGCAGCGTGCGGCGACCCCCTCACCGCGTCGGATCGGCCCCTCCCGTCAGACCCACCTCCGCCCCGGCGCCGGCCCCACCGCCGCGGCGATCGCGTCCGCCAGCGCCGCCGCCTCCGACTCGGCCAGCGTCGAGACGGTGACCCGGATGCCCGGCGGGGCGCTCATCCGGAAGCGGGCGCCGGGGGCGACCGCCCAGCCGGCGTGCAGGAGGCGGGCGACGGCCCCGGTCTCGTCCGGGACCGGGATCCAGACGTTGAGGCCGCTGCGCCCGCGGGCGGCGATGCCGTGCCGGGCGAGCGCGCCGATCAGCGCGTCCCGTCGCCGCCCGTACGCCGCCGCCACCGCGGAGGGGTCCACCGCGCCGCCGGTCCACAGCCGCAGCACGGCCCGCTGGGTGAGGAGGCTGACCCAGCCGGGGCCCAGCCGCTGACGTCCGCGGACCCGGTCCAGGGTGACGTCGTCCCCGGTGAGCACCGCGAGCCGCAGGTCGGGGCCGTATGCCTTGGCCACCGAGCGGACGAAGGCCCAGTGGCGGGCGACACCGGCCAGCGGGTGCAGGGGCAGGTCGACGATCCCGTGCCCGTGGTCGTCCTCGATCACCAGGGTCGCCGGATGCCGGCGCAGCACGGAGCGCAGGGCACGCGCGCGGGGGGCGCTGACGGCGGCGCCGGTGGGGTTCTGGGCCCGGTCGGTGACGATGAGGGCGCGCGCTCCCGCCGTGAGGGCGCGCTCGACGTCGGCCGGGAGCGGTCCCTCGTCGTCGACGGCGACCGGGACGGTCCGCAGCCCCAGCGCGGGCACCAGGTCGAGCAGGCTGCCCCACCCCGGGTCCTCGACGGCGACGGCGTCCCCCGGCTTGAGGTGCGCGGCGAGGACGCGCTCGACGGCGTCCAGCGAGCCCGAGGTGACGGCGACCGGCCCGGGCGGCACTCCCCCGGCGTCGAGGTCGTCCCGCGCGGCACGGACCAGGCCGGGTTCGAGGGGATCGTCGCCGTAGAGCACGGGCGTCCGGTCGCCCTGCTCGGCCGCCGCCGCGAACGCCTCCCTCAGCGACGGCAGCAGCACCGGGTCGGGGTTGCCGGCGGCCAGGTCGCGCACGCCCTCCGGCACCTCCACCCGGATCTGCTCGCGCCCGGTCGTGGCCGGCTTGGGCCGCACCCTGCTGCCCCGCCGGCCGTCCGTCTCGATGACCCCGCGCTCGCGCAGGACTCGATAGGCGGCGGCGACGGTGTTGGGATTCACGCCCAGCTGCGCCGCCAACTCCCTCATGGGCGGCAGCAATTGGCCCGGTCGCAGCGCCCCGGACCCCACCCCGCGCTCCACGCTCGCGGAAATCTCCGCGGCGCCCCGGCCCTCGATCCGATAATCTCCTAGCACAAACACAAGTATGCACTAGTGCAATGGAGAGTGCCATGCAGGGGTCCGAGCAGACGCCGTCGCAGTCCACCGCCTACACGCCGACCGAGCGCACGGTCCCCACCCGCTCCCCCGGCCGAGCCGCGTACGACAGGGAACTGGTGCACGCGATACTCGACGAGGGCTGCGTCTGCCACCTCGGCTTCGTCCGGGACGGCGCCCCCGTCGTCCTGCCGACGCTGTACGGCCGGATCGGCGAGCGGCTCTATGTGCACGGATCGACGGGCTCGCGCCCGCTGCGCATGGCGGGGCAGGCCGCCGGTCCGGGGCTGCCGGTGTGCCTGACGGTCACCCATGTCGACGCGCTGATCCTGGCCCGCTCGGCGTTCCACCACTCCATGAACTACCGCTCGGTGGTGGTGCACGGCGTCGCCCACGACGTCACGGACCCCGAGGAGAAGCGCGAGGCCCTGGACGCGCTGGTCGAGCAGGTGGTCCCGGGCCGGTCGAAGGACTCCCGGCCCGGGAACAGGAAGGAACTGGCCGCCACGGCGGTGATCCGGCTGGACCTCGACCAGGTCTCCGCGAAGCTCCGCACCGGCGGCGTCAACGACGAGCCCGAGGACCTGGCCCTGCCCCACTGGGCCGGCGTGGTCCCCCTCCGCAAGGGCTACGGAACCCCGCTCCCGGACCCGGAGCTGGCCGCCGGGACCGGGCTCCCCGGCTACCTCGCGGACCTCACCTCGGCGTGACCCGCCGGCCCGGTCACCTCGCGGACCTCACCTCCGTGCGACCCGCTCACGCAGCCGGCTCACGGCCCGCGTGCGTCCCCTCCGCCCGGAGGACGATCCCCTCGCCTCGGCCGTCGCCGGCCCGGTGACCGAGGCGAGCAGGAGCAGCGTGCCGGCCAGCGTGGCCGCGTCGAGCCGTTCACCGAGCAGGGCGACGGCGAGGACGGCCGCGCTGACCGGTTCCAACAGCATGATCAGCGACACGGTGGCGGACCGTACGACGGCCGCGCCCGCGAAGTAGAGGGCGTACGCGAGCGCCGTCGGCACGGCCGCGATGTACGCCAGGAGCCACAGCAGCCGCAGCGGCTCGGCGGTGTGCGGGACCAGGCCCTCGGCCAGCGCGAACGGCAGCAGGCACAGGCTCGTCACCGCGAACGCCCACACGGTCGTCGCGGAGGCGTCCGCACCGCCGTCGCGGCCCCAGTAGCGGGTCAGCAGGGTCATCGCCGAGTATCCGCCCGCCGACAGCAGCGCGAGCACCACGCCCGAGGGCCGTACGGCCGTCTCTCCGCCGCCGAGGACGAGCAGCGCGAGCCCGGCGAGCGCCCCGGCGACGGCCGTGAGCCCGGCGCGGCCGAGCCGCTCGCCCATGGTGAGCCGGGCGCCGAGCGCGATGAGCACCGGACCGGCGCCGAGGGTGACGACGGTCGCGACGGCCAGGCCGGTGGCCGAGACCGCGGCGAAGTAGGCCGTCTGGAACACGGCGAGCCCGAGCCCGGTGGCGCCGACGCGCAGCGCCCTGCGGGCGAACGGCTCGGGGCGGGCGACGGCCCGGGGGCGGGAGCGCGGTCGCAGCAGGCGTGCGGCGGCCAGCAGCGCGAGGCCCGCGGCACAGCGCCAGAAGGACAGGGCGACGGCGCCCATGTCGCTGGTCCGGTAGACCAGGGAGGCGGCGGCGCCCGCGGTGCCCCAGGCGGCGCCGGCGACGATCAGATACAGCAGGCCTCGCCCGACGGGCAGGCCGGAGACAGCGTGGGACGGTGTGGACACGGTGTTCTCTCCGCAGACGCGCAACGGGGTGCGCGGAAGTTCGGTGGTGGACCGCCGTCGGCGCGGGGTCCTCGGACTTCGTCCGCGGGCAGCACGGTCACGCCCCGGCGCGGTGCGCGGGGCGCTGATTTCCCGGGGCCCGCCTTCAGGCGGCCGGGGGCGGGAGAACGCGTGCGTCCGAATGCATGATCGTCACCCTAGGCCGAGGTTCCCCGCGCGGACAACTCCGTTTCGGCCCCGCCTCCGGCGACCGGGTCCGCTGCGGGCTTGGCCGGCGTGGACGACTGGGCGATGAAGGCGCCCGCCAGCACCACCGCGCCTCCGACGAGCTGCGGCGCGGACAGGCGCTCGCCGAGCAGCACCCACGCCAGCACGGTCGCCACGACCGCCTCCAGGCACGCCACCACGCCCGCGACCTGCGGGGAGAGCCGGCGTACGGCCAGCACGCCGGTGATGTAGGCGACGACGGTCGCCACCAGCACGATCCAGCCCAGCAGCACAGCGGCCGGGACCGTGGCCCCGTCCATGTCCGCTCCGCCCGCGAGCACCGACCAGTCCATGCCCCAGGGACGGGCGACCAGGGTGAGCACGGCCGCGCCGACGAGGAGTCCGTAGGCGATGACGCCGAGCGGGTCGGGGGCGTCGTCGCCCGAGTCGCCGCCCTGGTCGGCCAGGACGAAGTAGCCGACCTGGCAGCAGGCGGCCCCGAGCGCCAGCAGCAGCCCGAGGGCGTCGAAGCCGAGTCCGGCCCACACCTCGACGACGCAGGCGAGTCCCCCGACCGCGAGGACGACGCCGAGCGCGGCGGCACGGGTGACGGGCCGCCGCTGCACGAACCGCACCCAGCCCAGCACCAGGGCGGGCGCGAGGTACTCGACGAGCAGCGCGACGCCGACCGGGATGCGGGAGATCGCGGCGAAGTAGCAGGCCTGCACGCCGGCGACGGCGAGCAGGCCGAAACCGGCGAGCAGCGCGGGGCGGCTGCGCACCAGGGCGCGGTGGCGCACGGCGAGCGGCAGCATCACCAGGGCCGCCCCGGCCACCCTCAGCCACACGACGTGCAGCGGGTCGAGGCCCGCTTCGATCAGCGGCTTGGCCGCGACTCCGGATCCGCCGAAGGCGACCGCCGACCCGACGGCGAGCCCGAGCCCGACGCCCCTGCCGCGGCTGCCCCGGCTGCTGACTGACGTATGCACCGGCACATGATGACAGGCGACGACATGACCGTCACCCCATATGGCACCTGTCTCACGCGCCGGACCGCCGTGCACGCTCAGCACTCCGGCGGACGCGCTCAGTACTCCGGCAGGTCGTCGAGCCGCCCGGACCGGCCCTCTCCCGCGGCCGGCAGGCTCTCGATCAGCGTCAGCAGCTCGGCCGCGTCCCATCCGGCCCGGGCGAGCACCTCGACGGCCCGCGCCCGCGGCTCGGCGACGATCACGGCGAGCAGGTCCACCCCGCCGGCCCGCTCCTCCCCACGTCGCGCCGCCCGCTCCCAGGCGCGGCCGAGCGCCGCGGCGGCCAGCGGCGAGTACCCCTCGCCCTCCTGCCCGCCGCCCAGGGCCGGTGCCGCGCCGGAGTCCTCGACGCTGCTCTGCCAGCGCAGTCCGTAGCCGATGCTGCGCTGCACGAGATAGCCGAGGAGCCGGGCGAGCCGGGGCCCGGCGTCGAAGAGGGCGCGCACATCGGCGTCGTACTCGAGGAGGGAGTGCAGCAGATGCGCGGTGTCGATCTGCCGGTCCCCGTCGCGCAGGGCCCGTCTGCGGGCACCGGCGACCACCGCCGCCAGCTCGGCGCTGAGCCAGGCGTCCGTGACCGGTCCGGGGAGCCCCGGGTCACGGGGCGACTGCCGGGGAATTCGGGATTGCACACCTTCACCCCATCAGTCTCTTCGGCGCCGGTCATCCCCGGCCAGAAGCATCTTCGGGTCCCGCAGAAAGCGGACATCCCCGCCCGCATCTCCTCCTTGGGGATGAGATCAGGCCACAGTGGCGCGCACAGCGCGCGCCGCCTTGCCATGCGCCCCCCGAAGCGCAACCTTCGCGCGCGTCCAGTCGTCCCACACCGACATGGAGTGCAAGTGCTGGCTGGTGGCGCTGCCGGCCGTGGACGGCATGCAGTACGTCTACCGCGTCCACGCCCCGGAGGACGCCCTGCCCGCCGACCTGTTCTGGGACGCATGGCACTGCCACGACGAGGGTCCGTTCCCGCGCGCGTGGGACGTGTTCGACGCGGCGGTGATCCGCCGGGTGGGCTGAACCGCCCGGCGGATCACACCGTCACCCGACCCCGGACCCCCCGACGCCTGGCCGCGGACCACCCCGACGCGCGTGGGGCCGATGCCCGTCAGTCCTCGTCGGCGAGGATGAGGTACAGCTTCTTGCGGGCGTCGTTGATGACGCCGAGCGCCTTCTCGCGCTGTTCCTTGCTGCCGGTCTTCCAGACCTGCCCGAAGGCCTCCATCAGCCCGAAGCCGGCCTGCCGGATCTCGCCGAGCGCCTCCCAGTCGACGCCGCGGGACGCCTCCTCCCAGGGCGCGTCGGGGCCTTCCTCGGCCGCCGCGCGGCCCGCCTCGGTGAGGGAGAAGAGCTTCTTGCCGCCTTCGCTCTCACTGACGATCAGGCCCTCGTCCTCCAGCAACTGGAGGGTGGGGTAGACCGAGCCGGGGCTGGGCTTCCATGCGCCGCCGCTGCGCTCGGCGATCTCCTGGATCATCTCGTAGCCGTGCATCGGCCGGTCCGTCAGCAGGGCGAGGATCGACGCCCGCACGTCACCGCGCCGCGCCCGCCCCCGTGGCCCGCCGCGCCCTCGCCCGCCCCAGGGTCCGGGCCCGAAACCCGGACCGAAACCGGGCCCGAACCCGCGCTCGCCCGGCCCGAAGGGCCCGAAGGCGGCCCGCCGCCCGTCGAAGCCGCCCCGCCCCGTCCGACCGGCGCCACCGTGTCCATGGCCGCGCTCGTATCCGTGGGTGCGCATCGCCATCACTCCATTCATTCACTGATCTAACGCGATGCCTCAACGATATATCGGAACCTGTCGTCCGGCAAGAGTGCCCGAACGTCGCCGCCCCTCCGGATCCACGACCCGGGCCACGGCCGGGAAAGGGCCGGACGGGAAGAACGAGGGCAAAGCCGGGCGAGCCCGCCGGGTCGGCCCCGCCGGGCGTACGCCTCCGACGCGCCGGAAAACCGGTCCACCACTCCCCGATTGGCCTTGGCCCGCCCCTTCGCGCACCCTCTAGCGTCCTGGCCATGCGGATTCGAATCGTCGACGCCTTCACCGACCGCCCCTTCGCCGGCAACCCGGCCGGGGTCCTGCTCCTCGACGCCTTCCCGGACGACGGCTGGCTCCAGCGCGTGGCCATGGAGGTCAACCACGCCGAGACGGCCTTCGCCCACCCGCTCCCCGAGGGCGACGAGGCGGACTGGGCGCTGCGCTGGTTCACGCCCGCCACCGAGGTCGCGCTGTGCGGGCACGCCACGCTCGCCACGGCCCACGTCCTGCACACCACCGGCGCCCACACCGGTCCCGTCCGCTTCGCCACGCGCAGCGGCGTCCTGACCGCCACGCCCGACGCCGACGGCATGATCACCCTGGACTTCCCGACCGCCCCGCTCACTGCGGTCGACATCCCCGACGGCGTCGCCGAGGCCCTCGGCGCACAGCCGCTCGCCGCCCTCGACACCGGCCCGAACGTGGGCGACCTGCTGATCGAGCTGGCCGACGAGAAGACGGTCCACGCGCTGCGCCCCGACCACCGTGCCCTCGGCGCCCACTCGGCGCGCGGCGTCATCGCCACCGCCCGTGCCGAGGACCGGGCCCGGGGGTACGACTACGTCTCCCGCTGCTTCTTCCCGAACGTCGGCATCGACGAGGACCCCGTCACCGGCAGCGCCCACACCGCCCTGGCCCCGTACTGGTCCGAGCGCATCGGCACACCCGAGCTGACCGGTCTGCAGGCGTCCCCGCGCTCCGGCCTGGTCCGCACGCGACTGCGCGGCGCCCGCACCCTGCTGAGCGGCCGCGCGGTCACCGTCATCGAGGGCGAACTGCTCGCGCGGCCCTGACGCGGTGTCCGCGGACCCGCGTCACGCCGTGGGCAGCCAGGACACCTTCCCGGCCAGCAGCGCGTACCCGACGAACGCGCCGATGTCGAGCAGCGAGTGGGCGACCACCAGCGGCCCGACGCGCCCCCAGCGCCGGTAGAGGTGGACGAAGACCACCCCCATGACCATGTTGCCGATGAAGCCGCCGATGCCCTGGTACAGGTGGTACGAGCCGCGCAGCACCGAACTGGCGGCCATCGACCGGAGGGGGCTCCAGCCCAGCTGGTCGAGGCGGCGCAGCAGATAGCCGACGACGACGACCTCTTCGACGACCGAGTTCTGCAGGGCCGACAGGATCAGCACCGGGTACTTCCACCACACGTCGGGCAGGTCTTCGGGGACGACGGTGAGGTTGAAACCGAGGCCGCGGGCGGCCAGGTAGAAGGCGATGCCGGTGCTGCCGATCACCGCGGCGATCACGGCTCCGCGGCCGAGGTCGGGCCAGGGGCGCGTGCGGTCGAAGCCGAGCGTGCGCAGGCTGCGCCCCTCGCGCAGCAGCAGGTGGGCGACGAGGACGACGGGCACCAGCGAACTGGCGATGCCGAAGAGCTGCCAGGCGAGGTCGAGCCAGGGTCTGCCGGGCGCGGCCGAGGAGTTGAGGGTGGCGGCCTGGTCCTTGAGGCCACCGGGCCTGGTGACCGACCCGACGAAGCTGATCAGCGCCGAGACGCCGCTGGCGCCGAGTGACAGCGCGAGTACGACCAGCGTCTCGTCCCGCAGCATCCGCCGCGACGGCCGCTCCGGCGTCGTCCCGGTCCCGCCCTCCGCGCCCGCCTCTGCCCGCACCCCTGCCTCCCGTCGTGTGGCCCCGTACCGAAGAGAGTACGAAGATCGCACACGACAGCCTCGCAGACGACCGCCGATCCCCTGGGCCGCCCCCGGCCCGCCCGCACCGCCGACCGCGCGGAGACCCGCCCTCCGCGCGGCCGATCCGCCTCACGCCGCCCGCGCGGCCTCCGGCATGCCCACCGGCCAGGTGTGCACCGGGTCCCCGAGATGCATCAGCTCGGCATAGCGCCGGGTCGTCGCGGCCAGCGCGGCGTCCCGCGACAGACCGCCCTCCAACGCCTTGTGGAACGTCGCCGTCTGCCACGACGCCCCGTTCACCCGTCGCCGGCAGCGCTCCTCGATGATCCCCAGATACAGATCCCGGTCGGCCCGCTCGACTCCCCACGCGTCCAGCCCGGCCTCGGCGAGCGGCAGCAGTTCGTCGCGCACGAGGGTCACCGCGTCCACCTCGCCCGTGCCCCCGTACCGTCCGCGCCGGGGCCAGGTGAAGCGGGCGTCGATGCCGTGCCGGCACGCGGCGTCGAAGTTGGCGGCGGCCGCCTCGAACGGCAGCTTGGTCCACACCGGCCGCGATTCCTCGGCGAGCGCGCGGACGAGGCCGTAGTAGAAGGCCGCGTTGGCGAGCACGTCCACGACCGTGGGGCCGGCGGGCAGGACGCGGTTCTCCACGCGCAGGTGCGGAACCCCGTCCACCAGCCCGTAGACCGGCCGGTTCCAGCGGTAGACGGTGCCGTTGTGCAGGACCAGCTCGGCGAGTTTGGGCACGTCGCCGGCGTCGAGGACCGCCAGCGGGTCCTCGTCGTCGCAGATGGGCAGCAGGGCGGGGAAGTAGCGCAGGTTCTCCTCGAAGAGGTCGTACGCCGACGAGATCCAGCGCTCCCCGAACCAGGTGCGCGGGCGCACGCCCTGCGCCTGAAGCTCCGGCGGGCGGGTGTCCGTGGACTGCTGGAACAGCGGCGGCCGGGACTCGCGCCACAGCTCGCGGCCGAAGAGGAAGGGTGAGTTGGCGCCCACGGCTATTTGCGCGGCGCTGGCCGCCTCGGCCGCGTTCCACACGTCCGCGAAGCGCCCCGGTGTCACTTGCAGGTGCAATTGCACGGACGTACAGGCGGCTTCCGGCGCTATCGACCGCGACGTGCACCTGAGATGCTCGACACCGTCGATGTCGAGCGTGAAGTCCTCGCCGCGAGCGGCCACGATCTGGTCGTTGAGAAGCGTGTAACGGTCGACGTCGGAAAGGTTGGAGGAGACCAGGTCGTCGCGGTCGAGGGTCGGCAGAATGCCGATCATCACGATTCCCGCGTCGACCTCGCCCGCTTTCCGGTGGGCATATGCCAGTGACGTACGGAGTTCCTCGGCGAGCCGGTCGAATACCCGCCCGCCGAGCCGGTGCGGAGCGATGTTGACTTCCAGGTTGAACATGGCGAGTTCTGTTTGGAAATCGCGGCTTGCGATCTTTTCCAGCACCTGCGCATTGAGCATTCGCGGCGAGCCGTCCCGACCGGCGAGATTCAGTTCGATCTCCAGTCCCATGAGGTTCCTGGGGCGCTCGAACCGCTCCTCGTCCAGCAAGCGCCGCAGCCCCTCCAGGCACTGCTGGAGCTTGGCGCGGTAGCGCTGGCGATCGGACAGGTCGAACGCGCCTGCCACGACCTTCTCCCCCATCGAAGTTCCCTCCTCGGTGGGCGGGCCGAAGATCGGCCGCCGGTGTCCGGGTCAGGATGGATGATGCCCAGGCCAAGCGATCCATAACGTCCCCGGCGAAGGCCCGCAACCGCTAGTGTGGTCACTCGGAACGACCGTGACCGGAGGCACATTCCCCTGGCAAGGCGCAGTATGCGGTTCCGGTACCGGCGACCTCGTGAAAAACGCCGACGAGAATTGGCCGACCGCGGCCGGAGCGATGCCCGAGGTCAGCGCCGGGCCGAGCCTCCCGGAATCGGGAGGATTTCCCGCGTATCGCCTGCTTCCGGCAGGCCGAATGAACCCTTGCGCGAGTGCCCCGAATCGACTAGCCGAAACACCGTCTGAACATTTGCCGTATAAACTCCGCTCAAGGCAGAAGGTTGGCGCCCGCCGTCGGGGGAAACCTGCCGTCGAGATGGCGTACGGCAGCCGGCACCCCATACCTCTCGTTCCACAGGCCCCGGCCCCCGCCTCACTGCCCCCGTGTGCTGACAGTGCTGTCCGCCCCGCCCCCCCCTCGCGCCGCCTTGCCTGTCGAATGAGAGGCGACCCACCATGCCGCTGCACGTTCCCCCGGCCCCCGCGCCCGCAGTCCGTTCCGTCCTCACGGCCCTCGGTTCCCCCACCGCGGTCCACGAGGCCCGAACGCCCGCCCTGCGCAGCGCCCAGGGGCCCACCACGCCCGAACTCCCGCTCCCGGTCCACGTACTCGAGCGGATCACCCCCCAAGGCGCCCCCGTCACCCGGCTCGCCGGCTGGCGCTTCCTCGTCCACTGCGACGGCCACGCGATCGCCGCCGCGGAGACCATGCTGACCCCGGACGGGTGGGCGTTCTCGCACTTCTTCGAGGGCCCCTACGTCACCTCCACCGAACGCGCCCTGCGCCAGGCGGAGACGCTCACGCAGCCGTACCAGCCGCGACTGCTGTCCGTGCCGGGCCTTTACATGCTCACCCTCTGGCTGCACGGCGACACCGACTCGGACGGAGCCGACGGCGACCCCGCGGCGACCGACCTGCTGGTGCCGCTGGCGCCCGCGCCGCCCGGCATCGCGGCCCACCGGCCGCACCGGGTCGCCGATCTGCTGCCGGTGCTCACCCATCGCGTGGCCCCGGCACCGCCCCTGCTCGGCTCCCCGGCCCCGGCCTGAGCCCTCCCGCACCCCGCGCCGGTCACCGGCACCGCGCCCGCCCGTACCCCGTCACCGGAGCCGTCCTGAGGCGGGGTACGGCCCGTGCGGACCAGAACCTGGTCCGCACGGGCCATCCGGAACCACCCGAAGTGACGGTGCCGTTGAGATGAACCGCCCGCGCGGGTGACGCGTCCTGAACCAGTGAAGAGCGGTGCAGCCAAATGCCTGCGGAACGACGCCCGTGGGGCAACACTGGGACCGACCGACTTATCACAACGGGGGGCGGCCATGAACGACGCTTCACGCCGCGAGACAGACAGGTCCGACTCGTCGGACACGCCGACGATCCCACACGACAGCACGACAGAGCGAAAGATCCCTTCCATGTGCCAGCACCAGCCGCCGTGCCCGACCGCAGACTCCGCCGACCGGGAATCCGCCCGCCTCGTGGCGCACCACCCGGAGCAGGGCTGGAGCCTGCTGTGCAACGGCGTCCTCCTCTTCGAGGACACCGGTGAGCTCCTGCCGGACGGCCGGGTCATCGCCCCGCACCGCACACTGGACGGCCGCCACATCGTGACCGCCGCCTGAGGAGCTCACGAACGACGCACCGGGGCCGGACCGCGGAGCAGCATCCGCGCACCGGCCCCTTCGCATGTCCGCGCCGCCTTTATCGTGACCCCCATGCACTCCTACACGATCGGCCGGGCCGCACGGCTGCTCGGCGTGAGCCCCGACACCGCGCGCCGCTGGGCGGACGCGGGCAGGATGGCGACCCACCGCGACGACACCGGACGCCGCCTCATCGACGGACGGGACCTCGCCGCGTTCTCCGTCGAACTCGCCAAGGCCGGCGGTGGCGACGAGGAGACGTCGTACACCTCCGCCCGCAACGCCTTCCCCGGCATCGTCACCGCCATCAAGCTCGGCGACGTCGCCGCCCAGGTGGAGATCCAGGCCGGCCCGCACCGTCTGGTGTCCCTGCTGACGCGCGAGGCCGTCGAGGAGCTGGGCCTGGAGGTGGGGATGGAGGCGACGGCCCGGGTGAAGTCGACAAACGTTCATATCGACCGTGCCTGACGCCTGAGATCGACACCCGCACCGGCACCGCTCCGGGCCCCTGCACCGGCGGTCACCCGGCCTTGCGATCGCACATGCGCTGCGACCACACCGTCTCCCCCAGCGCGTGCCAACCAATATGCGCTTCAGCCTGGCATCTGCGTCTGTATGATCCCCGTATGAAGAGAGCGCGTGCCCTCTTCCCGCCCGGAGACCGAGGGAGTCACCCGTGATGATCCGCACCGCAGCCGCCGTGCTGGTGGCCGTCACCGCGCTCTCCGCCGTCACCGCCTGCTCCGACTCCTCCGACAGCACGTCCGGCACCGGCTCCGACGGCGCCTCCGGGAAGGTCTCCGGCAGGGTCACCGTCTTCGCGGCCGCCTCCCTGGAGGAGAGCTTCGAGGCCCTCGGCGAGCGCTTCGAGAAGCGGTACCCCGGCACGGAGGTCGGCTTCAGCTTCGGCGGCAGCGACAGCCTCGCCGCGAGCATCACCGGCGGCGCCCCGGCCGACGTCTTCGCCTCCGCCAGCCCCAAGACCATGAAGATCGTCACGGACTCCGGCGGCGCATCGGGCGAACCGGTCACCTTCGTCCGCAACCGGCTGGAGATCGCCACCCTGCCGGGCAATCCGGACGGCATCGCCTCCCTCGACGACCTCGCCGAACCGGGCCTCAAGGTCGTCCTGTGCGATCGCAGCGTCCCCTGCGGCGCCGCCGCGCGGACCGCGCTGGACGCCGGCGGTGTGCGGCTGACGCCGGTGTCCTACGAGCAGGACGTCAAGAGCGCGCTGACCAAGGTCGAACTGAAGGAGGCCGACGCCGCGCTCGTGTACCGGACGGACGTGCGGGCCGCCGGTGACAAGGTGGAGGGCGTGGAGTTCCCCGAGTCGTCGAAGGCGGTCAACGACTATCCGATCGCCCTCCTCAAGGACGCCCCCAACGCCCGGGCCGCCGAGGCGTTCATCGACCTGGTCAGGTCCGAGGAAGGGCGTCAGGTGCTGACGCGGGCCGGATTCCTCGCCCCATGACGCGCCGAGTGCCGCTCGCCCTGCTCCTGCCGGCCCTGCTCGGCCTGGCCTTCCTGGTCCTGCCGCTGATCGCGCTGCTCGTGCGGACGCCCTGGTCCGGTCTGCCGCAGCAGCTCACCAGCCCCGGGGTGTGGGAGGCGCTGCGGCTGTCCCTGCTGTGCGCGACCGCGGCGACCGCCCTGAGCCTGGTCGTCGGGGTTCCGCTGGCGTGGCTGCTGGCCCGCACGGAGTTTCCCGGCCGCGGCTTCGTGCGGGCCCTGGTGACGCTGCCGCTGGTGCTGCCGCCGGTGGTGGGCGGTGTGGCCCTGCTGCTCGCCCTCGGCCGCAACGGCGTCGTCGGGCAGTGGCTGGACTCCTGGTTCGGGATCACCCTGCCGTTCACCACGGCGGGCGTGGTGCTGGCGGAGACGTTCGTGGCGATGCCGTTCCTCGTCATCAGCGTCGAGGGCACCCTGCGGGCCGCCGACCCGCGCTTCGAGGAGGCGGCCATGACTCTGGGCGCCTCCCGCTTCACCGCGTTCCGCCGGGTCACCCTGCCGCTGATCGCGCCGGGCGTCGCCGCGGGCGCCGTGCTGGCGTGGGCGCGTGCGCTGGGCGAGTTCGGGGCGACGATCACCTTCGCCGGCAACTTCCCGGGGCGCACCCAGACCATGCCGCTCGCCGTCTATCTGGCGCTGCAGAGCGACCCCGCCGCAGCGATCGCCCTCAGCCTGGTCCTGCTGGCCGTCTCGATCGCGGTCCTGGCTGGCCTGCGCGACCGCTGGATGACGACGCCATGACCGACGCAGGTACGACACCGCGGCACACCCGGGGCCTGGACGCCCGCCTGGTCGTCGACCGCGGCTCCTTCCGCCTGGACGTGGCCCTGACCGCGGCGCCCGGCGACGTCGTCGCCCTCCTCGGCCCCAACGGCGCCGGCAAGACCACCGCGCTGCGGGCGCTGGCCGGTCTCACCCCGCTCACCGGCGGTCACCTGCGGCTCGACGGCGCCGACCTGGACCGCGTACCGCCCGAGTCGCGGCCGGTGGGCGTCGTCTTCCAGGACTACCTGCTGTTCCCGCATCTGAGCGCCCTCGACAACGTGGCCTTCGGGCCGCGCTGCCACGGCGCGGGCAAGGCCGAGGCCCGCGCCCAGGCCGCCGCCTGGCTGGAGCGGATGGGCATCGCCGAGCACGCCGCCTCCAAGCCCCGCCGGCTGTCCGGGGGCCAGGCGCAGCGCGTCGCCCTCGCCCGCGCCCTCGCCACCGGCCCACGGCTGCTGCTGCTGGACGAACCCCTGGCCGCCCTCGACGCCCGCACCCGCCTGGAGGTGCGCGCCCAGCTCCGCCGTCACCTGGTCGGCTTCGAGGCGGTCGCCGTGCTGGTCACCCATGATCCGCTGGACGCCATGGTGCTGGCCGACCGGCTGGTCGTGGTCGAGCACGGCCGCGTTGTCCAGGAGGGCACGCCCGCCGCGATCGCCCGCAGGCCGCGCACCGACTACGTGGCCCAGCTCGTCGGCCTGAACCTCTACCGGGGCACCGCCGACGGCCACACCGTCCGCCTCGACCCGGACGGCCCCGCCGTCACCACCACCGAGGACCTGCGCGGCCCCGCCTTCGTGGCCTTCCCGCCGGCCGCCGTCACCCTCCACCGCGACCGGCCCGCCGGCTCCAGCGCCCGCAACCTGTGGCGCTGCGAGGTCAGCGGCCTGGAAACCCACGGCGACCAGATCCGCGCGGCCCTGACCGGCGAGCTCACGCTCACCGCCGACCTCACCGCGGTCGCCGCGGCCGAGCTGGACCTGCATCCCGGCGCCATGGTCTGGGCGGCCGTCAAGGCCACCCAGACCCACGCCTACCCGGCCTGAACCACGGCCGCGGTCGACAGCCTTCTCAGTCCTCGTAGGCGTCCAGCGGCGGGCAGGAGCAGACGAGGTTCCGGTCGCCGAAGGCCTGGTCGATCCGGCGCACCGGCGGCCAGTACTTGTCGGCGGCGACGACGCCGCCGGGGAAGACCGCCTCCTCGCGGCTGTAGGCGTGCTCCCACGCCCCGCCCAGCGCCGCCGCGGTGTGCGGGGCGTTGCGCAGCGGGTTGTCGTCGGCCGGCCACGCGCCCGAGCCGACCTTCTCGATCTCCGCGCGAATGGCGATCATCGCGTCGCAGAACCGGTCCAGCTCGGTGAGGTCCTCGGACTCGGTGGGCTCGATCATGAGCGTGCCGGCCACCGGGAACGACATCGTCGGCGCGTGGAAGCCGTAGTCGATCAGCCGCTTGGCGACGTCGTCGACGCTCACGCCGGTCGCCTTCGTCAGCGGGCGCAGGTCGATGATGCACTCGTGCGCGACCAGCCCGCCGGGGCCGGTGTAGAGCACGGGGTAGTGCGGCTCAAGACGCTTGGCGATGTAGTTGGCGCTGAGGACGGCCACCTGCGTGGCCCGCTTCAGGCCCTCGCCGCCCATCAGGCGGACGTACGCCCAGGAGATGGGCAGGATGCCCGCGGAACCCCACGGAGCGGCGGAGATCGGGCCGACGCCGGTCGCGGGGCCGGCCTCGGGCTGCAGCGGGTGGTTCGGCAGGTACGGCGCCAGGTGCTCGCGCACCGCTACCGGGCCGACGCCCGGACCGCCGCCGCCGTGCGGGATGCAGAACGTCTTGTGCAGGTTCAGGTGCGAGACGTCGCCGCCGAAGTGGCCGGGCTTGGCCAGGCCGACCAGGGCGTTGAGGTTGGCGCCGTCGACGTAGACCTGGCCGCCGGCTTCGTGCACCCGGGCGCAGATGTCGGCGACGTGCTCCTCGAACACGCCGTGCGTGGAGGGGTAGGTGATCATGAGCACCGCCAGCTGGTCGCGATGCTGCTCGATCTTGGCCCGCAGGTCCTCGACGTCGATCTCGCCGTCGTCGGCGGTCTTGACGACGACGACCTTCATCCCGGCCATGACGGCGCTGGCGGCGTTGGTGCCGTGCGCGGAGGACGGGATCAGGCAGACGGTGCGCTGCTCGTCGCCGTTGGCGCGGTGGTAGCCGCGCACGGCCAGCAGCCCGGCCAGCTCGCCCTGCGACCCGGCGTTGGGCTGCAGCGACACCTTGTCGTAGCCGGTGACCTCGGCGAGACGTTCCTCCAGCTCGCGGATGAGCGTGAGGTAGCCCTGCGCCTGCTCGGCCGGCGCGAACGGGTGCAACTGACCGAACTCGGGCCAGGTGACCGGCTCCATCTCGGTGGTGGCGTTGAGCTTCATGGTGCAGGAGCCCAGCGGGATCATGCCCCGGTCGAGCGCGTAGTCGCGGTCGGCGAGCCTGCGCAGGTAGCGCAGCATGGCGGTCTCGGAGCGGTGCTGCTGGAACACCGGGTGGGTCAGGTAGGCGTCGGTGCGCAGCAGCGCCTGCGGCAGCGCGTCCTCGGTGGCCGCGTCCAGCGCCTCGACGTCGCCCTCGACGCCGAAGGCGTTCCACACGGCGCTCAGGTGGGCCCGGGTGGTGGTCTCGTCGCAGGAGACGGAGACGTGGTCGGCGTCGGCGAGGTGAAGGTTGACGCCCTGCTCGCGCGCGGCGGCTACGACCTCGGCGGCACGGCCGGGGACTCGGGCGGTCAGGGTGTCGAAGTAGGCGCCGTGCACGACCTCGACGCCGCCGCCGTTGAGCCCGGCCGCCAGGACGGCGGCGTACCGGTGGGTGCGCCGGGCGATGCCCTTCAGACCCTCGGGGCCGTGGTAGACGGCGTACATGCCCGCCATCACGGCGAGCAGCACCTGGGCGGTGCAGATGTTGCTGGTGGCCTTCTCGCGGCGGATGTGCTGCTCACGCGTCTGCAGCGCGAGGCGGTAGGCGCGGTTGCCGTCGGCGTCGACGGACACGCCGACCAGACGGCCGGGCAGGCTGCGGGCGAACTGCTCGCGCACCGCCATGTAGCCGGCGTGCGGCCCGCCGAAGCCCATGGGCACGCCGAAGCGCTGCGTGGTGCCGACCGCGATGTCCGCGCCCAGTTCGCCCGGCGACTTCAGCAGCGTCAGCGCCAGCAGGTCGGCGGCGACGGTGACCAGCGCGCCCAGGTCGTGCGCCTGGTCGATGACGGGCTTGAGGTCGCGTACGGCCCCGGAGGCGCCCGGGTACTGGAGGAGGACGCCGTTGATCTCCCGCTCGGCGATCTCGGCGGGGATGCCCTGGCTCAGGTCGGCGACGACGACTTCGACGCCGACCGGCTCGCAGCGGGTCCGGATCACCGCGACGGTCTGCGGCAGCACGTCCGCGTCGACGAGGTAGAGGCCCTTCTTGTTCCGCCCCATGCGCCGGGACAGCGCGACGGCCTCGGCAGCGGCCGTGCCCTCGTCGAGCAGCGAGGCGCCGGAGGTGGGCAGACCGGTGAGGTCGGCGACCATCGTCTGGAAGTTCAGCAGCGCCTCGAGCCGCCCCTGGGAGATCTCGGGCTGGTAGGGCGTGTACGCCGTGTACCAGGCGGGGTTCTCCATGACGTTGCGCAGGATCACCGGCGGGGTGAAGGTGCCGTAGTAGCCGAGGCCGATCATGGAGCCCAGGACCTGGTTGCGGTCGGCGAGCGCACGCAGCTCGGCGAGCACCTCGGCCTCGGTGCGGGCGTCCGGCAGTTCCAGCCGGTCGGCGTTCTTGATCACGTCCGGGACGGCGGCGGCGGTCAGTTCGTCCAGGGAGCCGTAGCCGACCTGGGCGAGCATCTTCGCCCTGGCCTCCTGGTCGGGCCCGATGTGGCGCTGTTCGAAGGGGATGCCCTGTTCGAGCTCGGCGAGCGGGGTGCGGTGGGCGGTCATCTGCGGAGGCCTCCTGGTCTGACGCGACCTTCGGGGGGCACCCCGGCACGGGTACCCCGACGGCCTCCCCCTCTGTCATCTCGACCTGAGAGCTTCACCGGGCCGCCCGAGGACGTCCGGCTTTCACCGTCGGTGAGGACGGACGCCGGCGGCGCCTGTCCTGCTTTCCAGAGTGACCTCGTCCGTGCGGTACGGGGGCCTGAGAGATTCCGGGGAGGATTTGCTCCTTCGGCGCCTCCGACGGTGGTCGGAGGACTCTCCCGCACGGGGTCGCCAGCCACTTGCCAGACTACCAGCGAGCCCGGCGCGGGGTCCCTCGAGTGGCCGCCTTCCCCAATGTGCTCTTTCGTAGTGCTGACGAACGAGTTGCGACCATGAGGAGGGACCGTGCAGACCGACATCGATCCGCGCAACCTGATCGGCCGCAAGGCGTTCGACCGCACCGGCGCCAGGATCGGCACGATCGACGAGGTGTACCTCGACGACGCCACCGGCGAACCGGAGTGGGCGGCCATACGCACCGGCCTGTTCAGCCGCGACGCGTTCGTCCCGCTGGAGCCCAGCGAACTGATCGACGGCAGCCTGCACGTCCCCTACGACCGCGCCCTGATCAGGAGGGCTCCCGACCTCGGCGTCGGCCGGCACCTGTCCCCGGAACAGGAGCTGCGGCTCTACCACCACTACGGACTCGACGTGGCCGCCCCTCCCCCGCTCCCGGACCACGACTTCGGCAGACTCGCCGGCTCCGACGACTCCTGACCTGCCTCGGGTCTTCGCGGCACGAGCGGCAGCGGATCCGCCGGCTCCAGCGCGGGGTCGTCAGTACGGAAGGTCCGCACCCGCCCCGGCTCCGAGCCGGGCGTCTCGAACCGCACGGTCACCCGGCCCAGTCCACTGCCCTGCACCCAGCCGTGCCCGTGCTCGGCGTGCCGCACGTCGTGCCCGGCGGGCCAGCGCCGCTCGGCCGGCTCGGCGACGCCCTGTTCCGGTTCCGGCACCGCGTCCTCGTCCGGCACGTCCGCCAGGGGCCCCGCGGCCTGCGCGAACAGGTCCTCCTGCGTGTAGTCGGCGAGGCCGCTGACCCCCACGCCCAGCAGCCGCACGCCGCCCGTCGTGTCCACCGAGTCCAGCAGCCGCGCCGCAGCCTCCCGCACCACCGCCGGATCGTCCGTGGGGCCACGCAGCGTCTCGGACCGGGTCAGCGTGGAGAAGTCGTACCGGCGCACCTTGAGCACGATCGTCCGCCCCGACAGCCCCGCGCCCCGCAGCCGCCGCACGCACCGGTCCGCCAGCCGCTGCACCTCCAGCCCCACCCGGAGCCGGTCGTGGATGTCCACGTCGTAGGTGTCCTCCACGGACACCGACTTCGTCTCCCGCTCGGCCACCACGGGCCGCTCGTCGCGCGCCAGCGCCATGGCGTACAGCGCGTGCCCGTGTGCCTTGCCGACCAGCCGGACGAGTTCGTCCTCGCCGGCCTCGGCCAGTTCCCCGACCGTGGTGATCCCGGCCCTCCGCAGATGGTCCCCCGTCGCGGGGCCCACTCCGGGGAGCGTCCGCACCGGCATCGGTCCGAGCAGCGCCCGCTCGGTGCCCGGCTCGATCAGCTCCAGCCCGTCGGGTTTGGCGCGCTCCGAGGCGATCTTCGCGAGCATCTTGGAGGCGGCGAGCCCGACCGAACCGGTCAGTCCGGTGACGGCGCGGATGTCCGCCCGCAGCTTCTCGCCCGCGACCCACGCCGACCCCGCGTCCCGGGCGGCTCCCCCGGCCTCCAGGTCCACGAACGCCTCGTCCAGGCTGAGCGGCTCCACCAGCGGCGACAGCTCCCGCAGCAGCGCCATCACCTGATCGCTGATCGACCGGTACACCGCGAAGCGGGGCACCAGATAGGCGGCGTTGGGCGCCAGCCGGCGGGCCTGTGCCATCGGCATCGCCGAGTGCACCCCGAAGACCCGGGCCTCGTACGACGCCGTCGCCACCACACCGCGGGGACCGAGTCCGCCCACGATGACGGCCTTCCCGCGCAGGCTCGGCTTGGACGCCTGCTCCACCGAGGCGAAGAAGGCGTCCATGTCGAGGTGCAGGATCGTCGGCGCGGCTCTCACATCTTCGATGCTGCCCCACGCCACTGACAATCGGGGCCCTCAGACGGCGCGGTTGCTCCGCCGCCGCGCCAGCTCGTCGGCGGGGTTGGCGCCGACGAGGGTCTCGCCGGTGTCGACGCGCTCGCCGTGCAGCTGGGACAGCGCGTTCTCCACGTCCCGCCACACGACCCCGACCGCGATCCCGAAGATGCCCTGACCGCCCTGGAGCAGCGCGTGGACCTCGTCCGGGGAGGTGCACTCGTAGACGGTGGCGCCGTCGCTCATCAGCGTCATCCGCTCCAGGTCGCGGAAACCGCGTTCTCTGAGGTGCTGCACGGCCGTGCGGATGTTCTGCAGCGACACCCCGGTGTCCAGGAACCGCTTGACGATCTTCAGGACGACAACGTCCCGGAAGCTGTACAGACGCTGCGTGCCGGACCCGTGGGCGGGCCGCACACTCGGCTCGACCAGGCCGGTGCGGGCCCAGTAGTCGAGCTGCCGATAGGTGATGCCGGCGGCCGCGCAGGCCGTGGGCCCGCGGTAGCCGATCTGTTCGGACGCCATGGGCGCCGCCCCTCCGCCGCCGGGAACGGCCGTCGGTCGCTGCACAGCGTGATCGGCCGTCCTGCCGTGAAGCGGGTACGGTCCGCTCTCCCCCAGACCGCGTCCGGGGGCACCCCCAGCCGTACCGTCGCCGCTGCTTCTCACGCCGACCTCCGTCCTTGACCTGCCTTCTCGACGGTAGGCAGTCACCAAGGGTGCGTCAACGATCGCCACACTCGGCACGCCGAGTGATAATCACCCTAGGAGTGGTTTCCCGCACCCCACCGCGGGGAAAGGCTAGCCGAATGCGCAGACGGGGGGCCGCAGGACGCTCTCACTCGCCCCCGGCAATTGCCGGGCGGAAGCCGCCCGGCGGACCGTCTCACTGGTTGCTGGTGCCGAAGTCCTCGGGCGAGATCTGGTCGAGGAACTCGCGGAACTTCTCCACCTCGTCCTCCTGCTCGTCCGGAATCGCGATCCCCGCGTCGTCCAGCACCCCGTCACTGCCGTAGATCGGCGTGCCGGTGCGCAGGGCGAGCGCTATGGCATCGGAGGGGCGGGCGCTCACCTCCACGCCGCTGGCGAAGACCAGCTCCGCGTAGAAGACGCCTTCACGCAGGTCCGTGATGCGCACTTCGGTGAGCTCCTGGCCGACGGCCTCCAGCACGTCCTTGAACAGGTCGTGGGTCAGCGGTCGCGCGGGGGCCATGCCCTGCTGGGCGAAGGCGATCGCCGTCGCCTCCCCCGGACCGATCCAGATGGGGAGGTAACGGTCACCTGCCACTTCGCGCAGGAGCACGATCGGTTGGTTGGAGGGCATTTCCACCCGGACACCTACGACATCGAGCTCGTTCACACAGCAACCCTAGGCCGTGCCCGGGACGTTTGGGTAGTCGGGCCGGGTCAAGAGCCCCTCGCGACCGGTGGCGCCCCGTCCGGCGCCCCCGGAATCCGGCTCCGGTCAGGGCAGCCGTACGCCCAGTGCCGTCTGCACCAGCGCCGCGTGCAGCTTCACCGTCAGGCCCGCCAGCTCCTTGGCCCGCGCTTCCGCGTGCGCCCTCGTCTGCGGGTTGCGGTGCCGCCGGAGCGGGGCCACGACCTGGTCCACCAGCCCCGCCTCGCGGTCGGCGGCGGCCTTCATCACCCGCAGGTGCCGCGGCTCGATCCCGAACCGGCCCAGCTCGGCGACGAGCGCCGCCACGGTCGCCGCCTCCGCGTCGTACACGCCCTCGGCCAGCGGGGCGATCAGCCCGTACGACTCCCACTCGGCCAGTTCCCGCTCGTCGATCCCGGCGGCGGCCAGCAGCTCGGCCCGCCCGATGCGCGCCGCCGTCGGCCCGTCGAAAGCCTCCGGCGCACCGTCGGCGTCCCGCTGCCGCCCCACCACGGGCAGCCGTACGTCCTCACCGCGCTCCAGCGCCTCGAGCTGCTCGCGGATCACCTTGAGCGGCAGATAGTGGTCCCGCTGCATCCTCAGCACATGCCCGAGCCGCTCGACGTCGCCGGCGCTGAACTTGCGATACCCGGACGGGGTCCGCTGCGGCTCGATCAGCCCCTCCGATTCAAGGAAGCGGATCTTCGAGATGGTGACTTCCGGGAACTCCTCGCGCAGCACGTTCAACACCGTGCCGATACTCATCAGCCCGCTGTCCGCGGCGGCGGCGCCGTGCCCGGCGCCGCCGCTCGGTGAGTGACGCATGGACCTTCCCTGTTCCCCCCGGACAAGCGTCCGGGGAGGGTCAGATGCCCTGTCGGCTCGCGTAGAACACCAGCCGGTACTTGCCGATCTGCACCTCGTCACCGTTCGACAGGGCGACCTGGTCGATCCGCTCGCGGTTGACGTAGGTACCGTTCAGACTGCCCACGTCGGCCACCGTGAACGAACCGTCCGGACCGCGCCGGAACTCCACGTGCCGCCGCGAGACCGTGACGTCGTCCAGGAAGATGTCGCTCTGCGGGTGACGGCCCGCCGTGGTCAGGTCGCTGTCCAGCAGGAAACGACTGCCCGAGTTCGGGCCGCGGCGCACCACCAGCAGCGCGGAGCCCAGCGGCAGCGCGTCCACCGCGGCCTGCGCCTCGGCGGAGAGCGTCGGCATCGGCGTCTGGCCGGTGGCCTCGGCGTCGTAGGCCTCGAGACCGCTGATGGAGATCGTGGAAGTCGTCTCGGAGGGGCGCTCGGCGGCAGCTCCGGCACGCAGCGGCGCACCGCAGTTGGAGCAGAAGCGGCTCGTCTCCGGGTTCCGGTTACCGCACCTCGTACACACCAGCGCCGGCATGGAAAACCCTCCACCCGTACTCGACGGTTGGCCGAAACCTATGCCGCCGGCCTGGGCAGGGTCAACGGACGACGCGCCGGGGCCGTCACCGCCCGGACCGGCCACCTGGTCCCGGAACAGCGGGCGCTGGCCTTCCGCGTCGGGCTGCGCACGATGACGGGCGGTGGCGTTGCCGCTGCCCTCTCGCGTGCTCTTGCCGAACAACTTCGCAAACAACTTCACGGGCGATTCCCCTTGACCGAAACAGACCCGCCCGTGGGGCAGGACGAACCCTGATTGCACACACTGGCCGACCCGGACATCCTCACAACGTCCGTATCCACCAGACAGTTTCCACCACGCACCACCCGATCGGTGCGTCGACCCCCCGCAACCTCATGCCCTCGCCGGACGTCCGCCATGCACCCCCGGTTCACTGGGAGGACGACCGAGCGTAGTCAGGTCGCTTCACCGCTCGCAAGGCGTCCACGACGATCTTGTCCGACCGCTCCACACTAACGGTGGCCTGCTCCTTCTCGAGCGTCTGCACCACGCCTCCCGGGATGTTGAGCGCCGGTTCCAGATCCTGCGGCTTGCCGATGACCTTGAAACGATACGGGGTGTTGATCTTGTTCCCGTCGACGGTCACGCTCCCGCGCGCGTCCGCGAGGTAGGTGCCGGCGACCACGCGCACGCCGTTCACCTGGATCGCCTCCGCGCCGGCGGCGCGCAGCTCCTGGATCGCGTCGAGCAGCATGTCCGCCTCGACCGTCCCCTTCGTGTCGGTGATCGTCATCGTGATGCCCGGCCCCTGGGCCGCCACCGTGCCCGCGAGGATGCCCAGCTGCCGTTCCTTCTCCTGCGTCTGCCTCCGGGCCTCCTCCGCCTGGTTGGAGCTGTTCTCCAGCTCCTCCCGCTGCTGTTCGAGACCCTGCTTCTCGTCCTCAAGACGCTGTGTGCGGTCGTCGAGTTCATCGAGGATGCGAACGAGATCCTCCTGCCGCGCCCCGCTGAGGACGCTGTCGCCCTCGCTGTTCGAGGCCACCTGCACGGCCAGGCCGAAGCCGAGGCCGAACAGGAGCAGGGCGACGATCAGCTGGGCGCGTGTCACCCGCGGCGGCCACAACCCGTCGATCAGCCGCTGCCGTCCCGTCGGCGCCGGTCCGGGGGTCGGCCCGGTGCCGTCCTCGGCCGGGGCCGCGGCGGGCACCTCGGGAGGCAGTTCCTCGCGCAGCGGCGGACGCTTGCCGTTGGTCTCTTCCTGGTTGCTCATCGGCCTCACGCCCGGAAGACGTGGCGCCGGATGGCCGCGGCGTTGGAGAAGATGCGGATGCCGAGGACCACCACGACGCCGGTGGACAGCTGCGCGCCGACGCCCAGCTTGTCGCCGAGGAACACGATCAGCGCGGCGACGACCACGTTCGACAGGAACGACACCACGAACACCTTGTCGTCGAAGATCCCGTCGAGCATCGCCCGCAGCCCGCCGAAGACCGCGTCCAGCGCCGCGACGACGGCGATCGGCAGATAAGGCTCTACGGCCGCCGGCACCTCGGGCCGGACCAGCAGGCCGGCCACGACACCCACGACGAGGCCCAGTACGGCGATCACGATGTGCCCTTCTCACTTCTCTGCTGTGCTGTTTCCGATATCGGCTGTGCTGTGCGGACGATCATCCTGGGCGCGGCGGGCAGCCGGAGGTCGTCCTCCGCGGAGATGCCGGTCCTGATCCCGAAGTTCTCCTGCAGCGCATGCAGGTACAGCCCGTCCGCACTGTTCTGGAACGCGGCGCTCAGCCGCTCGCCGTCCCCCACCGCGAGAACCGTGTACGGCGGCACCAGCGGCCTGTTGTCGACCAGTATGGCGTCGCCGGCGGCCCTGATCGCCGACAGCGCCGTAAGCCGCTGCCCGTTGATCGCGACGGCCTCGGCGCCGGACTCCCACAGCCCGTTGACCACCCGCTGCAGATCCCGGTCGCGCACTCGCCCCGTGTCGGAGAAACCGGTGGTCCCGCGCGGGTCGTCGTCTCCGCCGCCGGTGGCCTCCTTGGCGTCGTTCACCACCAGCCGCACCCCGGGGCCGTGCACCTCGGTCGCCCCGGCCAGCAGGCCGACCAGGTCCGCCTGGGCGCCGCCGCCGCTGTCCCGCAGGGCCTCACGCTGGCGGGCGTTCACATCGGCGCGCAGCGCGTCGACGTCCTGCTCCAGCTCGTCCGCGGCGTCGGTCTCCCGTCCGATGCGGTCGATGAGCTCCTCCCGCTCCTTGGCCACGACCGGCGCGTCCACGCGGGCCTGCGCCGCGCCCAGGGTCACCACGAGAGCCGCGAGGACCAGGCCGGCGGCCAGCCCGAGCCGGGCCCTCAGCGTCTTCGGCACGCCGCCGACGCCGGCGGCCTGCTTCCGGGCCGCGGCCTGCGCGTACCCGTCGTCGAGGCTGTGGTCCATGACGTTGGTGAGCAGTGACATGGACGCGTCCGGACGCGCGGCAGACCTGGGAGTGCTCCGAACGGGGGGCTGCTGCGGCATGCCGCACATCGTCGCACGAGGTGACCGCTACCTCCGAATGGCCCCACCGGCGTGCCGGACAGGCCCCCCTTGGGGACACTTGTCCGGCACGCGCGCGTGGGGCGCCTTGTCTCCTACCGGGGCCTACCGCCCCGCGCTGTCCACGACCGCCGCCCACTCGTCGAGCAGCGCCTGTGCGGAGGCGTCGTCCGGGCCCTCGGCCCACAGATGGGTGACGGCTTCGGCAGGGTCGGGCAGCACCATCACCCAGCGCCCGTCGGCCTCCACCACGCGCACCCCGTCCGTGGTGTCCACCTGTCGGTCTCCGGCCGCCTCGACCACCCGGCGCATGACGAGTCCCTTGACGGCCCAGGGGGTCGCCAGATCCCGCTTGAGCACGTGCGCCCGCGGGATCCGCGCGTCGATCTGGCTGAGGGTGAGCTGCGTCCGCGCCACCAGCCCGATCAGCCGTACGAAGGCCGCCGTGCCGTCGAAGACGCTGCTGAACTCGGGGACGATGAATCCGCCCTTGCCGTCGCCGCCGAAGATGGTCGTCTCGTCCCGGCCGACCCTGGTCAGGTCGTCCGGCGAGGTGGTGGTCCACTCGACCTGCGTTCCGTGGTACGCGGCGACCTGCTCGGCGATGCGGGTCGTCGTCACCGGCAGCGCCACCCGTCCGCTGCGCCGCTCGGCGGCGACCAGGTCGAGCATGACGAGCAGTGCCCGGTCGTCCTCGACGATCCGGCCCTTCTCGTCCACCAGCGACAGCCGCTCGCCGACGGGGTCGAACCGCACCCCGAACGCCGCCCGCGCGGACGCCACGATCTCTCCCAGCCGCACCAACCCCGACCGCCGGGCGTCCGCCGTCTCCGTCGGTCTCGACTCGTCCAGCCCGGGGTTGATCGTCAGCGAGTCGACGCCCAGCTTCCCGAGCAGGCTGGGCAGCACCAGACCCGCGCTGCCGTTGGACGCGTCCACGACGACCTTCAGCCCGGACTCGGCGATCCCGGTCGTGTCGACGTTGCGCAGCAACGACCCGGTGTAGGAGTCGAAGACGCTCGCCGGGAAGTGCAGGTCCCCGATCTCGCCCGGGAAGGCACGCCGGTACTCCTGCCGCGCGAAGACCCGGTCCAGCTTCCGCTGGCTGGCCTGCGACAGATCGGCGCCCTGGGAGTCGAAGAACATGATGTCCACGGAGTCCGGCACTCCGGGCGAGGTGCGGATCATGATGCCGCCGGCGCTGCCCCGAGCCGTCTGCTGCCGCGCCACCGGCAGCGGTACGTTCTCCAGGTCCCGCACTTCGATGGCGCTGGCCTGAAGGGCGGAGATCACGGCCCGCTTGAGCGCACGCGCACCACGGGAGTGGTCGCGGGCTGTGGTGACGGTGGACCCCTTCTTCAGGGTCGTCGCGTAGGCGCCGGCGAGCCGCACCGCGAGCTCGGGCGTGATCTCGACGTTCAGGATGCCGGAGACGCCACGGGCTCCGAACAGATGCGCCTGGCCGCGCGACTCCCAGATCACCGAGGTGTTGACGAACGCGCCGGCCTCGATGGTCTTGAACGGGTAGACGCGCACATTGCCCTGCACGATCGATTCTTCACCGATCAGGCACTCGTCGCCGATGACCGCGCCGTCCTCGATGCGGGCCGCGCGCATGATGTCGGTGTTCTTGCCGACGACGCAGCCTCGCAGGTTGCTGTGCTGCCCGACGTAGACGTTGTCGTGCACCACGGCCTTGTGCAGGAAGGCGCCGGTCTTGACGACGACGTTGGAGCCTACGACGGTGTGCTCGCGGATCTCCGCGCCGGCCTCGACCTTGGCGTAGTCGCCGATGTACAGCGGCCCGCGCAGTACGGCATCGGGGTGCACCTCGGCCCCCTCGGCCACCCAGACTCCCGGGGAGATCTCGAATCCGTCGATCTCCACGTCGACCTTGCCCTCGAGAACGTCGGCCTGCGCCTTGACGTAGCTCTCGTGCGTGCCGACGTCCTCCCAGTAGCCCTCGGCGACATAGCCGTAGACCGGCTTGCCCTCCTTCATGAGCTGGGGGAAGACATCACCGGACCAGTCGACGGGCACGTCGGCCTCGACGTAGTTGAAGACCTCGGGCTCCATCACGTAGATGCCGGTGTTCACGGTGTCCGAGAACACCTGCCCCCAGGTGGGCTTCTCCAGGAACCGCTCGACCTTGCCCTCTTCGTCGACGATGGTGATGCCGAACTCCAGAGGGTTGGGCACGCGCGTCAGGCAGACGGTGACCAGCGCGCCCTTTTCCTTGTGGAAGTTGATCAGCTCGGTGAGGTCGAAGTCGGTCAGGGCATCGCCGGAGATGACAAGGAAAGTGTCGTCCTTCAACGCCTCTTCGGCGTTCTTGACGCTTCCGGCGGTACCGAGTGGCTTCTCCTCGTTGGCATAGGTGAGCTCCATTCCGAGCTCTTCCCCGTCACCGAAGTAGTTCTTGACCAGTGAGGCAAGGAACTGCACAGTCACGACGGTTTCGTTGAGCCCATGCCTTTTGAGCAGCCGCAGAACGTGCTCCATGATCGGCCGGTTGGCGACCGGCAGGAGCGGCTTGGGCATGCTTGAGGTCATGGGGCGAAGGCGTGTGCCTTCGCCGCCGGCCATCACGACGGCCTTCATGTCGGAAGCGTCCTCCTCTAACAGACGACGGTCTAGCCGACTTCACCCGTCCGAATTGTCCCGCACTTTTCGCCGGCGGGCCATCGCAGGCTCAGGCGCTGCGTCTCTGCGGCGAGTTCAGTCGGCCGTGGCGCCCGCGCGAACGATACGGCGGACCTGCACCACGTAGAGGACTCCTGCCCACCAATACAGGGTTGTACCCCATCCGGCGAACGCCCATCCGAAAATAGCAGCGAGTGACGCGATCCATCCTGTTCCGTCACTGAGCAGGAGCAACGGGAAGGCATACATCAGGTTGAAGGTGGCCGCCTTCCCCAGGAAGTTCACCTGCGGCGGGGGATAGCCATGGCGTCTGAGGATGCCCACCATCACCAGCAGGACCAGCTCGCGCGCCAGCAGGACGGCGGTGAGCCAGAGCGGGAGAATCTCCCGCCAGGTGAGTCCGACCAGCGTCGAGAGAATGTAGAGCCGGTCCGCGGCCGGGTCCAGCAGCCGGCCGAGGCTGCTGATCTGGTTCCAGCGCCGCGCGAGTTTTCCGTCCAGGTAGTCGCTGATCCCGCTGAAGGCCAGCACCAACAGCGCCCAGCCGTCGCTCTTCGGGCCTCCGAACTCGGGCCGCAGGATCAGCCACAGGAAGAGGGGCACGCCGACGAGTCGAGCCATGCTGAGGATGTTCGGGATGGTGAGCACCCGGTCCGTCTGGACGCGGGTCTCCTGGACCTCCAACCGGGGGCCTCCTGTCGGAAACGAGCCAACGATGCCCCCTGACCTTACCTCAACGCAAAAAAGCTCCGGCTCTTGGGCTGTCTGCCCAAGAGCCGGAGCTCCAAAAGGAGTTCGGCGGCGTCCTACTCTCCCACAGGGTCCCCCCTGCAGTACCATCGGCGCTGTAAGGCTTAGCTTCCGGGTTCGGAATGTAACCGGGCGTTT